>CAUPUB010000025.1:0-26013 GCA_963514535.1 uncultured Fretibacterium sp.
AGTATATTCGTTTCTTGATGATAGTGGGGATCTCCGTCTGTCCGAAGTGTCCCACACTTCGGACAGACGGAGCCGATCGGCACAGCGCCGGTCGCCTTAGCGGCGCCCGTGAGCTGGCCACCTGGCCGAAGACAGGCGTCTTCTCCGCCATGAACAACCTGGACGATATCTCGATGGATTGGCAGTTCGGGGATATCGTGGGGTACACGCAGGAGGAGCTCGAGGCGGACTTTTCGGCTGGATCGACGCCGCCGCCGAGAAGATGAACGCGACACGAGAAGCGTTGCTGGCGCGGGGGACGGAGCGACGTCCTGGTCCTTTTTTCGAGCCGCGCGGTGGTGCTGGAGTTCAAGCTGGCGCGGAGCGCGGGGGAGATCGCGAGGCTTCGGGACGAGGGGCGAAAGCAGATAGAGGAGAAGGGCTATGCGAAGCCCTACGACGGAGAGGGACGCACCGTAACGTCCGCGGTCATCGTCGTCGATGCTAAAAAGCACACGGCCGGGCTTTAGCGGAATGGAAATGATGTTTGTCGCGGAGTGAGTGGATCCAGTCGACGAAAAGGGGACGGGCGATTCTATTGATATCGGTTGCAGTTTTGATGCCCCCATCCCCTTGCCGAAAGGTGCGTTTGGTGGTATCCTGTCACGCATTATCGATATCGAGTGAATCGCGATGAAGAGGACGAGTAACCTCGCCGGAGGGCTTTTTCCGCCCCGAGGATGAGACGCACAGAGAGACGGAGCCGTTGGCTGAGAGTTCCGCCGCGTTGGACGAGGCGAAGACCCCCTCCGAGCGGGTGTCGAGGCCGTATATCGGGATAAGGCGCCGGGGTTCCGCCCCATACAGCGGGTTCGAGAGCCGGAGGCCGCTGTGTGGCCATGCCGGAAATGGAGTGGAACCGCGACACGAATGCGCCCACGTCGTCTCCATGCTTATGGAGAGAACGTGGGCGTTTTTTTATTTTCAAATTGGGGGGATGGATTATGCTGCGTTTTGAGGGAAACAACGGCAAGGTCTGCGAGTTCGACCGGAGCTTGGTCAAGGTGTCCGAGGCGCTGGCCGGACTGGGACAGGAGAAGAAGGCTCTGGCCGGGAAGCTGGACGGTGAGCTGCTGGATCTGGAGCGGGAGGTCTCGGTCGGGGGGACGCTTGAGCCCGTTCTGGCGGGCTCGGAGGATGGGCTCTCCATCCTCCGCCACTCCTGCGCGCACCTGATGGCCCAGGCCATCGAGAACCTCTATCCTGGAACGCACTTCGGGATCGGGCCCTGTATCAAGGACGGCTTCTACTACGACGTGGACGTCGCCGGGGCGATCACGGAGCAGGACCTGCCCGCCATCGAGTCGGAGATGCGCCGCCTCGCGGGGGCGGCGGAGCGGATCGATCGGGTGGAGATGGGGCGGGACGAGGCGCTTGGGTTCTTCGGGGACCGCAGTGATCCCTACAAGGTGGAGCTGATTACGGACCTGGACGTCCCGGGCGTCTCGCTCTATCGGCAGGGGAACTACGTGGACCTGTGCCGGGGGCCCCACGTCCCCGACACGTCCTGGCTGCGCAACTTCAAACTGCTCTCCGTCGCAGGGGCCTATTGGCGTGGCAGCGAGAAGAACAAGATGCTGACCCGCGTCTACGGCACGGCCTTCGCCACTCCGGACGAGCTGAAACAGCACTTGAAGCGCCTGGAGGAGGCGAAGCTGCGCGATCACCGCAAGCTGGGGCGCGAGCTGGACCTGTTCAGCCTCCACGATGAGGGACCGGGCTTCCCGTTCTTCCATCCCAAGGGGATGGCCGTCCTGAATACGCTTATCGACTTCTGGCGCCGGGAGCACCTGAGGCGCGGCTACGTGGAGATCCGCACGCCGCTGATCCTCGACCGCTCCCTCTGGCTCCAGTCCGGGCACTGGGATCACTACAAGGAAAACATGTACTTCACCGAGATTGACGAGAAGCCCTTTGCCGTCAAGCCGATGAACTGCCCCGGCGGCATCTTGGTCTATAAGACGCAGCTCCGCAGCTACCGTGACCTGCCGCTGCGCATGGCGGAGCTGGGCATCGTTCACCGGCATGAGCGCAGTGGGGTGCTCCACGGGCTGATGCGCGTGCGCTGCTTCACCCAGGACGATGCGCACCTCTACTGCCAGCCCGACCAGGTGAAGGACGAGGTCGTCGGTATCATGAACCTGTGCGAGTACATCTATAAAGATGTCTTTGGGTTCCGCTACTCGGTCGAGCTCTCGACGCGCCCGGAGAACTCGATGGGCGAGCCGGAGCAGTGGGAGGCTGCCGAGGCAGCCCTCAGGGACGCGCTGGAGACGACGGGAACGCCCTATCGGGTCAACGAGGGGGACGGGGCTTTCTATGGACCCAAGATCGACTTCCACCTGGAGGACTGCATCGGCAGGACCTGGCAGTGCGGCACCATCCAGCTGGACTTCCAGATGCCGGAGCGCTTCGACATGCACTACGTCGGGGCCGACGGCCAGGAGCATCGGCCCGTTATGCTACACCGCACGGTCCTGGGCAGTCTGGAGCGATTCTTCGGCATCCTGATAGAGCACTACGCCGGCGCGTTCCCGTTCTGGATCGCCCCCGTCCAGGTGAAGCTCATCCCCATCGCGGAGGAGCACCGGGACTACATCCGTGAACTGGAGGGGACCCTCGGCGGCTGGGGTCTGCGCGTGGAGACGGACGAGCGCGACGAGAAGCTGGGGAAACGCATCCGCGACGCGCAGCTCCAGAAGGTCCCCTATATGATCGTGATCGGGGACAAGGAGAAGGAGGCGCGGGTCGTCGCGGTGCGTGAGCGCAGCAAGGGCGACCTGGGGAGCATGGATCTGGAGGCGTTCCGAAAGCTGCTCGATGGGGAGTTCGACCCCTCCCGGCGCTAGGGGAGGGTTGTCATTTCGTGGTTCGGCCGTGGGGCCTTCCGCTTCGTGCGGGGGCCCCGCGTTTTTCTTATGGAGATATCCCTCGACGATAGTACGAGAAGAGCTGTGATAAGATAAAAAAGTTGCTTTACGATGAAATGGGAAAATGGGTCGTTAAAATTTTGCATGGTGTCTGGAGCGTGGCGTCGATGAGAGCGTCGGAGAAAGCGTCAGTGAAGGAATGGATGGTTCGGGGCGTGGCATTTTGCAGGATCTGGCTGCGGGAGGAGTGGGCGACGCTGCTGAGCACGACGGTGGGGACGGCCCTCGTCTGCTTCGCCATTGTCGCGCTGGTGGTGCCCTATAAGTTCGCCGGGGCCGGGGTGACCGGCATCGCCCTCATCACCAATTACCTCTGGGGCATCTCCCCGGCCTGGTTCATCACTGTAGGGAACACGCTTCTGCTGCTCTGGGGCTGGCGTTTCCTCTCGACTCGCTTCGCCCTCTGGACGCTTTACGTAACTGTTCTGACGAGCTTGATGGTGCCTTTCTTCGAGTGGTTCCGTTATCCCGTCATCGAGAACACCCTTTTGGCCGCCATCTTTTCCGGTGTGGTGAGCGGCGTCGGCTTCGGGATGCTGTTCCGCGTGGACGCCTGTTCCGGCGGGACGGACGTGGTGGTGATGGCGGCGAAGAAGCGATGGGGCGTGGACGTCGGGGCGATGTCGTTCTACATCAATGTCATCATCCTGCTCGGTTCCTTCGCGGTCGTCACCCTGGAGCAGATGCTCCTCGGGGCGTTTCTGCTCTACATCGAGACGATGGTCATCGACAACGTCGTCCGCTCCTTTCACCGGCGCACTCAGATCCTGGTCATCAGCGCCCGGCACAGGGAAATTGCGGGCTTCATCATGACGGAGCTCGAACGTTCGGCCACCATTATCCCCGCTACGGGGGCCTACCTCGGCGCATCCGTCGAGATGCTTCTGGTGGTGCTGCCCCGTCGGCAGGTCCCGCCGCTCAAGCGCTTCATCGCATCGGTCGACCCCACCGCGTTCGTGATCCTCTCCGATGTCTCCGAGGTGGTGGGCGAGGGCTTCAAAAGCTGGCTGCACGTGTGAACGCCCCATGGGGCTGCGAGGGCCGACGATGAATGGAGGGGCAGGGCATGAGGGTTATGTTACAATGAAGTGAAGGATTGGTTCATGGTATGTTGTTGATCTCTATCATAAACGGGAGGGTGTTGGGCGTGGATATTCGAGATAAGGGCTCTTGGAAACGGAATGGCTCTTTTGCATGCCGGCGGCATTTCATAGCGCCGTTTCCCGTGAGGACGTGAGGATAAGATGAAGCTGCTGGTGTCTTACCTCGTCTATCCTGCGTTGTCCCTTCTCTTGTTTTACGTGATCGCTCCTGATTTTTCATCTGTCTCCCCTCGAGTGGAAGCTCTTTTCTTCCGGAGTATCTTCATAGTGACGGTCGCATATCTGTATGTGTTTTTTCTTCTGCTCCCTACCGTCATACGTTTCATCGTGAAACGGAAGGGCGTTAGGTATGGTCTTGAGGCATTCCTGTATACGGCGTCCTCGATAGCCGTTTCCCTGTTTCTGTCCTATATGGTCGTGGGAAAGATGCTTTTCCCCGGAATATTGGACTTCATTGCCGTGCATAATATCCTGACCTATCGGACCACAGGAGGGAACACGACGGGAGTGAATGAGCGTAACGTCGCGTCCCTGTTGTCCTTTCTGGTACTGTCCGGGTGGGGATGGGTCGTGTTCGGAAACGGGTTCCCATTTTCCAGTAATGGACTGGCATTGTGGGGGCCGCTGATAGGGGTGCACTACATATTGAACTCTCATAAAGACGTGTTCCAGGGAACGGATGAGGCTGTACGGGGCAGGGAAGCCCCCGCCGCCGCTAATCCTGTCCCTCGAATGCAGTCTGCGGGGGTTCCGATGGGCAAGGCGGTCGTCTACCCGTGGGAGGAAGAGTTGAGCGGGGACTCTCATACGGAGACGGAGCTTGGGCCGGCTGCCGCAGAAGGGGTCCCCTCAGCGCCCCCGGATGGGAGGGGTGACAGTAGCGGAAATTGGGGCGGCGTATGAGCAGAAAAAAGGCCTTTTTGATCTGCCGGTATTTGCCGTGTCGGCCCGGGAATGGCGGGAGACGCGAATACGCCTCGGACGGTCGAGCCAGCCTGCCGCTATGGCGATGAAAAATTCCGGGACATTATTCCGAATCGCTCATTACATTCCAGCCTAATAGCTCGTTACCTCTTTGAACGGAAAAACCAAAGGGGGACGACTTCAATATCGAATGCAGGATATCGATGAGAGCCTGCACGTTTCGTTGGCTGTCCTTTCGCTTATCCTGCGCATATTTTCTTTTTCTCAAACCAGTGGCTGGCCGCCGCCTCGGTTCCCCGTTGTCGAATGGGAATGGAGCGGTTAAAATAACGTGTGCGATGGCAGTAGGTAATAGCACCAAGTGCTCAATACGAACGGCCGGGCGGCCGTTCATGAGGGAGGCGGAACGCGTGTGCGGATGGGCCGGAATGGGCGGAGGAAAAAAATTCTGGGGGACGTTTTTCTGCGGATTGCTCCTAATCCTGGGCCTCCCCCCTGTCTTGGGCGCGGAGCCGGGCTCCGAGGAGCAGAAACGGAGGGCGCTGGAGCTTCGTCTTGCCATCTCACGTCTTTCCGAGACGCAGGCCAAGGAGCGGGAGTCTCTCTATCAGGAGATTCTGGAATCCTGTCCGGCGACCAAGGAGGCTGAGGAGGCCCTGTGGGCGCTCTCCAACCTCTACCTGGATGCCTTTCCGGAGCCTAAGGAGCAGGCGGCGCAGGAGGTTCTGGAGCTCTTCCTGGATCGCTATCCGGATTCGGCCTGGGGACTGCAGGTCCGCAGCCGCCTGATTCTGCTGTACTCCGGGACGGAGAAGCGGGAGCGGGCCGCGGAGCTCTGCCGCGAGCTGCTGGGGCAGCGAGCGGAGACGCTTCCGGCATCCTGCCGGCCCTTCGTCGCCCTGGCCGAGGCCGTTGTCTGGGATGAGGAGAAGGACACGGAGAGGGCGAGGGAGGCCTACACGCAGGTTGCCCGCCTCTATCCGGGGACTCCCCAGGCCGAGCTCGCGGCCCGGCGCCTTGCAACCCTCTCTGCGGGAGGGACGAAGGGGAAGTGAACGCCCGCGCCCGGACAGCTGTTTGAAACATCGGCCCCGAGGAGTGAGGGGGCCGGATTACACGGATTACATGATGGAGGCTGGAGTCGAATGGGTCACGAGGTGGCCGTGAGGGCCATATCGGTATATCTTCCGGAGGGGGTCTTGAACAACGCGGAGCTGGTCCGCCAGTTCGGGACCTGGACGGAGAATAAAATTTACGGCAAGACCGGCGTGTCGGAGCGGCGCGTCGTCGGCGACGAGAAGGTCTCCGACCTTGCGGTGGCGGCGGGAGAACGTCTTTTCGAGGAGCACAGCATCGACAGGAGTTCTATTGATTTCCTGCTGCTCTGCACGGAATGCCCCGATTATTTTCTGCCGGCCACGGCCTGCATCGTCCAGAATCGCCTGGGGCTGCGGAAGGACACCGGCGCCCTGGACTACAACCTGGGGTGCTCGGGGTTTATCTATGGACTGGCGCTGGCCAAGGGGTTGATCCTCGGCGGCGTGGCGAGGAGGGTCCTGCTGATTACGGCCGAGACCATAACCCGGACCATACATCCGCAGGACAAGAGCACCCGTACCCTCTTCGGGGATGCGGCGGCGGCGACCTTGGTGGAGGCCTCCGCCGAGCGGGGGATCGGGGAGTTCGTCCTGGGGACGGATGGATCTGGAGCGGAGAGGCTGATCATCCCCGCCGGGGCGTGGGCCCGGCCTTCCTCCCCGGAGACGCGGGTCGAGACGAAGAACAAGTGGGGCAACGTTCGTACCCCGGAGAACCTTTACATGGATGGTCCGGAAATCCTCAAGTTCTCGATGGAGGTCGCTCCGGGCTGCATGAACGATACGCTGGAGCGGAACGGGACCTCTCTGGAGGGCCTCCGTCTCGTGGTCCTGCACCAGGCCAGCCATATGATGCTGGTGAAGCTTCGCGAGGTCCTCGCCATCCCTGAGGAAAAATTTGTGTTCAACATCGAGAAGTACGGCAACACCGTCAGCTCCACCATCCCGATTGCATTGTATGACTCGATGCAGTCCGGCCGGCTCGGCAAGGGGGACTCCGTGCTCGTGATGGGGTTCGGCGTGGGGCTTTCGTGGGGGGGAACGGTCCTGCGCATGCTTTGATTCCCTTCCCCATCTTTATCCTGAAAGGGGTGGATTTTGTGGAGAATCGTGCGGTTCTGGAGGGGATACGGGCGCGCCGGAGCGTGAGGCGCTATGCCGACAGGCCGGTGGAGCAGGAGAAGGTCGACCTGCTTCTGGAGTGCGCCTGTGCCGCGCCCAGCGCAGCCAACAGGCGCCCCTGGCGCTTCGTCGTGATTCGGGACCGGGGGAACCTGGACGCATTGGCGGAGGTCCATCCCTACGGCAAGATGCTTTTCCAGGCCCCGCTGGCCCTGGTCGTCTGCGGGACCATCCTGCACGAGGGAAGGGAAAACCCCTGGTGGGAGGAGGACTGTGCCGCCGCGATGCAGAACATCCTGCTGGCCGCGGAGGGGCTGGGCCTGAGCTCCGTCTGGCTTGGGGTCTGCCGGGGTCGGGACGGCCTACCCGAGAAGATCGAGGCTCTTCTGAGGACGCCTCAGGACGTCCGGGCCATGGGTATCGCTGTGGTTGGCTACGGCGCCGAGAGCAAACCCCCGCACCGCGGCGTCGACGAGGGGGCTGTGCACCTCGAGCGTTGGTCGGACTGAACGGGCTGACAAGAGGGGCCGCGATGGTCAGGGGCTGTTTCGATTGGCTGGGGCTGGCGCCTCTGTCTGGGAGAATGTGAGGGGAATAGCGATGGCGGTTGGCATGATGGATCTTTTGGGTGCGTTGACGCAGGGCGGCATGAGCCCGTCCTCGGGGGCGCGGATACGGAACGCGGCGAACGCGTCCGCCGATGCGCAGGGCGGTGGGCTTTCGGGCATTCTGTCCGGTCTGATGGGGGCGGGGCAGAACTTCGTGAACAGCGCAGGGCAGGCGGTGGGGGGTAAGGACAACCTGGCTGCGGCGGGTATCGGGGCTTTATTGGGCGCGCTGTCGGGGTCGGGGAACGGGCGGTCGGGCGTGCCCCTTGGAGGGATCGGCGGCGGGGTCATGGGTCTCCTGGGTATGATGGCCTTCAAGGCCCTCAAGAATGCCGGGCAGGCTCCTCAGCTCTCGGCCGGACCTGCGGCGTCCCCGGCCTGCGCGGCTCCGCAGAACTTCGAGAGCGACGCGCACCTGCTCCTCACCGCGATGCTTGACGCGGCGAAGTCGGACGGCACGGTCGATGCGGACGAACTGAACCGCATCACCGGAAAAATGAAGGAGGCCGGGATCGACCAGGAGGGGATGAACTACGTCATCGGGCAACTTCAAAGCCCGATGACCACGGACGCAATCGTTGCCGCGGTCCGGGGGCGTCCCGATCTGGCCGCGCAGGTCTACTCCGTTTCGCTCATGGCCATCGAGGTGGATACCCCGGCGGAACGCGCGTACCTGGACCACCTGGCCGCCTCGATGGGGCTGTCGCCGGAGGTCGTCCGGAACATCGAACAGCTTGTGGGAATGCCGCCGAGGTGAGCCGCGCGGCACCGGGGATACGCTCTGACGAAGTGGCAGGATAAAGAGCAAACCGAGACGGGGGTATGTATCCCGGCTCGGTTTTTTGTATCTTGTGTGGGGACGGTGATAATTATGATAGGGTTATTTCGCCCCTGCATCCTATCGGCCTGTTGAAAGAGCACGGAGCGGGGGCGCCAGGGAATAATCCTGCTGAAAGGGGCTTGAGGTTGAGGTTATGGGAAGGTATAAAGTGGAGATCGTCGAAAAAATATCCATGCCCGTGGAGGTCGATGCCCCCTCCGCTGAAGACGCCATTCTCCAGGTAATCGAAAAATATTGCGCGGAGCGGATTGTCGTGGAGAGCAACGAAGGAGCGAAAGTCGAGTTTTTCGCATCGAGGGTTAAAGTCTGAGCCTCGCTAACATCGATCCTATAAAGTAAGCGGCATAAAGAAAGCAGTTGAATCCGCAGGGTAGTTCAAGAAGAGGCGGATAAACCGTCCCTCTCAGAATCAAGATTCCGTTACTCGGTCACCTCTATGTTATCGCTATCAAGTGCCTGCTCCAGAACGATGTTGATGATTTCATTCCGGGACCGATTGCTTTTTTCAGCCAACGCCTCGAGCGCCGCGACCGTTTCCTCCCTGAGCCTGACGGAAAAGGTCTTGTAGCCATCCTCGCCTCTGATTCCGGATTTCTTACGAATGACGATTGTTCTTTTGAGCATAATGCCCACCTCTTACGTTATTCTAGAGTGGAGGGGGAGGAAAATATATGTTTGCTCTTATAACATAAACATGTTAGAATGATTGAGTTTATGTGAAGGAAGAAGAGAGAGCCGCTTATGATGGAGCAGCTGGATGAATTTTCTTGAAAGCGCCCTGCGTGAGGAGGCTCGCAAGCTAGTGGCGTGCCTCCGAGGTAAGGGGGTGCTCAAGCTCAATATCAGGCTAGTCCGCTGAGGGCAATGGCTATGGTTGCTTTTGTCCCAAGTCCAATTTGAACAGAAGGCTTAATGTGAAGCCCGCCCGTTTTAGCAGTAAGAAGGGGTTTCTAAAATCGTGGGATTGTTGGGGAACCTGGTTTGTCAAAATAAAAACAATGGGTAATTTAATGGATTATTAAGTTTAATGCAATAGTCCCAATCCACAGATTAAGACAGCGTTATCGAGGGGGCAATGGTGGTGTTTTGGAACAGAAAGGGGCCGGAAAGGTTGAAAAAGATACCTTATGACCTGGTATCGTATATCACCATTGAAACGGATAGCATTCAAGATAACAACGATCGACAAATGCTTTCCTCATACTGCCTCGGAAAGCTGGAAATCGTGAAATGGTACCTTGCGCTTCTTGACGCGGGGAGCGAGAAATATATCGTTCCTCATACAAAATCCGAACTTGAAGACATCAAAGAACAGCTCCTGGCCTGCCATGCCCGGATTTTGAATACGAAAGTTTCCAATCTGTCCAATCGCTCGGGCCTTGATATCCAATACCCTAAAGGATATGAAGGATAAATCACTGCCTTTGAGGCGAATCTAGGCCATTGACGGTCAATGTTGAAGAAGAGGAAGCGGACGGAGAACAGGTAAGGACGAGGTGATTAAGGATGGGAGACAAAGAGAATCTGGAGCAAGGGGAATTGGGGCAAGAGGAACTGGAGCAATATGCAAAGCACTTTGACGAAGACGTTGCATACAGGCTGTTGAAAAAATTGAGGAAAAACACTAGAGACAGCTACGCATGGGTTTCCAATCTGACAGGCAAGATAGTGGAGGCCTTGGGGCATCTGCTGTCTGTTTATAAGAATCCGGCTACACCAACGAAATATAAGGCAGTGATCATCGCCGCTCTTGGATACATTGTCTTCCCAATAGACTTGATACCCGACGCAGTTCCTATTTTCGGTTGGACAGATGATCTAGGTGTTGCTGCTTTAGTAATGGTAGAGGCGGTTATGTGTTATAGCGATTTTAGCCTAGAAAAGTTGGACGAAGAAATAGATCAGGAGAGCTGAAAATTTGGAGAGGTGCGCTAGCAGGAGATAGATAGGACAGGAGGGATACGCGATGAAATTTATGAAGAAGCTGATGTACTCGGTCGTTCCGCCCTGTGACAAATGTCCGTATAAGCTGGGGCTCGTCCGAACAGTTGTCTCCCCTTGTCCCAGCTGCCAAGACAACGGCTATCAGGCATTTGAAATGTTCACAAAAAAAACATTTTTTCTCAGATGAGCTGTGCGGCACCCTCCCTTTCATGCAGGCGTTTTACTCGATGACGGTTCTATAGCAGTCCTTTTTTCCCGGGGTCCCCAGGGGACGAGTCCCCTGGGTGGGTCCAGGGCGAAGCCCTGGAGAGGTCTGTTAAAGAGCGAAGCTCCCCCGCGCGGGGGAGCTTCGCTCTTTCGCTCTTTTGCTTTTTTGTCCTTTTGCCCGGATAAGGAGCATCACGCCGAGCGGACGATCTCCTTGATCTTCATCAGGCGGCTGAGGGTCGAGCGTTCCTGTTCGTCCAGCTTCATGCTGATGTAGCGGATCGTCTCCTGCAGGTTGGGGATCATGACGTACTCCAGCGCGTTGACGCGGCGTCGGGTGCGCTCAATCTCGCCCGCCATCAGGCGGATGGCCTTCTCCTCCGCGGCCAGTTCCAGCAGGCGGAGGATCAGCTTGCTGAACTGCTCCAGCGCCACATCCAGGAGAAGCGGCACGGAGGCGAACCCGTAGTTTACGGGGTTGCCCTCCTGCTTGACGTCGTACTTCGGGACCATGACGCTCATGACGTTGCGCCAGGCCACGGAAAGGGTGCAGCGCGCGCCGGGAAAGATCAGCGCCTGCTCCAGGATCTCGGGCGTCGTCTGAGCGCGGGAGAAGGCAAAGGTGCCGTAGCACTCCTGGAGCTCCGCCTCCACCTTCTCCCGGAGCGCCTTGCCCGCCCGAGCCCGCTCCAGAAACGCCTTGATCAGGGCGTCCTGCTTGTCCTTCAGCAGCTTGTGCCCCCGTCTGGCGACGACCAGGCGCTTCTTGAGCTTCGACAGCTCCATGCGGTTGGGGTTGACGTTGATGCGTGCCATCGCTCCACCGCCCCCTTACGCCTTCGCGCCCTGTTCCGCCTTCTTCTCGAGCAGGGGTTTCAGGTACTTTTCGATATAGGCGTCGCGGATACGCTTCAGCTCCTTCGTCGGAACCATCGTCAGCAGGTCCCAGCCCAGCTCGAGCGTCTCCTTGACGGTACGGTTCTCGTACTCGCCCTGGCGAATGTAGCGATCCTCGAAGGCGTCGGCGAACTTCGCGAACGCCTTGTCCTCATCCGTCAAAGCGCCCTCGCCGAGGATGACCGCCAGCTCCTTGGCCTCCTTGCCCCTCGCATAGGCCGCGAAGAGCTGGTTCATCAGGTCGGCGTGGTCCTCGCGGGTCTTCTCCTTGCCGATACCCTTGTCCTTGAGTCGGGACAGGGAGGGCATGACGTCCACCGGCGGGTAGATGCCCTTGCGGTGAAGGCCGCGGCTCAGGATGATCTGCCCCTCCGTGATGTAGCCGGTGAGGTCGGGAATCGGGTGCGTCTTGTCGTCCTCGGGCATGGTCAGGATGGGGATCTGCGTGATGGAGCCGCTCTTGCCCTTCAGACGCCCGGCACGCTCGTACATCGTCGCCAGGTCGGTGTAGAGGTAGCCGGGGTAGCCGCGACGCCCGGGGACCTCCTTGCGGGCCGCCGAGATCTCGCGCAGGGCCTCGCAGTAGTTCGTCAGGTCGGTGAGGATGACCACGACGTGCATGTCGCACTCGAAGGCCAGGTACTCCGCGGCGGTCAGGGCGATGCGCGGCGTGGTGATGCGCTCGATCGCCGGGTCGTCCGCCAGGTTGATGTAGAGCACCGTGCGCTGGAGCGCGCCCGTCTTGCGGAAGTCCTCCATGAAGAAGGATGCCTCCTCGAACGTGATGCCCATCGCGGCGAACACGACGGCGAAGTCCTCGTGTCCGCTGATGACCGTCGCCTGGCGCGCGATCTGCGCCGCCATGCGGTTGTGGGGGAGGCCGGAGGCGGAGAAGATGGGCAGCTTCTGGCCGCGCACCATCGGGTTCAGGCCGTCGATCGTGGAGATGCCGGTCTGGATGAACTCCGAGGGGAAGTCGCGGGAGTAGGGGTTCATCGGCATCCCGTTGATGTCCAGCTTCTTCTCGGCGATCAGGGGAGCGCCGCCGTCGATGGGGTCTCCGCGCCCGTTGAAGACGCGCCCCAGCATGTCGCGCGACACCGGAAGCGTCAGGACCTTGCCGATGAAGCGCACCTTCGTGTCGGCGATGTCGATCCCCGACGTCCCCTCGAAGACCTGCACCAGCGCGCGCGTCGACTCGATCTCGAGCACGCGCCCGCGGCGTTTCTCCCCATTGCCGAGCTCGATCTCGACCAGCTCGTCGTAACGGACGCCGCTCGTGTTCTCGACCATCATCAGGGGCCCGGAGAGGCCCGATATGGTCCGGTATTCCTTAGGCAACATTGCTCTCACCACCCACCGGGACGATCCCGTTGATCTGTTCCTTTATCGTATCCTCAATCTTGTCGATCTGGCCGATCTGGGCCTCCTCCAGGTAGCGCATGCGGGCTATCTGCTCGCGCACCGGAAGGTTGAAGAGCTCGTTCATGGGAGCGCCCTTTTTGAGGGCGTCCATGCCCAGATGGTGGAACCGGACGATGGTCTTCAGCATCTTGAACTGCTTCTCCATCGAGGCGTAGGTGTCGATCTCGTGGAAGGCGTTCTGGTGCAGGAAGTCCTCGCGCAGGGACTTCGCCGTCTCCAGCACCATGCGCTCCTCCTTGGAGAGGGCGTCGATGCCGACCAGGCGCACGACCTCGCGCAGCTGATCCTCCTCCTCGAGCAGGCTCATCGCCTCGACGCGGAGGCCGCTCCACTCGTCGTCGAACTTCTCGTCCCAGTAGGCGTCCAGGCGCTCCGTGTAGAGCGAGTAGCTGGAGAGCCAGTTGATGGCCGGGAAGTGGCGCTGATAGGCCAGGTTCGCGTCCAGTCCCCAGAACACCTTGGTGACGCGCAGCGTGTTCTGCGTGACGGGCTCGGAGAGGTCGCCGCCGGGAGGCGAGACCGCTCCGATGACGCTGATGGAGCCCTCGCGCCCGTCCTTTCCCTTGACGATACAGCGGCCGGCGCGCTCGTAGAAGGACGCCAGACGCGTCCCGAGGTAGGCGGGGTAGCCCTCCTCGCCGGGCATCTCCTCGAGGCGGCTGGACATCTCGCGCAGGGCCTCGGCCCAGCGGCTCGTGGAGTCCGCCATCAAGGCGACGGAGTAGCCCATGTCCCGGTAGTACTCGGCCAGCGTGATGGCCGTGTAGATGGAGGCCTCGCGCGCCGCGACGGGCATGTTGGAGGTGTTGGCGATGAGCGTGGTCCGCTTCATCAGCGGGTGCCCGGACTGCGGGTCCTCCAGCTCGGGGAACTCCAGAAGCACGTCCGTCATCTCGTTGCCGCGCTCGCCGCAGCCGACGTAGACGACGATCTGGGCCTGGGCCCACTTGGCGAACTGGTGCTGGATGACCGTCTTTCCCGAACCGAAGGGCCCGGGCACGCAGGCCGTCCCGCCCAGCGCGATGGGGAAGAAGGCGTCGACGACGCGCTGCCCCGTGCTCATCGGCACGTTGGGCGCCAGGCGTCTGGCGACCGGGCGCGGCTGACGCACGGGCCACCGCTGGAGCATTCGCACCTCGTGCTGCGTCCCGCTGTCGTCCAGCACGGCGATGACGTCCTCGACCGTGTGGTCCCCGGACTGGATGCTCTTGACCTTGCCCCTCATGCCGTTTGGCACCATGATGCGGTGCTCCACGACGATCGTCTCCTGCACGGTCCCCAGGATGTCGCCGGGCTCGACGACGTCGCCGGCCTTCACGCGGGGCTCGAACTTCCACTTCTTCTTGCGGTCGATCGCGGGGACGTTGATCCCGCGCGAGATGAAATGGCTCTTCGCCGCCTGCTCGATCAGCTCGAGCGGGCGCTGGATGCCGTCATAGAATTGCTCGATGATCCCGGGCCCCAGCTCGACGCTCAGGGGCTCGCCGAGACAGACAACGGGCTCCCCGGGCATGAGCCCCGAGGTCTCCTCGTAGACCTGGACGGAGGCATTGTCCCCCTCCAGCTCCACGATCTCTCCGACCAGACCGATCTCGCCGATGTGCACCACGTCGTACATGCTGGCGCCCGTCATTCCCTTGGCGATGACCAGGGGGCCGGCGATCCGTTCTATGGTCCCTTTAACCAATCCTTCGTTGGGCACTATTATCGCCTCCGCTATGCGTTTTCCTCGAGGAACTCAAAAAAGAACTCAAAGAAAAAGAATTCAAAGTCAAGAAGGATCCCCTTCCTAATCTATTTCCTATCTGTTCTGACCGCCCTATCTGTCCGCAAAGATGTCCATGCCCACGGCCTTCTCGACGCTGTTGCGGATGGAGGCCAGGCCCGCGCCGGTGCTGCCGGAAAGCCCGGGCAGGGGCAGGACGCTGGTGGGGTAGGCGTCGTTGATCTCCTGGACCTTGTGGATGAAGTCCACGAAGAGATCCTCCTGGACGAAGACCACGGCATAGTTCTCACGGGCCAGCTTGTCGAGGGTCCGCTCGAACGTATCCCTCTTGTCCGCCTCCAGGATGAAGGGCCTGACGCCCACGGCCTGGAAGGGGAGCACCATCTCGTAGCTGCCAATGGCGGCCATCGGCAGGGAAAGGCTATCGGACATGGCTCAACAGCCTCCTTGCAAATTCACGGTCCAGCCCGCTCGCCACGCAGACCAGCACGATGCGCAGATTTCGCGCCTCGGCCTCCTTGGTCAGCAGGTAGAGGAGGACGTTCGCCGGATCGTCCATCGAAAAACGCGCCCTTCCCAGGACTCGGACCAGGTACTCGTCCAGGGCCCTGGAGACATCCGAGAGCGTGGCCCGGAGGTCCGTCCGCTCCTGGAGGACGTCCAGTGCCGAACCGATATCGGTGTGGGAGAGGAGCTTGCCCCAGGTCTCGGGGGGCTCCCCCAGCAGTCGAGCGGCGTCCTCGGGCCGGATGTTCCCGCCCGGATGGAAGAAGGAGAGCCCTCCCGTCGCGTCGACGCCCATGCGCTGGAGCCGCACGGCGCTGCGGAGGTTCTCCGCGTCGATCTTGTGCCTGACCCACCCCGCGATCTCGGGCAGCCTCAGGCTCTCCGCAAGGGCGAGCATCGAGGCGAACAGGTGATGGTCCAGAAGCAGCTCCACCCCCTGCGCGTCCTTCGTCTGGTCCCAATGAAGCCAGCACTGGGGGATCAGATACCCCAGACCGTAGGGCAGATGGGCGTACTCCTCGGCCTCCAGTGCCGCCGTCAGCTCCTCGGGGTCCACGGAGCCCAGGGGCGAGAGAAGCTCGTGGCGCCTGCCCTCCGGATCGCCGCCCCGAACCTTGAAGAGGCTCTTGAGGATGACCTTGACGTTGTGGTAGTCGTAGGGCATCCGAAAAAGGGTTATCAAGTCGGTGTCCGGGACGAACTGCCCCAGCTCCCTGCAGGTGGCGAGCATCTCGTCGTCGATGGCCCTGTCGAACCCCGTCTCGGCGACCTTGCCGAACCATTGGGCATAGGAGGTCTCGGCCAGGGCTTTCAACGCATCGTCGAGCGTCGGGCTCTCCATGAGCCTCGAGAGGAAGGACGTGTCCAGAAGGCGGTTCTCCATACCTCGCAGCCGGGCCACGGCATACACGTAACTCACGGCCGGCACCCCCTAGGGGAACAGCTTCTTGACGACTTCGGACTCGATGTCGGAACGGATGTCCTCCAGCAGCATGTTCCACGAGCAGTTGACGTCGACCCTGTCGTCCCTCAGCACGAAGCCGCCGGCGATGGGCAGGCGTTCGGACGAGAGCGTCAGCGATGCCTGGTTGGCGCTGTTGAACCCGTCAAGCCAAGCCTTGTCGAGGTATTTCTCGCCTTTTCCGACGAGGACGACCTCGCTTTTGGTGCGAACGGCCTTCTTCAGCAGCGCGTTCGCGAACGCCACGTACTTGTCGCGCGGCATCTCGGACATCTGGCGGAGGGACGCCGCGAAGGACTCGTTCACGAGGTCCTGGCGAACTCCCAGGTCCACCTTCTTCGCGTCGAGCCCGGCGACGATCTCCCGGCGCTTCAGGACCTCGGGCTCCTCCCTGGCGAGCCGCTCGCCATAGGAGTCCCGGATGGCCTTGGCCTCGCCGGCCGCCTTTTTTTCGATATCCGCGACGAGGGCGTTGTTCTCCGCCTCGATCGCGCGCACCTGATCCTGAGCTTCCGCGCTTATTCTCGCTTTGATGTCGGCAAGTGACATGCGAGCCACCCGCCCTAGAGCTGGACTCCCATAAGCATCAGGATGCTCGTCAGGAGGGCCAGAACCGCATAGGTCTCGACCATGGCGGGAAGGATGATGGCCTTGCCCATGGCCTCGGGCTTCTTGGAGATCATCTGGATGGAGGCCGCCGACGTCTTGCCCTGGTAGATGGCGGAGATCCAGCCGACGATGGCGATGGGCATGCAGGAGGCGAAGATCTGGAGGCCCTGGTTCCAGTTCAGGGCCACAGCCGCGCCGCCGCCGAGGAGCCCCAGCTTGTTGAGGACGAAGAAGGTGATCAGCAGGCCGTAGATGCCCTGCGTACCGGGAAGGGCCTGAAGGATGAGGCAGCTGGCGAACTTGTTGGGATCCTCCGTCATGACGCCCGCGGCGCTTCCTCCGGCGATGCCGATGCCGATGGCCGAGCCAATTCCCGACAGAGCCGCAGCCAGGGCGGCGCCGAACAAAGCCATTGTGAGTCCAAGATATTCCATAGTGTCAAGCTCTCCCTTCAAAATGTTGAAAGGCCCGAAGGACCTTCCGAGTGTATTGCTCGAATTGACGGATATCCCGCTTGAAATCCCGAAAAAATCCCGAATGCCGACCGGTCGTTTCGACTCAGGCCCCGGATGCGCAGCGGTTGTCTATCTCCACGTACTCCTGAGAGTGGGTCAGGGGCTCGTATGAAGTCCCCCCGCCCGAGTAGAACTTTCCGAAAAACTCGACGTACTGCAGACGCAGGGGATGGACGAACGCCCCAAGGATGTTAATGAGGATGCTGAAGACATGTCCTCCCGCGATGACCACGATGGCGACGAGCCACCCCACGTAGGGGATCTCCGCCGACATGCCCCCCAGAAGGTTGATGATCATCCCGATGACCGCCGAGCCGAAGCCGAGGGCCAGAAGCCGGCTGTAGCTCAGGATGTCCCCCAGGTAGGAGGTGGAGCCGTAGAGCGCCAGGAAGCCGGAGAGCGCTCTGGATAGGATGCCCTTCTTCCCACGCCCGGCGTACAGGAAGATCACGACGGCCCCCACGATCGCCATGGCCTTGCCGGGGAGGACGAAGGACTCGGGAAGCAGGCCGCCCGCGGCCGTCCCGAACACGCAGAGCCCCGTGATGAAGAGGAACCACGCGATGTTGTCCCCGGCCGCGTCGATGTACTGCCCGGAGCGGACGTTGTCGTAAGCGGCGATCAGAAGCCCGAACATCAGGTGCACGACGCCCAGCAGCAGGGAGATGCCCAGGACCTGCATCGGGTTGGTCATGGGGTCCACCAGCATCAGGGAGTTCTTGAGCGGGACGAGGAAGGGCAGAAAGGAGTCGATGAAGTTGCCGAAGAAGCTCCCGCTGATTACCCCGTAGACGAACGTCGACACGGCGCAGAACGCGAAAAGGGTGACGAAATCCTTGACCGACGAGGGAATACGCCGGTATTTCTTGAAAAGCCAGCTGATGACGCCCAGCATCACCAGGGCGTACCCCGCGTCCCCCAGGCACATCCCGAAGAAGATGAAGAAGAATGGGGCCAGACAGGGCGTCGGGTCCGTGCCGCCGTAGAGGGGGGGCGAGTAGAGCGTCGTCAGGATGCTGAAGGGGCGGACAAACCGGCCGTTCTCCAGCAGAGCGGGCGGCTCGTCGTCCTCGCCCGGGTCGCTCAGGAAGAGGGCGACGTTCGGGCTGACGGCCTCGAGCCTCTTTTGAACCTGTGCGGCGTCCCGTGCCGGCACCCAGAAAAGGGTCCTCAGGGTGCGGTCGGTCTCGTCGCTCTCGCCCTGCGCACGATAGCGTCCGGCGAGGCTGTTCCAGTAGTCCGAGAGCTTCTGGACCACGGGCATCCATTTCTCGGCCAGGGCATCCAGCTCGTCCGAGATGTTACCCTCCCGGCCCTCGACCTCGGCGAGCTTCGCGGCGAGCGCCGCTGTCTCCTCCTGCACGGAGCCCTTGATGGAGGCGGGAATCTCATAGATCGACATCCCGTTGCGGGTGCAGGCCTCCAGGACCTTTGTCCCGAGGTCTCGGGAGAAGAGCACGATGGCCTGGACCTCCCTGGCGGCCGCTGCGCCCCCGGGGAGAAAGACCTCCGTATCCCTGGCGAACTCCGCCAGGGCGCTCTTGAACGCGCCGAATTGTTCCGCCTTCACCATGCCGGCGACGCCGCGCACGGTTCGCGTCCCCTCCGTCAGGACGGAGAGAGGGAGGGGAAAGAAGCTCAGGGAGGAGACCAATGCCTGATTTGCATTGATCTGCGTCGCCTCCAGCTTCAGCTCGTTGATCTCGTGTTCCTTCCGGCGGACGGCCGCAGCCGCCTCCGCCAGATCCGTTTCGCGCGCAAGCCGATCCAGGTTGGCCATGGAGACGATCGGACGCTCCCCCAACAGGCGGTCCAGGGAGGGGATCGGGTCCCTGTAGCGTCCCGAGAGCGTGCGCATCAGGTAACGGACGTCGGAGAGCCGTTCCTCGCTCTCCGATAACCGGGCCTCGATCTCCGCCGGGCGGGCCGCCCGTTCGGGGTCCCCGATGACCTGGCAGACGCCACTGTCCTGGAGGACGGCGGCTATCTCCTCGCGAACGGATTTGTGATAGTAAAGCTCCGCTTTCTTGAGCTTAGCCACGCCCATACTTACCCATCACCTCTTCCGTTATCCACGAGGCCACGCCCGCGACCTTCCCCTTGTGCTCCGCCTGGAAGGCCCTGGCCTCCGCCTCACGGGCGCTTACGATGGCCTTCGCCCTGCCCTCGGCGCTCTCCTCCGCAGCCTGGATGCTCTCGCGGAACTGCCGCGCTGCCGACTGGCGAGCCTCCTTGACGGTGTTCTCCGCCTCGGTCTGAGCCTGGTTCAACCTCCGGACCGCAGCCGCCTTCGCCTCCCGGACGCTTGCCGCCGCATTGTCCTCTGCCGCCTTAATCTCGTCTATCAGGTTTTTCTCCGCCACTCAAGTTCACCTCCTCCCGAAAGATACTGGTTCCATCCAAGATACGGGAGAGGGATGTCCTTCTCCCTCCGTCGTGCAACCGTCCCCCCACCGTGGCCTTTCCCGAAAGACATGCCGCGTCGGAGAGACGGAAAAACAGTGCCTCTGTCGCGCCGTCCGGCCGGAAAGCGGACAAATACACGCTCATCATTATAAGCGATAATCAGGAGTTTTGTTAAGGAAATGCTGGATAAAACAAAAATGCATATTTTATCGAGAGTCAATATGCAAAACATCTGTAGGACAAAAAAAAGAGGCTGCCACAGCGGGCGCCCCCTCTTTCTCCAGGAACCGTTTCTCAGAAAAACACCGGAAAACTTTTTGCATCCAGCGAAAATCAGGCTCCGAGGCTTTTGATGCGAAGGGCCATCATCTTCTTGCGCCGCGTCGCCGTGTTGCGGTGCATGACGCCCTTGACCACCGCTTTGTCGATGACGCTCTGCGCCATGTCGAAGCTGCTGACCGCTGCCTCACCGTCCTTCGCCTCGACGGCATCGAGGACCTTCTTGACGGCGTTCCTGCACCGCGTCGTCCAGTACCGATTGTAGATGCGATTGCGCTCGGCGATGCGGACACGCCTCTTGGCCGACTGTTTGTTGGGCATTCTCCCGGGTCACCTCCTCATTAAAAAAACTAAAATTAAAAACGGAAAGCCGGAATCCCCCGTCCCCGACGAATCGGACCCATGAGAAACCATAGCCAGGGCATTGTAACATTCTGTATAATGGAAGCGCAAGATGTCCGCTCCAAAACAAAACGAAGGATGGGCCTCCGGTCCGTTGTCGTGTATCGGGAGGAATTATATCACGGACTTCACGCTCGAAAAATTTTATTCCCCGTCCGGTCCCCTGTCGCGTATGCCGGGGTATGAGTTCCGCCCGCAGCAGCTCGAACTGGCTTTGGCCGTCCAGGAGTTCCTTCGCGATCCCCAGGAGAGGACCTTTGCGGCCGAGGCGCCCCCTGGGGTGGGCAAGACCTTCGCGCTCCTCGTCCCAGCCCTCCGGGAGGCCGCTGGGGAGCGGCGCATCCTGTTCCTGACGGCGGGGATCGCGCTCCAGGAACAACTGATCGACAAGGACCTCCCGCGCCTGGCAGGACTCCTGGACCGGGACTTCAGCTTCGGACTCCTGAAGGGGCGCTCCCATTACGCCTGTCTCCGCAAGGGGGCGGCCTTTCTCTCCCTAGGCGCCACGGACGCCTCCCCATCGCTCTTTTCGGAGCCCGACGGCGCTTTGTCCGACATCCCGACGTGGCTGGCGAAGACGGAGACCGGGGACCTCTCCGAGCTGGACGTCGGGGGGGACCATCCCGTGCTGGCCCGACTGACGGCGGGGGGGCGGGGTTGCATCGGGACGAGCTGTCCCTACCGGAGTCGCTGCTTCGTCATCCGGGCCTATCGGAGCGCTCAGGACTGGGACGTCGTGGTCGCCAACTACCACCTTTTTTTCTCCCACATCCTCGAGGGGGGCGGGGCCTTCCCCGTGCGCTACGACTGGCTGCTCTGCGACGAGGCGCATCGGATGCCGGACGTGGCGCGGAGCGCCTCGGCCATACGTGCCGGTGCGGACGGTTTGGCCTCCATCCTGAGCCCCCGTGTCCTCCAGGGGTTCGACTCCCTGCTGCAAGCCCACTCCGTCGAGCCCTCCGCGGTGAGGGAGGAGGCCGGGCGGTGCCGCTCGGCATTGAGGGCGCTCTTCGACGCGGTCCGGCTGCGGGTGCCCCGGGACGGGGGCCTGTCGTCCTGCGACCCGGACCTGCTGCGTCTCGGCAGGGCCCTGACGGACGGCCTGGACCGGGAGCTTCATGCTCTGCGGGGGATCGAGGACCGCTTCATGGCCGGGGACTTTGCCGACCCGTCCGCCCTTGCCGGGGGGGCGGAGCTGATGAACTGGATAGACGAGGTGCGCTCCTTCAAGAAGTCCCTGCTCTGGTGCCTGGAGGTCGGCCGTTTTCCCGGCTGGGCCTACTGGGGGGACGGGGAGTCCCTGACGAGCATGCCGGTCGCCGCTGCGGAGATCGTGCGGGACGTCCTGGAGAAGGAGGACCCCGAGAAGATCGTGCTGAGCTCGGCCACGCTGACGCTGTCCGGCGATTTCTCGTTCTGGTCCGGGGAATCGGGGATAACCCCGGACCGGACCCTGGCGGTCCCCTCCCCCTTCGACTTCGCCCGGCAGATGGAGATATGGGTCGTGGATGTCGGACTGCCCGTCGGGGGCGAGGGGTACGACGACACGATGTGTCGCGTCATGAAGAGGCTGTGCGACGAAAACGGGGGCCGGACGCTCGTCCTCCTGTCCTCCCTGAGGCTCCTCAGGGCCTTTGCGCGGAGGATGCGGGAGGGGGAGGGCGGCTATGCGGTGCTGGTCCAGGGCGAGCTGCCCCAGAGGGAACTCCTCGCACGATTCCGCAAGGACGAGACCTCCATCCTCATCGGGAGCGTGTCCTTCCGCGAGGGCGTGGACGTCCCGGGGGAGGGGTTGACCCAGGTGATCGTGGACCGCATCCCCTTTCCCCATCCGGGGGACCCGCTGGTGCGGGCGCGCAACGAGCTGGAGGAGGGAAAGGGCTTCGTCCGGGTCACGCTTCCCAACGCTCGGATGTTCCTGCGCCAGGCCGTCGGGCGCCTGATCCGCAGCTCGTCCGACCACGGCAGGGTGGTCCTTCTGGATGGTCGCGCCGTGGAGCGCCGGGACTGGCGGGTGCTGGAGGCCCTTCCCTCCTGCCGGTGCACCCGGATGTCCCTGAAGGAGGGAAAAGGCTCCCCGGTCCGGGAGCCTTGACGTGGGCATGGGAGAATCGGGATGGCGAAAAAAGAGGGTGAAAAAAGCATGAGGAGAAGGGGCGATACGCTTGTGGAGGTGCTGGTGGCCCTGCTCGTCCTGGCGCTGGTCCTGCCGCCCCTCTTCTCTGCGTTCGGGGTTGGGGTCCTGGCGCCCGTGAACATGAAGGCCGCCGACGACCGTCTCTATGGGGCGGAGTGGTGGTTCAACCACCTGAGGCGGCCGGTGCATTCCGCCGCCCTCGACGCCATGCCCCGCAGCCTTCCCGGGGGGGACGTCGCCTTTTCCTGGACATCCCGGACGGGGATGGGCGGGGAGGTCCGGGTGACGCTCGAGGTCCGATCCGATCTGTCGAGTGCGGCGTTGGTCGTGACGAGGGTATTTTGACCGGGCGGGGCCGGGGTTTTCTGCTCGTCGAGGTGCTGACGGCGCTGATGGTGGGCTCGGTTGTGGGGGCCATTGTCCTTGCGGCGGGGCGATGGTTCGTCCTGTCCTCCGAGCGGGCCTCCCGGCTTCTACTGGCGCGGGACCGGGGGGAGCGCGTCCTGTCGTATCTTGAGCCGCGGGTGCTTCACGCGGGGCTTGGGCTGTCCTCGTGCCGGACGGGTGGAACTTTGCGGCGGGCCTTCGGGTACGGATCCTCCAATGCTCCGCTGGTCGCGTCCTGGACGGACCGGAGCCGCCCTCTCCAGGTTTATAAGACGTTGGGCGGGGCTTCGCCCGAACCTGCCAAGGACGAGGGCGGGGTGTTCCGCGGGAGCGGACTCTGCCTCCTGTATGCGGTTCCGTCCGGTATCGTGTTGGGGACCGCCGGGGGAGGTCCCGTCTCCCTGGATCCCGGGGACGGGGCGAAGTTCTCCGTCCTTTCTGGCAGCCTGGGGGATTGGGGAAGCACAGCTTCGGCCGTTGGACGTTCGCGCGACCTCCGGAGCTGGGTTTCCCTGCCCTTGACGGGGTATCCTTTTTTCATAGAGGGACATTCGGGGACGGAGGTGTCCCTGGAGCTGGCGGCCGGGGTTCCGGGGCCCGTCGAGCTCCCTCCCGTAAACGATCTGTTCCTGATGCGCGGGGAGCGCTTTGGCGTGATAAACGGGACGCTCTGCTTCCAGGAGCTGCGAACTGCATGGTATCCGCCCTACTTTCAACCGCTCGAGGACGGGGTGCTGGCCCTCTGGTTCGAGTGGCGGCCGGCTTTGAAATGCCTTGACCTGTGGGTCCTGACCTCTGGAGGCCCCGCCGTCTTCGGTCCCGTCCCCAGGCCGCCGTCGTGGCCTGGAGATGCCCCGTGGAGGGCGGCGTTTTTGCTCCACGAGCTGCACGTCTCCAGGGCATCCTGGAGGGCCGAGAACTTATGAGGCGGCGCAAGGGCCTCGCCCTGGCGGGGGTGGTGCTCCTCTGCCTGATGGCGGGCTCGCTCCTGGCGTGGCTGTTCCTGAGCCTCTCATGGTCCCAGGAGTCCTTGATGGCGGCGATGAGGCGCTCGGAGGAGCGGGCGGCCCTGTCGTCGCAGGTCGAGGTCTGCCGCCACTGGGTCCGCGAGCAGCTGGCCGCCGGAAAGCCGCCTCGGGTTGCCCCGGAGCATGTTACCGGCGACCCCAACTCCCGAAAGGTCTTCGAGGACCGAACCCCGGAGGGAGCGATTGCCGAGGTCTACGATCTCGAACCGCCGCCCTCCGGCCCCGGCACGTTGGGGCGGCCCCTTCACTCCTGTCCGAAGGGCCTTCTGATCCGGGCCGTGTGGCCGTCGGGCCCCTTCCCTTCTCTGGAACTCGAGACCGTCTGGGTGACCCGCGACGTCCTGCTGCCGGATGGGACGGTGGCGACGGTGCTGGACGAGCATCCCCTGATCTGGAGGGAGCGGTGGCCCTGAGGGAATTCTGGAAAAAGGCGGGGAGGCATGGCCTTCAAGGGCGGCGGCTTCTCGTGTAGAATAGGCGACACGGGGATAACGGGGTACGTCAGCGCGGGGAGGAAACGCGGGGCCGTTCGCGCGGGGTTCGGTACGGTTCTCTCGGGGAGTGTGTCTTATGGCGAACAAAATAGGGGACCTTGAGGATCGCATCGTTCATTTTATCCAGGAGAGCCTTCACGAGCTCGACTCGATACGCAGCGAGGAGTCCGAACGTCTGGAGCAGGCCAGGAGGCGTTTCCGGGAGCTGACGCAGGACCTGAGAGATCTGGCAGCCCAGATCGACCGGACCCTCAGGGAGTATGAACAGCTTCGGGAGGAGCTGTTGCGCTGGTCGCAGCAGGGGGTCATCGAACAGGAGAAGGAGGCCTACGAACGGGCGTCCCAGTCGATGAAACTGCATGCCTCCCTGGAGGAGCGCTACCGCATCCTCTCGGCGCAGAAGGACGACCTTCTGCGGGAGGAGCGCAGTCTCGAGCGCCTCGTGACCCGGAGCGAGAGCATGGGCAACCGCCTTCGCATGGTGATGAACCTGGTCAGCCTGCCCGAGGAATTCTCGCCGGAGCAGGGGGCGATGCACAACGAGAAGGCCCTTTCCGTGGCCTTCCAGATTGCGGAGCGCGAGGCGCGTTCCTTTGCTCGGGAGCTTCACGACGGGCCGACACAGTCCTTTTCGGCCGCGGGACTGAGCCTGGAGATGGCGCAGGAGCTGCTGGCCCGGGGGGACGGAGCGGCAGCCTCGGGCGAGGTAAAGCTGGCCGTCGAGCAGCTGAGGACCGGTCTCAACGAGGTGCGTTCGCTCCTGTTCGGGCTGAGCCCTACGGGGATAGAGAGCGGTTTCGACCTGCCCGTAAGGCGTCTGTCCGAACAGGTGCGCCAGATGTGGGGATCCGAGGTGACCTGTAAGCTGACCGGGAAGCTGGAGGACGTCCCCGTCAGCCAGCGAAGCAATATCTTCAAGACCCTGCATCAGGCCGTCATCAACGCAGCCAGAAATGGGGCGGAGCACATCCGCGTCTCCATCGGAAAGTCCAGGCGGACGCTCAAGGTCTTGGTTCTGGACGACGGAAGGGGGTTTGATGTGGAGCGCGAGAAGCAGGCCGCCCGGGATCGGGGGTCCTACGGACTGCAGAACATGGAGGAGCGCGTGACGGTGCAGGGGGGCAACTTTTCTATCACCAGCGCCCCCGGCAAGGGGACCACGGTCTCGTTCTCCGTCCCCCTGAGCCGGGACTGATACCAATTCGCGTTTTTTTATATGGATTGCCTTCCCTTGCAGAGGAGGCAAGACTACGTTACATCTTTGTTAAGAGCGAATTAGTATAAGGTTGGAGGGGGAGGCGGTGAGGACGAGCGGCAAAAGCGCGGCGCGTGAAAGGCGAGATCCAGTGAACGAAATCGAGGAGAATGCGGCACTCTTTTACTACCCCCGCCGCAGGTCTCGGGATCAGATCGATCGGGACGTGA
>CAUPUB010000026.1:0-25652 GCA_963514535.1 uncultured Fretibacterium sp.
GGGTCATGGAGTATCGGAGCCCCACCATGTCCAGCCACCCACATCGGCGGGGCCGGCCCGTCGTCGCCCCGAACTCCTCACCAGCGTTCCGCAGACGCTCCCCGGTCTCCCCCGGTTCCTCCGTGGGCATCGGCCCCTCGCCCACCCTTGTCGTGTAGGCCTTGACCACGGCGATGACGCGGGTCAGGTCGCGCGGGGCGAGCCCCGTCCCCGTGAAGGCGCCGGCCGCGGAGGTCGAGGAGCTGGTCACGTAGGGATAGGTCCCATGGTCGATGTCGAGCAGGACGGCTTGAGCCCCCTCCAGCAGGACATGCCGCCCCTCGTCCACCGCCTCCCGGAGCAGACGCACGACGTCGCCGACATAGGGAGCCAGGGCCTTCCCCCATTCGCGCGCGGGCTCGTAGACCTCATCGAAAGGAATGGGCTTCTCGTTGTACAGCCGGGTGAGGAGACGGTTCTTCTCCTCCAGCAGGGGGACCAGCCTCTCCCTCAGGAGGTCCGCGTCCAGCAGGTCCTCCACCCTCAGTCCGACCCGTGCGTACTTATCGACGTAGCAGGGCCCGATTCCTCGTCCCGTCGTCCCGATCCTGCGTCCCTTGCCCCTCGCCGCCTCCTGGGCCCTGTCCAGCACCTTGTGGTAGGGCATGACGACATGGGCATGGGGACTGACGACAAGGCGTGCCCGGTCCTGCCCCTTCTCGTAGAGTTCGGCCGTCTCCTCCAGAAACTGCTCGGGGTCAAGGACCAGGCCGTTGCCGATGATGCAGAGCTTCCCAGGATAGAGCATGCCCGAGGGCAGCAGATGAAAGACGACCTTCTGCCCGTTCGCAATGACCGTATGCCCCGCGTTGGCGCCGCCCTGATAGCGGACGAAGACATCCACGTCGGCCCCCATCGTATCGACGACCCGGCCCTTCCCCTCGTCGCCCCATTGAGCGCCGATGAGCAGATCGACCTTTTTTTCCTTCAATGCCATGCGCCTCCTAACCGTGCCCGCTGCCGAAGGCCCCCGAGGGGACCGTCCCTTCTATTTCTTCCTGGCCGAGGCCCTCTCCTTCGCGGTAGCCTTACGGACCTCGGCGATGGCCCTCTGGAGCTGGGCGTCCTTGGACTTGTCCCTCTCGGGCTCCCCCTTGACCTCGATGGTCGGCGTGAGCCCGACATGGTCGATCACCCTTCCGGAGGGCGTGTGGTAGCGCGCGATGGTCACGTAGAGGCCCGACCCGTCCGTCAGGGGAAAGAGCGTCTGGACCGACCCCTTGCCGAAGCTCTTCTCCCCGACCAGCGTGGCACGCTCCCGGTCCAGGAGGGCCCCGGCCACGATTTCCGACGCACTGGCGCTGCCGCCGTTGATCAGGACGACCACGGGCATGGAGGTCAGAAAGAGCGCGGGGTCCGCCGAATACTTTTCACTGGCCCTCTCCGCCCGGCCCCGGGTCTCGACGACGGGGCCCCCCTTCAAGAACATCCCACAGATCTTCACGGAGACGTCCAGAAGGCCGCCGCCGTTGTTCCGAAGGTCGAGGACCAGCCCCCTGGCCCCCTCGCGGATCATCTCCTTCAGGGCATCACGGGCCTCCTCGTCGGTCTTCTGCTTGAACTGGGTCAGCCGGAGATAGCCGATGTCGTCCGACAGCATCTCGTAGCGGACGGACTTGATCTTAATGATCTCCCGCGTCAGCTCGAACTTCAGGAGCTCCTCCTCCCCGTCCCGTCGGATCCAGAGGGTCACCCGGGTATCCGGCCTGCCCCTCATGCGCTGGACGACCCGCTGGGAGTCCCAGCCCAGGACGACATCGTCGTCCACCTTGACGATCTGGTCCTTCGGCTTCAGCCCCACGCGTTCCGCCGGCGTGTCCTCCATCGGGCTGATCACCAAGACCCTGCCGTCCCGTTCCCCGACGTACATGCCCAGGCCCCCGTAGCGCCCCTCCATCTCGATCTCCTCGTCCTTGAGCTGATTGGGCGTCACGAAACGGGTGTAGGGGTCCTCCCATGCCTCCACCATCCCCTTCATCGCGCCGTGCAGCAGCTTGTCCTCGGGAACCGGCTTGGAGTCGGCATCGACCTGATAGGTCTCGATAATCGCCCTCGCCTGGCGCATGAGCCAGAGCGAACGGGCGCCGAAAGGGGATATGCGCTCCAGATCGCTCAGGTCCGTCGCCCCGGCACTCCCCATGAATACGTTTCCCATCGCCACAGCCGCGGCCACGACGCACAGCCACGCTACACCCCACAATACCCTTTCGCGTCTTCTCTCCATTGCCTCCAACTCCATCCTCGACGTCTGCAAAGCCATACGTTAAAACTTACGTCCCCGTCCCATTCGCTATCAGCGCTTCCCTAAATGCGCCTCAGGTAGTTCATCGGGTCCTTCGCCGTGCCCCCCTGCCTCACCTCGAAATGCAGGCTGTACTCGCCCCCGGCACCCGTGTTGCCCACCGTCCCCAGCACCGACCCCACGCGGACGGCGTCCCCCTCGCCCACCGAGGTCCTGCCCAGGTTCGCGTACACCGTGGAGAGGCTGTCTCCATGATTCACGATCACGACCTGGCCGAACCCCCGAAGCCACCCGCTGAACAGGACCTCACCGGGGCCGGCGGCCTTTACGGGAGCCCCGGCCGCAGCCCGGATGTCGATGCCGGAGTTGAAGACCTTCGTCCTGAAGACCGGGTGATTTCTCGAACCGAAGAGGGTGATCACGGGTCCCCGAAGAGGCCACTCCAGCCGGGACCCCTTGGCAAGATAGGTATAATCCGGTCGCTTCGGCCCCGACCCCTGGGATGGCCTCTCCTGCGGAGGCGTTGGAGGCGCCTTCCCCGAAGGACCCGGCCTACGCAGCCGGCCGCCCTCCGACTGCCGTCGGTGCAGCAGGTCCAGTATCCTCTGGCCGACCTCCCGCTGCGCGGCCTCCATCTCGCGGGCGGCCTCCTCGGCCTTTCGGCGCTGCCCCAGAGCATCCCGAAGCAGGGAGTTCGCCTGCGCAATCGCGGCATGGCGCCTGCCGCGCTCCTGCTTAAGTTCCTCCGACTGGCGTGCCAGCTGAGCCCTGTTCTTCTCCAGGTTGACCTTCGCCTGCTCCAGTTCCCTTATCTTTCCCCCCAGCTCCTCCAGAATCACCCGATCCTGCCGGGACAGGCGGTCCAGCATGTAGGACATGATCATGGCCTCATGAGTGTCCTCGGTGGAAAGCAGGAGGTTCAGCTCCGCCCGTGCATCGTATTTGTATATGTCGAGGAGGCGGTGACGGAGCGCTTCGACCAGGTTTTTCATGGACCGATCGATCCTGGCGATATCCTCGTTCAACTCGCGCGCCGAGTCCTGCAGACGTCTGGCCTGGAGCTCCAGAAGCTCGATCTGGGCCCCCGACATCTGCGCCTCCTGACGCAACTTCGTGATCCGACCCAGCAGGCCCTTCGCCTCCTGCGCCTTCTTTCTGGCCGTCTCGTTGTACTGCTCGATCTGACGACCCAGATCCTGCCGAGCGCGTTCCTGGATGGCGATCAGGGCATCCAGGTTCTCCGCCTTCTCTGCGCCTGCCGAGAGCGCGGGCCAGGCTGCACGAACAGGGCCAAGGGCCTCCCCCAACAGGAGAAGAACCGCGGCCAGACAAGCATATCGTGCCCCTGCAACGAGCGTCAAGAAATCGAATCCCCCATTATTAAACTCCGCATTATCAAATCCTCCATTATCGAATCCTCCATCGCGGGCCACCTATCGCTTGAGGTAATCCAGAGGGTTCTTGACGGCGCCCCCCACCCGGACCTCGAAGTGCAGGTGATAGCCCGTCGCGGTCCCCGTCCTGCCGACCCTTCCAACGACGGTCCCAGCCCCCACGACCTGCCCCTCCCTCACGGAGGTGGAGGAGAGATGCGCGTAGACGGTGGAATAACTGCGTCCATGATCCAGGATCACGACCTGCCCATAGCCGCGCAGCCATCCGTCGAACAGGACCTCGCCGGCGGCCGCGGCCCTGACGGAAGTGCCGGCGGGCGCCGCGATGTCTATTCCAGAATGGAAGGCCCTCGTCTTGAATATAGGATGGATGCGCTGGCCGAAGGGGCTTGAGATCGGGCCCCGGAGAGGCCAGTCGAACATCGACCCCCGGCCTCGGCCCGCGAGGTAATCCACCCCTCCGCCCCTTCCTCCCCGTCCCTGCGGGGTCTGGGCCTCCCGCTCCTTCTTGCGGCGCATCAAGGTCAGAATGGTGTGCCCCACCGCCTTCTGGGCCTCCTCCATCTCCCGCGCGGCCTTCTCGGCCAGCGCCTTCTGCTTGCGAATGTCCCCGATGAAGCTGTTCGTCTGCTGGATCGTCCCCCTGTAGCGCACCTTCTGCGCACTCAGGGCCTCGCTCTGCTTCGCCAGGCGGACCCGGTGGTCGTCCATGGTCCTACGGGAGAGCTCCATCTCCTGCATACGATCCTGGAGCTGGGTCAGGATAATCTCGTCGTTCCGGGCCAGCATCTTCATGATATGGACGGACTCGAGGGCCTCGAAGGCATTCCGGGAGGCAAAGAAGAGGTTCAGCTCCTCGGTCGCCCCGTATTTGTACATGTCGACGATCCGGGTCCGCAGCCGGTCGAGGAGCTCGTCAACCTTGATCTGCTCCCTTGTCATCTCCGCGTTCAGAAAGGCGATATCCTCCTGGATACGGCTCCTCTGCAGCTCCAGCACGGAGAGTTCCTGACCGGCAACGGCCTCGTTCTGCTGCAGTTGATCGATGCGCCCCAGAAGCGACTCGACCTTGGTGTCCAGCTGCTTGATCCGGGTATGATAGTCGCTGATGCGCTCCTCGAGCTTCTTGCGTTTCTGTTCCTCGGCGGCGATCCGCGCGTCGAGCTCCGAAACGCCCGACGCACGGGCAGGGAGAGGGACGCAGGCCATCCCCACCGCCAGCAGACCCCCGAGGAGCAGACGCATCCACGCACGCAAGGGATCGTCCTCGGACTCTACTCGGGACTTGTGGCCGAGTGCATGAAGCGGGCCACGACGATACAGCTGCAAACCCAACCCAACGTCGCCCCGAACCCGGTCAGGAGGAAGCAGAAGCGTCCGATGAGCCTGGAGTCACTCGCGAGGGTGAGGAAGGGAAGGTTCTCCTGCAGGACGCGGATGCCGGGCAGATAGGTCACGACGATCCCCGTCACGGCGATCAGGGCTCCCATCAGCACCAGAAACGTCCCCTCAAGGACGAAGGGCGTCGCGATGTAGCTCCGGGTCGCCCCCACGAGATACATGATGGAGATCTCCTCCCGGCGCGAGTAGAGGGAGATATGAATGGTGTTGTAGACCACCAGGGACGTGACGACGACGGAGAGGGCAAATACCAGGAGTGCGATGCGGGCGGCCACGTGTGAGAGGGCCGAGACCCTCTGCACGACCATACCGGCATAGACCACGTCGTCGACGTCCGGCATGGACATGAGGGTGCGGACAAGGGGCTCGACATCCCTGGCGCTGCGGACTCGAACCTTGAAGTTCCAGGGGATGGGGTTCGTCCCCATCAGGTCCAGGGCCCGGGACTGGCTTCCCATCTTCGTCTGGAGCCTGGCGAGGGACTCGTCGGGGGAGAATGCCTGGAGATCCGCCACGGAGGGCATCGCTCGGATGTTCTCCGCGACGCGCTCCACCTCGCTGCCCTTCTTCAAAAACACCTGGACGACGAGCTCGCTCTCCAGCTGCGAAAGAAAGGTCCTGACGTTGAGGGAGAAGAGGGTCGTCAGCCCCAGGATCCAGAGCATGACGGAGGCCGTGACGAGGGTGAGCAGCCCCAGGACCCAATGGTGGACGAGCAGCCGCCCCATATCCCTCAGGATATACTTAAAAGTCGTCATCCAGCTGGTACCTCCCCGCCCTCTCGTCGCGAATGACCCTGCCGGAATCAAGCTCGATCACCCGCTGGCGGCACGAGTCCACGATGTACTGATTGTGGGTGGACATGACGACCGTCACCCCGGCCGCGTTGATTGCGAAAAGAATCTTCATCACGTCGGCGGCCGTGCGGAAGTCCAGATTCCCCGTCGGCTCGTCCGCGATGAAAAGCGAGGGAGAGTTGGCCAGGGCGCGGGCGATCGCCACGCGCTGCTGCTCCCCGCCCGAGAGCTGGGTGGGCTTCATGTAGCGGCGGCGCCACAGCCCCACCTGTTCGATGACCTTGTTGGCCCGATGCTCCACCATCTTGCTGGGAACGGCCATGGCCTCCATGACGAAGGCCACGTTCTCGTACACGGTCAGGTGAGGAATCAGCTTGAAATCCTGGGCTACGAGGCCGACGTCCCTTCTGTAATAGGGGACGTCCCCCGCCCGCATCTTGCGCAGATTGCTGTCGTTGACGAACAGGTTTCCCCGTGAGGGCAGGAGCTCCCGCGTGATCAGGCGCAGCAGCGTAGACTTCCCGGACCCCGTAGCCCCGATGACGTAGACGAACTCCCCCTTGTCGATACTGAGATTCACATCCCTCAGGGCGACGATATCAGGCTCGAAAACCTTGAATACGCCCGAGAATTTGATCTTCATTACGGACAAATCCCCTTTTCGCCTCGCAGTTCGCGTCCCGGCGCTACCGTCTTCGGCGGGTCCAGGCCAAAACTGCGGCACTGACAATCCGTGCCGCGGTCAGCCCATAGTATTCCTTTAAATCCTGAGGCGCCCCGCTCTGCCCAAAGCCGATCTCGACCGCCACGGGCTGCACGGGAATCGGATACTCTCGTACTGCCAGGCCGGCCACCGTCTCGAAGAGCCCGCCGGCCAGAAAATGTTCCTCCGCCGTGACGCAGCACCCGGTGCGTTGGATGGAGGAGAGCAGCGGACGCACTGGGAACGGGTCCAGACTGTAGCAGTCGATGACCTCCGCCCGGATATCCTGCTGGGCCAGTATGTCGGCGGCCCTCAGGGCTTCTTGGACCATGATACCACACGCACAGAGGGTGATGTCCGCCCCCCGGCGCAAAACGCGCATTCCGCCCAGGCGCATCCGCACGTCCTCCTCGGGGGGGACGTGCGGGGGCATACCCTCCGATCCTGGTACGACGCCTCCAAGCCTGACATAGGCGGGGCCTCCCCTTCCGACGGCCTCACGCAGAAGTGCCGTCGCCGATCGGACGTCCGACGGAACAAGGACCTTCATATTGGGAAGGGAGCGCATCAGGGCGATATCCTCGAACATCTGCCTCGCACCGCCGGCATATCCGGAGCCGAAGCCCGCATCACACCCCACCAGACAGACGGACAGGGAGGGAAGTGCAACCGCGGAACGAATCTGGTCGTAGGCCCGCCCGACCAGGAACGAGGCGCAGGACGCGACGACAACCCTCCTCCCCCCGCAGGCCATCCCCGCCGCCGTCAGCACCAGCCCCTGTTCCGCCAGTCCGGCGGCATGAGGAAGTCCGGCGTCCGGCCCCGATGCCCCCTCCCCCAGGACGACGAGCCCGGGGAACTCCTCCCCCCTCCCATCGAACGCCTCGCACAGAAGCGTACCGCAATCCATGGCCCCTCCGGACTCGACGTTCGTCATGACGGCACATCCTCGAGCCCCCGTATCAGGAGCTCCGTGACCTGGCTGTCCAAAACGCTCGCGTCGTCCAGGGGGTGCTCCCGAAGGGACGGGAGGCCCCTGCCGTGGACCGTTCGCACCAGGAGAACCCTGGGCCACCCCTCCAAACGGCTCTCCGAACCCGAAAGGGACGACCGGGCCTCCTCGAGGGACACATAATCGTGCCCATCCGCGTGGGCGACACGGCATCCCATGGCGGAGAGCCTATCTGCGGCCCAATCGAGTCCCCTCGGAGTCCCGCGGCCACGAGAGGGCGTTTCCGGACATTCCACGATCAGTGTCAGATTTTTCGGGGCACGGACAGCGGCCAGGACCTCCCAGGTCGCCCCCATCATCAGCTCCTCCGCGCCCATCAGGCAAAAAACACGTGCAGTGGGCTGATTATCCTTTAAGGACAGGGCGAGCCCCAGGGCGATTCCTGCCCCCATCCCCGGGGCGCCGCAGGACACGTCGACGCCAGGGGTCCGCGGGCACTCGGGGGCCGCCTGGAGCAGGCTGCCCAGGCGGGCATAGCTCCAAAGCTCGTCGCGCCCGAAGAAGCCGCGCTCCGCAAGCACGGCATACAGCGCCGGGGCGGCCGATACCCGGCTGAGGACGAAGCGGTCCCGGCCGTCCTCGTCCACCCCTCCGGGGCCGGCCCGCAGGACCGCCCCATAAAGCCAGACAAGAAGCTCGACCGCGGAAAAGGAGGAGAACAGGCTCCCCGCGTTTGCGTTCCTGAGCATGCCGACGATGTCCCGGCGCACCACGAGGGCGCGCCCCTGCAGCGTTTTCAACAACACGGGGTCCAAGAGACACCCCTCCCCTTTCCCATGGGCCCGCGGCCCCGAATGGCCTGCCCCCTCCGAAGAGCACGGGCTCCGTTTTCAACAGACGCACATGCAAAAAATTTTACAACAGGGAGCTTCGGATAGATAAAAAAGTCTCAACGGAAAAAGCCCCCGGCATCCGAACGGACGCTCAGGGGCAGGGCGTGCCGGAACGCCGCCGCGGCCGGGCCGGGGGAAGGGCGCCGCCTCTCACAGCATCGAGACGACCCCTCCCGGCTCCGGCGCGTAGCGGGAACGCTCAAGCAGTGCCCGGGAGATGTCGTACTCCCCCCAGACGGCCAGAAGCAGCTCTTTCATGGAGAGCTTACGGCGCTCCCGAAGCTCTCCCCACAGTGTCGGGGGGAAGAAGGCCCAAAGGTTGAAAGCCGCGCGTTCCCGCGTGCCGAACCGGGACAGGACCAGGTATCCCGAGCTGGGGTTGAACAGGAGGAGGGGCACGGTGTTCTGGGAGATCATGTGCTGGAGGTCCTCCCTGGAAAACGACAGCGCCTCGAGCTCCACGAGGTCCTTTTCCCCGGGGAGGTCGAGGATGGAAAACCATACCCGCGCGGGGGCGTCGGGATCGGAGAGCTTCGTTCCGGCCTTCAGCCAGGCGCGGAGCCGCACCACGATATCGAACTCACCGCGGGCGAGCGCGAAGCGCAGGGCCCAGTATCCCTTTCGGAGGAGCTCGTCCTCCTCCAGGAAGCGGCTGAAGGCCCTCTCGTCCCGGAAGGGGACCCCGTCCGCAAAGGCGGCATTCCCCCTCATCAGCCCCCTGAGGATGAGGACGGCGGAGAGGTGGTCTCCCGGCGGTTCCGTCTGGGCCAGCAGCGCGTCCCGCAGGGTTGTGACGAGCTTCGAGGACAACACCGTGACGGCGGCGCCGTCCACGGCGAGGGAGAGTTCCCTGTCCTCATAGGGGAACAACTCCCGAGGCTCATCGCCCGGCCTCCCCCATACCCAACGCTCGGAGGTCCCCTTGGAAGAACAGCCCAAAAGGTAACGGTTGTACGGCAGTAAAACCATCACGAAGGGGCCCCCGGGATCGGGAACTCCCTCGGGGAGGGACACCTGCGGCAATTGGGCCAACGTTCCATCGGACATCAATTCAAAGATCAAACCGCTCCCCCCTACTGGAGAAAACAAGACAACACCCGAAAAGTCCAGGACGCGCTCTTACCTGCTGCTCACCCCATACACTCGGCTTTCCATTAGCTTATCACAAGAGCCGAAAAATGAAACCATAAATGAAACCATAAGAAGAAAGCCCAAATCCGCAGGTTGTGATAGCCTTATGAAGAATAAAGTGCATTGTTACATAGACTTGAGCCTACTCTCATTTTACACCTGTAGGGTGCAGCGGAAAGCGTGCAAAACCTGTCGGCTGGGGGGGGGGCGATGAGGATGAGCATCAACACAGAATAGCGAGGAACCTCTTTTATGATATAATACCCTGGTCTCAAAAAGGAAAGTGTTGTTTGAGCCGTTAGCTCAGTCGGTAGAGCACCGGACTTTTAATCCGGGTGTCGTGGGTTCAAGTCCCACACGGCTCACCAGTCCAGTTTCAAAAGCGGTCCCATCGTCCAGGGGCCTAGGACACAGCCCTTTCAAGGCTGCGACGCGGGTTCGAATCCCGCTGGGACCGCCAGTTCATGTAATCACTGAACACCACAAGGACACAAAACCCCTGATTTCCCAGGGGTTTTTGCTTTGTTTGGCCCCTTATGATATTCACGGAAATGGCTCCTCGCCTTTTCAAGTGGGTAGCCCTCTGTAGCTTTCCTGCGATAGCGAAGGAAACCCGCTGCCCTCTCGCGCCCAGGGGTTTGTGAGCTGCCCCCTGGGGTACGAGGCGGGGGAATGATCGATGTGGCGATGGCCGCGATGCAGAGCGCGGGGAGGTGAGTTTCGTGCTTATTTGACACCGACGTGCTCCTGCTATACAATGCCGGGCACAACACGATGAGCTGACCGAACGCAGGAAGTCGGTGCAAGACCGATGCAGGCTTACCCCTACTGTAAGCGGGGACCGAAGGATGGGCCATCGCTCCCACCGGAGTGAAAAGGCGTCCGGAGGGTTGATCCGCGGAGTCAGGATATTTGTTCGGCGACGATTTGCGGTCCTTGGGTGGGGGGAGTCCCGCGTTCCGTGCACTGGTGGGCTCCGGCACATTGTTTATGGGCTTCTCATCCTTGAGGGATGGGAAGTTTTTTTATGCCGGGATGACGACGAATCCGGATGAGTCCGGGAATCGCGGCGTCCCGAGAACGGACGATGATGGAGGTAGGGAATATGAAGGAAAAGATCGGAGTGAGGCTGGTCGTTTCCTGGCTGGCGGTCCTGGTGTGGACCTGCGTCGCTCAGGCGGCGACCCAGACGGTGAAGGACAGCATCGGGCGCGAGGTGGTGATTCCGGATCCCGTGACCCGGGCGGTCGTGGCCAACGCGTACAACACGGAGATCATCAACGCGATCGGTGCGCTCGACCGCGTGGTCGGTGTGGACTACAACATCTATCAGGACAAGGAGTCCTGGAAGAACCGCTTCTCGGAGAAGCAGGTGATCGGAAAGAGCCAGAGGGAGCTGAACTACGAGAAGATCGTCGAGCTTGCGCCCGAGGTGCTGATCCTGACGGGCAACGGCGCCTACGAGGAGGCCGAGCGCCAACTCGGGAACTTCGGGATCAAAGTCCTGGTGGTCGACGCGTACTACACCGACCAGTTCGCCCAGAACTGCGCGCTGCTCGGTCGCATCTTCGGACGGGACGCGGAGGCGCAGGAGCTCGCGGACTACTTCACGAGCAAGCTCGACTACATCCGGACGAGGCTCGAAGGTGTGAAGAAGAAGACGCTCTATTTCGAGTATCGGAGGATCGGGAACACGACGATCCCGGGCAACTACTTTTTCAATATGATCGAGTTCTCCGGGGCGGACAACGTCTTCAAGACGTCGAAGAACGTCGAGGTGGATCCCGAGGCGGTGGTCGCGAAGAACCCCGAGGCCATCGTCAAGGTCTCCGCGCCGAACGTGTACTCGTCCTACTACCCGCCCACCCGGGAGGAGCACGAGGCCATCAGGAAGGAGCTGACGGGCCGGCCCGGCTGGGACGAGATCGACGCGGTGAAGAACGGTCGCATCCTGCTGCTGTCGCACTACGTCCATGGCGGGGCCTCCAAGCTGGTAGGGACGATGTACGTGGCGAAGTTCCTCTATCCCGACCTGCTGCCGGACCTGCATCCCGAGCAGGTGTTCCGTGACTGGCTCGTGAAGTACCAGAAGCTCGACTACATCGAAGGGCACGCCTATCCCGCGTATGGGTTCGAGGACTAGCAGGACGCCGGACATCCGGGCCGTCTACGAACGCCGCAGCCGCCGCAAGGCCGGGATGCTGGCGTCGGGCGTCGGTGCCGTGCTGCTGATGGGGCTCTATTTCACGACCCTGGGGGTTGCCGACACGAGCTTTGCCCAGGTGCTGCGGGCGCTCTCCGCTTGGGTCGGGGGGCGTCTCGACTCCGGTGGCGCGGAGTCCGCGGCGTACAAGATCGTCGTCCTGATGCGCCTGCCAAGGATCGCCATGGCGGTCCTCGCCGGTGCCGCACTTGCAGTCTCGGGCGTGGGGATGCAGGCGGTCACAGGCAACGCGCTCGTGAGCCCCTTCACCATCGGTATATCGGCGGCGGCCGCGTTCGGGGCCTCGATGTGCATCGTATTCGGTGCGGGGACCCTCGTGGGTGGCAAGGTCGGTATCGTCCTGTGCGCGTTCGCCGCGTCCCTTTTGTGCGTCGCCTTGGTCTACGGCATCTCGAAGAAGGTCGGCATGGCGCCCGAGACGATCGTGCTGACGGGGATCGCGCTCAACTACTTCTTCAGCGCGCTGACGTCCACGGTGGAGTTCTTCGCCCAGGAGCACCGTCTGGCGGCGGTGGTCCACTGGACGTTCGGGACGTTCAACGGGACGACGTGGGGTGAGGTCGGGGCTGCCTTTCCGTTCGTCGCGGTCTGCTGTTGTGCCGTCCATTGCGTGGCGCTGAAGCTCGACGCGATCGCCTCGGGGGACGACGAGCTGGTCCGGAGCCTGGGGATCGATCCCGGGGCGGTCCGTATGTTCGTGGGGGTCGCCTCGGTCCTGATGACCGCCGCGGTGATCAGCTTCACGGGGGTCATCGGCTTCGTTGGGCTCCTGGCGCCGCACATCGCCAGGCTGCTGTTTGGGGGCGACCACCGCTTTCTGATCCCGTTCTCGGCCGTGTGCGGGGCGATGTTGCTGCTGACCGCGGATGCCGTCGGAAAGACGGTGCTCGCGCCGGTGAGCATCCCGGTCGGGATCGTGGTCTCCTTTCTGGGCGTGCCGCTCTTCATCCATTTGATTCTGAGCGGGCGCAGGAGGGTGCGGCGATGCTGAGGGCAGAGGGGCTGGGCTTCATCTATCCAACCGCGGGCAGGGTATTCTCCGGGGTCGGCTTCGAGCTTCGGCGCGGGGAGGTCCTCGGGCTTCTGGGGCCGAACGGGACCGGAAAGACGACGTTGCTGAAGTGCCTCAATCGGATTCTGGTGCCGTCGGAGGGGCGCGTGACGCTGGACGGCGTCGATGTGGCCGCCATGAGCCCGCGTGAGCGCGCGGAGCGCATCGGGTACGTGCCGCAGTACGCCGCGCCGGCCTTTCGCATCACCGTCGTCGATGCCGTTCTGTTGGGGCGCATTCCCTTCGCGGGCCGCAGGCTGAGCCGGAGGGACAAGGATATCGCGTTCGGGGTGATCGAACGCATGAAGCTCGAGCCGTTCGCGTTCCGGCCCCTCGACGCGATGAGCGGCGGCGAACGTCAGAGGGTGGCTATCGCGCGGGCGCTCGCGCAGGAACCGGGGCTGCTGATCCTGGACGAGCCCACGAGCAGCCTGGACATGAAGAACCAGCTTTTCATCCTGGGGCTGATCCGGGAGCTGGCCCGAGAGCGCTCCTTGGCCGTGATCCTCTCGATCCACGACCTGAACCTGGCCGCGATGTTCGCCGACAAGCTGATGATGCTGAAGGACGCGCGGCTGCACGCCTTCGGTGAGAGTGCGGACGTCCTCACCCGGGAGGCGATCCGCGAGGTCTACGACGTGGAGACCGTCGTGACGACCGAGGACGGATACAGGCATGTCCGCCTTCTGAGGCGTTAAACCCATTTACGACGGCTCGATCACCCCAACCCGTAGAATTTTTAAGGCCTTGGATTTATCTTGTAAGTAGGCGACCAACGAGCAACGCGAGTTGTGCCCAAGAAGCGGGGCATGCTAAGTCGATCACTTAATTTTTTCACCAGGTACGAGCCGTGTTGGTCGCTTATAAGCGAGAAAGCAAATCTTTGATTTGCGTTTTCGAGCTTAGGGGCTTCATCAGATTCTTCACCAGGGGCCTTATCAGGGGAGGCAATCCACATTAGACGCGATTTAATCTTAGTCTTTTAGACCCCCCGGCTGAGTCGGGGGGTCTAAAAGACTAAGAAAGCCCCGGGAGTTACGGCATCCTTAACTCCCGGGAGGATAAAAAACATTTGGCCTCGACTGGCTGGCCTGAGTCCGATCCGTGCAGTTTACAAAAAAATATTGGTGCGATCAGCGAGTTAACGCTTGGAGAACTGCCGCTTACCGCGGGCGCCCTTCTGACCGAACTTCTTGCGCTCGACCATACGGGGGTCGCGGGTCAGAAGCCCCTCCTTCTTCAAGGCGGGACGAAGGTCCGGGTTCATGCGAATCAGGGCCCGCGCAATCCCCATCTTGACCGCTCCGGCCTGGCCGGTCAGGCCGCCGCCGGAAGCGTTGACAAAGACATCGACCTTACCCTCAAGGTCCACCACCTTCAAGGACTGCATGACCTGAGCCTGCCAGACCAAGCGAGGGAAGTACTCCTCCACCGTCCGGTCGTTGATCTTGAGCTCTCCGTTGCCCGGGCAAAGCCGAACTCGGGCCAAGGCGTTCTTGCGGCGACCCGTTCCCCAGCAATAGCTGTTTTCCATCTGCCTATCCTCCTGCTTCAAACTTCATTCAAACTTCAAACTATAGCTCAAGCGCCTCGGGCGCCTGAGCGACATGGGGATGATTGGGACCCGTGTACACCTTCAGCTTACTCGCGTACCCCAGGCGGGTTTTAGGGAGCATACCCTTCACCACGTGCTCGAACAAAAATTCGGGGCGCTTCTCGAGCATCCTCTCCCAGGGGATGGAACGGTAGCCGCCCGAATGCCCTGTATGATAATGATAGTGCGACTGCGAAGCCTTGCGGCCCGTCAGCCGGACCTTATCCGCATTGACGACGATCACGTAGTCCCCCGTATCCACGTGGGGCGTAAATGTCGGCCTGTGCTTGCCCGTCAGGATGCGCGCAATACCCGCCGCTAAACGGCCAATGGGCCTGTCCGTGGCATCGACGATATACCATTTTCTTTCCACCTGACCGGGCCTGGCCAAGTAGGAACTGCTGCCTGCCATCTCGTTTCCTCCTCGAACTCTACACGAAGCCGACTCTTTTTCCCAGAGGACGGCATCCGTAGTTTTTCAGTGCTTATTGCTCGGCGACGAAAGAGAATGCTCCTCCAAGAAGGTGCACCGCGGGACACAAAGAAATCCCCCCGGAATAGTGGCAGGGGGGCCATCCGGGGAAACTCCGACCGTCACGCCGGGCCAATCTTGATCAAAGCATCGCTCTTCGCAGACTTCTATTGTATACGAACCCTGTGGTCGTTCGCAAGTATTCCCGTCAAACCCGTTATTTTTTCTTCGACTAATGCACCAGGGCAAGGGCAAGAGAGGTCAGCATGAACAAGGCAGCCAGGACGACAGTGATCTTGGTCAGCCCGGAAAAACGCTGCCACTGCCCCACATCCGCCTGGGTCCCTCCCCCAAATACCCCCGCAAAACCACCTTCCTTGCGATGCTGAGCCAACACGATCATCATCAGCACCACGGAGACCACGATATGCACCAGAGAAAGCAAAGTCCGCACCAGAAAACTCCTCCTCATCCCAGGAACGCACAATCATTTCCCGCCCCCTAAGCACCGGAGACAAGGACGGAAAACACCTCTTACTTAATATCCAATTTACCTCTATATATCCATGCTCATGTTACCATCATACCAAGCATTTATTTTATCATAACTCAAGTTTCGCAATAAAAGCGGGCAAAAAAATAAATCCACAGGAAGGAAAAGTGAGGGAGAAGTCCAAGCTCCCAGGCAGGAGGAATTTTTTAACACTTGGATTCTTCACCAGGGGCTTCATCAGGGGAGGCAATCCACATTAGACGCGATTTGGTATAAGTTCTTCATCAGGGGGCCAGCCCCGTCATCCGGTTGAACGCGTCGATCTTCTCGTCGATGACGTCGGCCATCTTGTGGACGTTGGTCCAATAGTCCCGATCGTACCACTGGGCGTCCAGCTCCTCGGCGGTCTTCCCCCGCTGTTCGACCCAGGTGTAGTACTTCAGGTTGTGAATGCGCTTGCGGTCGTAATAGGAGAGCTCCGCCATTCCGTCGATCCCCATCCCGAGGACGTAGCGGTTGTGATCGACCGCGGCCTGGACCTGGGTGTAGGCGCCCATCTTCGCGGTCATCTCCTCCAGGCGGGAGCCGTACATCTCCATGGAGTCCGTGAAGACCGTGACGATGACATCGTTTTCGTTCATCTCATAGTACCTGGCCATCTTGATCGCCATGGCGACGTTGGCAGCACCGGAGATGCCCATCAGGTCCAGGCGCTCTATGTCCGCCTCCTTGACCCCAATGCTCCTGAGGTACTTCTGTCCCTCCGGCTCGTTGCAGATGCGGATCATCGCCATGCAGACACTGTCGTCGATCGCGAAGACCACGTCGGTGTTCCTGACGTTCTGGACCCAGGGAACGTGAGTATCGCCGATCCCCTCGATGCGGTGATCTCCGAAACCGTTGAGAAGCAAGGTTGGGCACTGGAGGGCCTCCCCCACCCCGAACCTGAAGGTGGGAAAGACCTCGCGCAGATAGTCGCCCGAGGCGGTCGTTCCGGCGGACCCAGACGTCACGACGACGCCGGCAAAACGGTCCCTCGCACCTTTGACGTCGTTGAAGAGCTCCTCCATGGCCCGTCCGGTCACCGTATAGTGCCACAGGTGGTTGCCCAGCTCGTCGAACTGGTTGAAGATGACTGCCTCGGGGCGCGTCGCACGGATCTCGGCGACCTTGTCGTAGATCTCCTTGACGTTGCTCTCCGTGCCGGGGGTGGCGATGATCTCGCCCGCTACGGTCCTGAGCCAGTCGAATCGCTCCTTGCTCATCCCCTCGGGGAGGACGGCGATGGACTCGCAGCCCAGGAGCTGGGCATTGTAGGCTCCTCCGCGGCAATAATTTCCGGTGGAGGGCCATACGGCCTTGTGGCGCGTCGGGTCGAACTGCCCTGTCACGAGGCGCGGGACGAGGCAGCCGAAACTCGCCCCCACCTTATGGGCCCCCGTGGGGAACCACTTGCCGCAGAGGGCGAAAATCTTTGCCCGGACCCCGGTTATCTCACGCGGGACCTCGAAGTGATTGACCCTGCCGTAGAGCCCGCCGCTCTTCTGAGGCTGATTCTTCCAGGTGATCCGGAAGAGGTTTGCGGGATCGACGTCCCAAAGCCCGGTCTTTTTCAATTTTTCCTTGATGCCGGCGGGAGTGTGCCTCTCGGGATTCTGCATCTGTTTGAACGTCGGGATCAGGACATTACGTTTTTTCGCCAGCTCCACCGTATTTTTTAGGTTTTCCTGATTCATCGTCAGATCGATCATATTTTCTCTCCTTGGTCCCGATGGGGTCCTCCCGATGGGGACCTCCTGATGAGGGCTCTCGATGAAGTCCCGCTCTGCCCCCAGGGCCCGCTATGCCAGGTCGGGATAGACCGGGAATTTCGCGCACAGCTCCCGCACCTCGGCCCTTACGGTTTTTATCAGCGACTCGTTCTCGACGTCCCTCGAGATGCGGTCGATCCACTCCGCGATGCGCTTCATCTCCGGCTCCTTGAAGCCGCGGGTCGTCACGGCCGGGGTCCCGATGCGGACGCCGCTGGTGATCGTGGGCTTCTCCGTGTCGAAGGGAACGGCGTTCTTATTGACCGTCAGCCCCGCCTCGTTCAGGGCGTGCTCCAGCGCCTTGCCCGTCAGCTTCCTGCTGCGCAGGTCTATCAGCATCAGATGATTGTCGGTTCCGCCGGACACCAGCCGGAACCCGTACCCGAGGAGGGCCTCCGCCAGCGCTCTGGAATTATCCAGAATCTGCCGCTGATAGACGGCGAAGGACGGTTCCGCAGCCAGCTTCAAGGCCACGGCCTTGGCCGCGATGATGTGCATCAGGGGCCCGCCCTGCATTCCCGGAAAGATAGCCTTGTCGAGGGCCTTCGCAAACTCCTCCTTGCACATCACCATGCCGCCGCGCGGGCCGCGAAGGGTCTTGTGGGTCGTCGTCGTGACGAAATCGCACCACGGCACGGGGTCCTTATGCAGCTTCGCCGCGACGAGCCCCGCGATGTGGGCGATATCGAACATCAGGTAGGCCCCGGCCTTCTTTGCGATCCTCTGGAAGGCTTCCGCGTCGATCTCTCGGGGGTAAGCGCTGGCGCCGCAGACGATCATCTTCGGCTTGTGCTCCATGGCCTGGCGCTCCACCTCGTCCATGTCGATGCGCCCGGTCTCCCTGTCCACGCCGTAGGGGACAAAGTTGTACAGCCTGCCCGAGAAGTTGACGGGGGAGCCGTGGGTCAGGTGTCCACCGTGGGAGAGGTTCATGGCCAGGATGGTGTCCCCGGGTTGCAGGACGGAGAGGTACACGGCCATGTTGGCCTGGGACCCGGAATGGGGCTGTACGTTGACGTGATCGCAGCCGAAAAGAGCCTTTGCCCGGTCGCGCGCGATGTTCTCCGCAACGTCGACAACCTCGCAGCCTCCGTAATAGCGCGCACCAGGATAGCCCTCCGCGTACTTGTTGGTCAGGACCGAGCCCATGGCCGCCAGCACCGCAGGGGCAACGACGTTCTCCGACGCTATCAGCTCGATGCCCTCCTCCTGGCGCCTGCGCTCGCCCGTACACACCTCGTAAATCTCAGGATCCGTCGCCGCAAGAAACTCCTTCGCCGTCTTCAATGCCCTGACCTCCCTATCGTTCAACAAAACTCAACGAGGACTCAACAAAAACTCGATAAAAACTCAATAAAAGAACTCGACAAAGCCAGAATTCACTCCGGAAACAACAACGGAGCACCGACAACATTATAGTATGTAAATCCTGATAATGAGCATGCTGCAGCCCTAAAGATCCTTCAATTCATAGATCCTTCAATCCATAGATCCTTCAATCCATTGGAATTGATCATTGGAATTGGAATAAAGGATCCTCCCCGCCCGGGCCTCGGAGCCGGCTCTCGTGATGCCCGGGGTAGCCGAGCCCTCAACCGCCATAGGCGGAATACCTCCGCATACCCTTTTTCCACAATACGGCACAGCCCGCCGCAAGGAAGAGCGCCCAACCGGCCGCCTTCGACAGGCAGGAGAGCGCTGCCCCCTCGGAGAGCATGCCCATGAGAAACGTCGTCGGAATGTAGTTCGTGTACGCGAACGGCAATCGGATCAGGAAGCTGAAGGACGCGTCGGGCAGCAGCATCAGCGGAAAGACGATACCCGCCGAGATGTTGCGGAGGACCCTTATCGAGGTATACAGGGAGGATACCCTGGAAAAATAGAAGCTGTACAGGCTTATGGAGAAGTCGACCAGAAAGTTTATCAGGTAGCCCAGCAGCAGAAACGCGGCGAATATCGCCGCCTTCGATACGGATATTCCGGCCGGATGCGGAACGATGTATTTTCGCAGCAGCGCGTAGAGGACCGCCAGCGGAACGGCGTTCATGACGACGAAGACCACGCGCTGCGGCATGTCGGTCATCAGTTGATAAAGGGCGTAGTTGTAGGGCTTCAGGAGGTATTGGCTCAGATTCCCCAGCCGGATGTCGTCCGATATCCTGAATATCGACGTCGTCGAGGTGATGTTGCTCACGATCAGGGTCGCGAAATAGTACGTGACGATTCCCTCCGTGCCGAGCGGCATCCCGTCGTTTCCGCGCGCCGCGGCAAGCCACAGCAGGGTATTGACCCCGAACGGCACCAGGGAGAACAGGAACGAGGATATGAAGTTCACCCGGTATTCCAGCTGGTTGGCCAGGGCGATCCTGAATATTCCGCAGTATTTCCGCATGGTGCAGCCTCGTTCATCTCCCGTATATCCGTCTGATGACGTCTTCCATGCCGATGTTCTCGATGTTGATGTCGCTCAGCTCCTCGATGAAGTTGTTGGAGATGCCCTCCAGGATGTCCAGGCTCGTCTCGGGATCCGCCGAGAGCCTGACGGCGTTGTCCTCCACTTTTTCGGCCTGGAGGTTTCCCCTCGACTCGAGCGATTTCTCGAGCGCTCTGATGATTCCGTCCGCGTTGGGCGAGTTCAGCTTCAGGATGAAATACTTTTGGCTCAGAAAGTCCCTTTTGAAGTTGGCGAACGTGTCCGCGTAGATCTTTTCCCCGTTGTCGAGCAGGATCAGGGAGTCGCAGAGGGACACGATGTCGTTGAAGTTGTGGCTGGTCAGGATGACGGTCGATTCGTGTGCCGCGCAGTACCGCTTCAGGAACTCGCGTATGCTGTGCTGGGTGACGACGTCCAGCCCTATGGTGGGCTCGTCGAGAAAGATGACGTCGGGTTTGTGGAGCAATGCGGCTATCAGCTCCATCTTCATCCTCTCCCCGAGGGACAGGCGCCTCACCTGCACGTTGACCAGCTCCTCAACGCCCAGCAACTCGACCATCGTGCGCAGGGTGTCCCGGTAGTCCCCTTCCTCCACCCCGTAAATCGTCCTGTTCAGCTCGAAGGAGTCCAGGGCCGGCAGGTCCCACCACAACTGGCTCTTGTTTCCCATGACCATGGAGATGCGGCGCAGGTATTCCCTTTTCTTGTCGAAGGGGCGATACCCCAGAACGTCAATTCGTCCCCTCGAGGGCAGGATCAGGCCGGACAGCATTTTCAGTGTGGTGGTCTTTCCCGCACCGTTCAGGCCGATCAGGCCGGTTATCGCCCCCCTGGGAATCTGGAAGGAAAGGTCGTTGACCGCGCTTTTGAGAAGCGGTTCGCGATGAAACAGGTTCCTCAGGCTCCCTCTCAGCCCCGGCTCCTTTTTGTAGTACGTGTAATCCTTGCCGATCCTCTCCGCCGTGATGACGCTGCCGTGGCTAACTGCCCGCGCCGGCATATCTTCTGAGCCCCCTCTCGAAGACGAAATCCGACAGGCAGAAAAACACGAGGGACGAGGCGAACGAATATATTGTGAGCGGCAGGCTCAGCCCCTTCACGACGGACAGGATGGGAAAGTTGAAGCACACCAGCAGGGGAACCGCGAAGATGAGGAGCTTCCGCACGAGCGATGGGTATATCGTCATCGGCTTGTTCCCCGCGGTGATCAGCTCGGAGCCTATGCCCATGACGATATCCATCCTCATGAACCAGAAGGACAGGGACATCAACAGATACATGATGGAATAGATCAGCAAAAAACCGTTGAGCGAGAGCAGAACGTACGTCACGGCTCCCGCTGGGGTGAGGGGCGTCTCGAGCTTTGCCAGACAATAGGCTATTCCCGCCGCGTTGAGCAGTATGTTCTTGACCTGCGGTACGTCGAATTCATGGAACGAGATGTTGAACCGCTTGTTGATGGGCTTGAGCAGTATGAAATCCAGGCTGCCCGTGTTGACCATCTCCGGGAGCCTTCGCAGGCCCGGGACGATCAGGAAGGTGAATGCGGAATCCATCAACCCTCCCTGGAAGGTCAGCATCAGCGTCTGGTATCGGTTCCAGCCGTTTATCGTCTCCGTATGCGTGAACACGACATCGATAAAGAGGACGTACATGGCCGTCCAGACGAGCTCGAAGGTCCCTCCGGCGATGAAGTTGAACTTGTACTCCATCAGGTTCATCAGGGAACCTCTCAGATAAGCCTTCATGACGGAACGGTATTTTTTCATGTTCATGGGGCCCCCGCCTCCTCGCAAAAGATCGCAAAAGATGAGAGCGTCATCCCGGCCTCGGGGACGGCCGGTCATCCGTTAGCATCCGCTCACATCTTAGCAGCCTCTCGCGACAGCTGTATGTCATAGTTGGACAAAAATTTCCGTGCCGTTTCGATCAGCTCTTCCCGGTAGTCCTCCGGCCCCACGACCTTCACCCTGTCGCCGAAGCTCAGCAACAGCGCCCTCCACAGGCGTTCCCTCGCCGGGACGCGGATGAAGGTACTGCGGGCGTCCCCGGCCAGCTCTTCGATGGGACAGTCGGGGAAATACTCCTCCATCAGAGGCGCGTCCTCCGCGGAGAAATGCACCTCGATATCGATGCAGGTCCTGTAGTACGCCTGCTCCGACTCCTGCATCCGCCGCGCGACGTCCCCGTGCTCGATCCGCGAGCTCCGTTCCGTGACCTCGGGGTTTTGCATCCTTGCGACCTTGAACGTCCTGTATTCCCTGCGCTCCAGGGAGTAGGCGAACAGGTACCATGCGTACCACTTGTAATGGATGGCCAGCGGTTCGACGTGAGGCCGGGATCGCCTTCCGTCCGCGTTCCGATAGTCGAAGGCGACGCACTTCCTGTCGGAGATGGCCGACTCCAGCAGGGCGTTCAGCTCCTGGACCCGTTTGTTCTCCCTTGCGACGCTGAAATCCCAGAAGACCTTCTGCCCTCCCTCCCTCTCGATGATGGCGTTATATTTCTCTATCAGGGTGTCGAGCGCATCGTTGGAGTAGGACGTCGCGAGGCTTTCCAGCGCCCTCGCGATCATCTGCTGTTCACCGCTTCGGATGTCGATGTTCTTCATCTTGTACGCGGGCAGGATGGAGTAGCCTCCGGACCTGCCGTTGACCGAACGCACCGGAATTCCCGCCAAGGAGATGGTGGTAATGTCCCGCTGGATGGTGCGGACCGAGACCTGGAAGCGCTCCGCCAGACGCGAGGCGGAGACGTTTTCGTGATCCAGCAGATGGATGATGATGCCGAGAAGGCGGTCCAGTTTCATTTTACGAGGAATCCCTCCGCGAGTCGCTGCATTGCATGAGTAAAGTATACAGTACGACCATGGCAGGCGGCCAAAGCCGGGCTCGGAACCGCGGGTGCCTCTCGTCCCTGAAACGCAGGGCCGTTCCATCCCGGTAGGGAGCGTAGCGGAGAGCCGAGTGTGGGTGCGAGCCCACGCTGTTGGGGCTGTTTTGCGGGAACAGGAGAACGCTCCCTTTTTGAGGGTAGAGGAGGTCCAGCAGGGCCAATTTTTTGAAAATCTCCCTTGCTGGCTATTTCTGTTTGCTATTTCTGTTTGCTATTTCTGCTTGCCCTTTTGTTGCCCTTCCTGCGGATTTGGGAAAAAGGGGCAGACCGCGCCTCTTCGGCGCCTTTGCGCTATAATGATTTGTCCCGTGAGGCTTCTTCTCCCCGGCCCCGTTCCTTCTCGGGGGCCATTCGGATGTCGCGGGACGTACGGCCGCAAAACCATCGGCGTGGAGGACAGACGTTCATGACTTCGGCAGATACTGCACAAAATCGAAAAAAGCAACAGGAGGTACGGGTGCGCTTCGCCCCGAGCCCCACGGGGGCGCTGCACATCGGGGGTGGGCACACCGCCCTCTTCAACTGGCTCTGGGCCCGGCACACCGGCGGGCGGTTCATCCTGCGCATCGAGGACACCGACCGCGCACGGTCGACCGCGGCCTACGAGGAGACCATCATGTCGGGCATGAACTGGCTGGGTCTGGACTGGGACGAGGGGCCCGACCGTGGCGGGGACTACGGACCCTACCGGCAGTCCGAGCGCCTCGAACTGTACCGCGAGCACGCCGGGCGGCTCGTCGCGGAGGGCAGGGCCTACCGGGACGGGGAGGCGATCCTCTTCAAGGTCCTGCCCGGCCAGGACCTCTCCTTCGACGACATCGTCTACGGCCGCATCGAGACCACGAGCGACGGCCTGAGGGAGAAGGACTCGGACGCCCTCAAGGACATCGTCCTCATCAAGAGCGACGGGATGCCCGCCTACAACTACGCCGTCGTGATCGACGACCACCTCATGGCGATCAGCCACGTCATCCGCGGCGAGGATCACATCTCGAACACGCCCAAGCAGATCCTGCTCTACCGCGCCCTGGGCTGGGAGGTCCCGCAGTTCGCCCACCTGCCCATGATCCTGGGAAAGGACAAGAAGAAGCTGAGCAAGCGCCACGGGGCGACGAGCGTCTACGAGTTCCGGGACATGGGCTACATGCCGGACTCCGTGTTCAACTTCCTGGCGCTCCTGGGGTGGTCGGCCGGGGAGGACCGCGAGATTTTCACGCGCGGCGAGGCCGCCTCGCTCTTCGAGCTGTCGCGGGTGACCCGCAAGGCCGCGGTTTTCGACCCCGACAAGCTCAACTTCATCAATCAGGAGCACCTCAAGCGGCTCGACCCCATGGTCCGCCTCGCGATGGTCCGGCCCTTTTGGCTGGAGGCGGGGCTGCCCGTCGCGAGCCACGACGACGCCAGGCTCGCCGGGGCCCTCACGCTGATGGAGGGACGGGGGCGGACGGCCCGGGAGCTGGCGGAGTTCTCGGATTACTTCGTGTCCTTCGAGCCCGTGAAGGCCCGCTACTCGGCGGATGCGGTCCCGGACGACCTCCGGCCCGGCCTCAGGGACTTCTTCGGAGCCCTCCTCTCCCTGCCCGACTGGACCCCGGAGAACCTGGAGGAGGCCGCCCGGCGCTGGGTCGCCGACCACGGGGTGAAGATGAAGGACTACGCGATGACGCTACGCTTCGCCCTCACGGGGATGAAGGTCAGCCCCGGCATCTTCGAGGTCGCCGTGCATCTGGGGCGCGACGAGGTGCGGCGACGGCTGGAGCACTACGCCCTGATCTGAAGTGTCCGGGGGGCGCGAAGCCCCCGGGGAAAGGAAACGGCCATGCAGAGAACCCATGCGGTGCAGTACGGCGTTTCGACCCTCTCCGACTACGACATCTTCCTGTTCAAGCAGGGGACGCACTACACCCTTTACGACAAGATGGGGGCGCAGAAGCACATCGCCGAGGACGGAACGGAGGGGATCGCCTTCTCCGTCTGGGCGCCCAACGCACAAACGGTGAGCGTCGTCGGGGACTTCAACGGTTGGGACCCCGAGGCGCACCCCCTGGCCGCCCGCTGGGACAGCAGTGGGATCTGGGAGGGCTTCGTCCCGGGGCTCGAGAGATGGACACTCTACAAGTTCCACATCCTGGACAGTCGGGGCGAGCACAAGGACAAGATGGACCCCTTCTCCCGCGCCTTCGAGGTGCCGCCCCGGACCGCCTCGGTCGCCCACTGGCCCGAGTACGATTGGCAGGACGCTGCCTGGATGGAGGGTCGTGCCTCCGCGACCTCCCTCTCCGCTCCCTGGAGCGTCTACGAGGTGCACCTGGGCTCCTGGAAGCACCATTGGGACGACGGCCTGTCGCTCTCCTATCGGGAGCTGGCCACGGAGCTTCCGCGCTACTGCGCGGACATGGGCTTCACCGCCGTCGAGCTGCTGCCCGTGATGGAGCACCCCTTCTACGGCTCCTGGGGGTATCAGACCCTGGGGTACTTCGCCCCCTCCAGCCGCTACGGGACCCCCGAGGACCTCATGGCCCTGATCGACGCCCTGCACCAAAGCGGGATCGCCGTGGTCCTGGACTGGGTGCCAAGCCACTTCCCGACCGACGACTTCGGTCTGGCCCGCTACGACGGCACCGCCCTCTACGAGCACGAGGACCCGCAGAAGGGCTACCATCCCGACTGGGGCAGCTACATCTTCAACTACGGTCGAAACGAGGTGCGGAGCTTCCTCATCTCGAGCGCAGCCTTCTGGCTCGATCTCTATCACGCCGACGGCCTCCGCATCGACGCCGTCGCCTCCATGCTCTACCTCGACTATTCCCGGAAGGAGGGGCAATGGCAGCCCAACATCTACGGGGGCAGGGAAAACCTGGAGGCCATCGCCTTCCTTCGGGACCTGAACCGCGAGGTCTACGGCCGCTTTCCCGACGTCCAGACGATCGCCGAGGAGTCCACGGACTGGCCCATGGTCACCCGCCCCGTGTTCCTGGGCGGGCTGGGGTTCGGCATGAAGTGGAACATGGGCTGGATGCACGACACCCTGGACTACATGAGCCTGGACAGCGTCTTCCGCAGCTACCACCAGAACCAGCTGACCTTCAGCATCTGGTACGCCTTCTCCGAGAACTTCATGCTGCC
>CAUPUB010000027.1:0-25045 GCA_963514535.1 uncultured Fretibacterium sp.
GACCGGTTCGGCGGAGGGGCGGCCTCGTCGGAGCCCCTACACGTCCTCCCGGTGCGCGTCTCGGTTCGGGACGTCGCCGTCTCCTCCCCCTGGGGAGTCCTGAACCTGACCTCGCTGGACCTCTCGGAACAGGGGGGCCTCGTCCTGCGTTCGGTCCTCGGGGAGCTCCCGCTGGAGGCGGACGCGGTCATCGGCTTCTCTCCGCTCGAGGTGATCTCCAGCGACGTCAGAATAGGGGAGGGAAAGGGGTCCTTCAAGGGCCGCTTCGAGCAGCCCTTCGACCTCCGCGGAGATCTCTCGGCCCTGTCCCTGGGCTCCATCCTGGAGCTCGTGCCCGGCAGCGCCGACCTTCGCGGGACGGGAAGGCTCGACGGCCGTTTCTCGGTCAGAGGGACCGTGGACGCTCTCGAGGCCGGCGGCGTGCTCTCCCTGAAACGTGCACGCGTCCGGGACGTCCCCCTCGAGCTCCGCCTTCCCTGGAGCTGGTCCGGAGGGGTGCTGGCCGTGTCGGACGCGGCGTTCCGCAGCCTCTCCGCCGACGCGTCCCTGGCCCTGTCGGCGGACCTGCGGGGAGGGACCGGAACCTCGGGACCTCGCCTAGCCGCGCGCGGCTTCGCCAAAGGGGTGTCCCTGGAGAACATCGGCCGTCTCCTCGCGCCTCAGGCCGGCCTGGCCGGCGAGGGGGGACACGTGCGGTTCAACCTGATCGCCGACGCCTCGGGTAGCGTCTCGGGGGATCTCTCGGCGAGCCTGCCCGAGGTGGCTGTGGGCAGGAAGCGGCTGGTCCGGAACCTGACCGCCGACATACGTCTGACCCCCGGGGCCCCCCCCCGCATCGTCTGCGACGGCGAGGTCTTCGGGGGCCGTGTCCGAGGCAGGGGAGAGGCCCTGCGGAGGGACGGCGCCCTGCGGCCGGAGATGTCCTTCACCGTGACGGGGCTCGATACTGCCCTGATGGCTGCCGCCTTCCCCGCCCTGGCCGCCGCGGCCCCGTCGGGGAAGCTGGCCCTCACCGTCCGGGTCGACGAGTCGATGGCCGTCTCGGGGACCCTGAGCTCCCCCAGCCTTACGGCCGGAGGGGTGACGGTTCGTGACCTGAGCGCCTCCCTGCGCTGCGCCGACGGACAAGTGGCCCTGGAGCGCCTGGAGGGGCGCATCGGGAAGGCGCCGCTGTCCCTGTCCGGGACGGCGAACCTTCGGCGAAAGGGGCTTGGCTTCGAGGGACGGATTCTGGGGCTCGACCCCCGGTCCATCCCCCAGATAGCCTCGCAGGTCAGGGGGCTCCTGGACGTCAAGGCCTTCGTCGGCGGCTCGTTCTCGGATCCCCGCGTGACGGTCCATCTGACCGGGAAGGATACTCGCGTGGCGGACATCCCTCTGCGCACCCTCAGGCTGTCAGCCTCCTATGCGGACAGCCGCCTGACGCTGCCGGAGTCCACGCTGGACCTGCCCGGAGGAACGCTGACCCTTCGGGGGGCCGTCACCCTGCCGAGGGAGGGGAAGCCACAGCTTGACCTATCCGGGAGACTGAGTGGGCTGGACCTCGCCTCCCTGCCTGGAGCGGGGAAGCCGCAGGGCCTGGGGGGCATGCTCCAGGGGAGCTTCAAGGTCTCGGGGCCCGCGGACTCGGCGGCGCTGTCCGCGTCGCTTCGGGGAACGGGCATCCGGGCCGGTGGGGTCCCCCTGGACGGGCTGGAGCTCGACCTGCGGGGGACGACGAGGGAGATCCGCGTCAACCGTCTCTTGGCATCGCTCGGCAAGGGGACGCTCGAGGGGAAGGGGTCGGTTTCCCTGTCGGCGCGGAGCCCCATGGACCACAAGCTCGACGTGAGGCTGGCCGTGAGGGACCTGTCACTCAGAACGCTCCTGGATCCCTTCGTGCCCGATGCCCCGGTGGGCGGCATCCTCAACGGCTCCCTCACCCTCCAGGGCTCTCCCGCAAAACCCGAGGCGACCCTGCGGGTCGATACACCCCTGACGGTCCGGGAGACGATCGTCGACCGCCTGGCCCTGTCGGTCCAGTCCTCGGGGAAGGATCGCTTTGCGCTGCACGCCAGCGGCAAGCTCGGGGACTTCGGGCTCGCCGTCAAAGGGGACGTTCGGCGGGAGGGTTTGGGCTGGCGCTACTCCATGACGACGGACCCTCTGGACCTGGACCGGATGCTCTCGGCCAAGTCCCCGTCCCTGGAGGGCAAGTTGGCCGGACGGATGACGGCGAAGCTGACGGGGTTCGTCGGGGCGAAGGGGGACGAAGCGTCGCCCTCCGTGGCCGTGTCCCTGTCCATCCCCAGGCTGACGGCCTCGGGGATGACCGTCACAGATGTCGCGCTGCCCTTCCGGGTCTCCGGCGGAAGGGCAACCCTGAGCGGGGGGAGTGCGGTGTTCTGCAAGGGGTCGGTCCGGGCCGACGCCGATGTGAACCTGGAGGAGTCGAAATGGCAGGGTACCGCCAAAGTGAGCGGACTGGACCTGGGGGACCTGACCCGTCCCTTCCTGCCCGAGGGCGAGCTGGTCGGCAGCGCGGACGCCAACGTCCGCCTGAAGGGCAACTTCGGGACCCTGATGATGGTCTTCGCCAATGGCAGCTTCTCGACGAGCGGAGGGTACCTCCACAAGGTGGAGATGATCGAGACTATATCGCCGATCAAACGCATCACCTTCGAGACGATTCGGGGGACGTTCTTCTGGGACGGCTCGGACCTCTGGCTGAACCCGGGAACCCAGGCCACGGCGGGGCCCGGCGAACCCCTTTACCGCTATTTCTCGGTCAATGGGCCGCTCGGGATACCCGGAAAGGGACTGAAGCTGGTCTGCAAGGGCCGTTTTGACGTCCAGATGCTGAACAAGGTGCTGGGCGCCATGAAAGGTGTGTTCCAGTACTTCACCGGCGGCCTCTCGAACACCAACCTGCTCAAGAACGTCGTGGGCGAGGCGCTGGGTATCAGCAAACGGGACTTCCAGGACGTATCCTTCGTCCTTGCGGGCAGCTGGTCGAACCTCCAGCTGCTGGGCCTCAAGATCGACAAGCCACTGGGGGACTACCTGCCCCTGGAGAAGCTCAACAGGACCGAGGAGCAGAGGGGGGACGGCGCGCGGTTTCGCCTGAACCTGAAGTTCCCGACCGGCCCCGGTGCAGAGGGTGGGGAGGACCGTACCGAGGATCAGCTCAAGAATCAGCTGCTGGACAACCTGCTCAACATCGGAAACTGACGGATAGGATAGATAGATAGACTTTGCATAGCTGACGCTACGAGGTGTGTCAGGAGGTGGGATATGCATGATTCGAAAATTGGAGATCAACAATTACAAATTGTTTCACAACTTTGCTCTTGAACTGGACGGTGGGGTCAATCTGCTGTGCGGCCCAAATGGCAGCGGGAAAACGTCTGTCATTGAAATCGTCTATGCCCTGACACGATTTCTCGCCATGCCCGATCACTCGGACACCATCGCGTGCTCGGTGGAGGACGCCTTTCCTTTCCGTACCTTTTGCCGATGGCTCACCGAGGAGCGCGGTTCTGGGGAAATGTCCATTAAACTTGAGGTTGAAAGCGCCCAACATCAACATTACATTTACGAGATGACGGTTCGGTACAATTTCCTGGAAAAAATCTCCAGGGTTCAACGTGAGTCGCTTCGGCTGGGTGATACGTTGCTGTTGGAATTTAAAGAAGGCCACATAAAAATGTTTACGGACGACGAGAGAGAGCTGTCCTTCAGAAGTGACTGGAAGCGCTCCGGTTTGGTCGTCGGTTCGAGCAACAGCAGCCGAATCCGGGAATTTGGCAAACGGATTGCGTCGTTGTACGCGTTTCACCTCGTCCCCGCTCTCATGAAGCAGGATGTGGAAAAAACGATGGAAGCGCTTGACCTGTACGGAGAAAACTTTGCTGCATGGCGTTTCCTGCATGCGACCCAGGAGCCCATGAAACAAGCCAGGGTCGTTGAGCAGTCGAAATATTTCATCCCCGGCCTTGTCGATATCCGCTACATCAAAAAAGGCGATTGGCACGCGCTTGCCGTGAAGGTGGAGTTCGACGGAAGGGAAAACGATATCGAATTCAATGAGCTGTCGGACGGTCAGAAAACCCTTCTCGCGCTCTACTCGATCGTCGCCAATATCCCCAACGGAAGCACCGTGCTTGTCGACGAACCGGAGAATTTTTTGGCCCTTGGCGAGCTGCAGCCTTGGCTGGAAGCGATGAACGACGCCTGGGAGGAGCGGGACATACAATTCGTCATCATCTCGCATAATCCCCGGACGTTGAATTGGCACAACAAAAACGCGATAATTTTCTCTCTGGAGGGGACTCCGCCGAAGGTGGTCGTCGAGCGGCGTACCGATGACGATGACAAACCGCTCATCGACAAGCTCCGCCTGCTGGAGTGGAAGGAATGTGACAATGCCTGATCTTTCTCGATATCGAGTGTTCATACTCTGTGAGGATCAGGAGCACAACTATTTCGTACGCACATTTTTTAAGTCCTTAGGGGTCAGCGATAGAAAATTCGACACCTATCCGTTGGTCGACGGAGCCCGTTCCGCCGAGGGGCATGTGAGAGAACGTTTGCCCGAGGCATTGGACAAGATTCGTAAAAACCGTGAGAATGTTTTTCTTGTGGTCGTAAGCGACGCGGACAAAAACGATCCCAATCTGTCGGATCGCGTAAAACAGTGGAATGAAGAGTTGCTCTCCAGAGGCCATCCGGTAATCTGCAAAGAGGATCGGGTTTTGTGTCTTGTTCCCAAAAGGAATATCGAAACGTGGTTTGCCTGGATCGATGGAGAAGAAGCAGTCGACGAGGCCAAAGACTACAAGCAAAGATACAGGAGACCCAAAGCGGGCGATTACGGCAAAAGGTTTTTTGAAAAGTATACCGAGTGCCGTAGCCGAGACACGAGATGCGATGACGCACCGCGATCGGTTCGGGACGCGTGTACGGAATTGGGTCGATTTTACGACGCGCTCGATAAGCATGAGAGACGGAGGGAATCGAGCGCATGACAAACTTGAGAAAAGCCGGTCCCCTATTCGAGCGGGCCGGCTTTTTCTGCAAAGGAACCGCCGCTACAGCCCGTATGGAAAAATTGGATATGGAGGGAGGCGTTGCCTTCAAATCCAAGTCCTGTCCAAGTCCTGTATGAAAATCTCAATGTTTCACGTGAAACATTCGCCGCTATGGCCTGGATGGGAACCTGGATGGGGAAGCGGAATCCGCTTCCCCATCCAGGTTCCTCAGGCCTCCTGCCTCAGCTGCTCCACGGCCGCGGGCAGGGCTTCGAGGAAGGCGTCCAGCTCTTCGGACGTCGTGAAGTACCCCGGCGACACCCTCAGGCCCCCCTGCGGGAAGCTCCCCAAGGTCCTGTGGGCGACAGGGGCACAGTGCAGCCCCGGACGGGTCTCGAACCCCTCCCGCGAGAGCACGTTGGCCAGCATTCCGTTGTCCAGCCCCTCGATATTGAAGGAGAAGACCGGAAGCCGCCCCTCCATGCCGCGCTTACCGGTGAGCTGGATGCCCTCCACGCGGGAGAGCCCCTCGAGCAGCTTTCCGCCCAGCTCCCGCTCGCGTTCGGCGACCCTCTCGATCCCCGTCTCCCCGATCCAGCCCAGCGCCGCGTGGAGCCCCACGATCCCCGGCAGGTTCGGGGTCCCGGACTCGAACTTGTCGGGAAGCTCCTCGGGCTGCGTCTCGACATGGGAATAGCTTCCGGTCCCCCCGGCCACCAGCGGCTCGACCCGCGCGGCGAAGTCCGGGCGCCAGAGGATACCCCCGATCCCCTGCGGGCCCATCAATCCCTTGTGCCCCGTAAAACAGAGGGCCGCGAGCCCCAGCGCCGCCGCGTCGATGGGGAGCACCCCCGCGGTCTGGGCGCTGTCCAGGACCAGGGGGACCCCCGCCCCCGCGCAGAGCTCCGCAACCGTACCCAGCGGCTGCACCGTGCCGCAGACGTTGCTGGCGTGGGCCAGGACCATCAGGTCGTACCGCCGCGCCGCAAGTGCGTCCGCGAGCACCCGGGGATCGAGCGCGCCGTCGCTCCCGCAGGGCAGGAACGTCACCGCCACCCCGGACCGTTCGAGGGCCCTCAAGGGCCGAACGACGGCGTTATGCTCCATCGAGGAGGTCAGCACGCTCATTCCTGGCCGCAGGAAACCGCGCAGGACGACGTTCAGCGCCTCCGTCACGTTGGGACAGAAGGTGACGTACCGCGGGTCCCTTCCCTCATAGCCCCCGAGCAGGGCGGCCAGACTCAGCCGGCAGTCCAGCACCGCGTTCAGGGTCCCCATGTCGCGGGACGAGGAGGTCCCGCGACCGAGGTTGGCCCCGCCGCACGACAGAAAATGCGCCATGGCCTCCCCCACACAGGGCGGCTTCGGCCAGGTCGTCGCCGCGTTGTTCAGATAGACCGACGATCCAGAAAGACTTCTCTCCAATCTAGACCCCTCCTCAAATCGAAGTTTGTGAATGCAATGGGATGTCCGCGGACCTCCGAACCCCTAGATAGTGTCGTCACAAGATGTCAGCCCAAAGAGCAATGCAGCGAATTTGCACCGCGGCAACAAAGGAAGCGGCATTTTTTGCATACCGTGTAGCAATACCTCGCCATCGCTTCAAATGCAAAAATGCATTCTCCACCAGATGCCGAAACTCATAAAGATGCTTCTTGTACTCTCGAGCCTCCTTACGGTTCTTCTTCGGCGGGATGACCATTTCCACTGATTTCCCCCTCACTGGATGATTCTGCCGGAGGATATTCTAACCCTTGTAACCTCTCCTGACGACACTATCTAGCCCATATTCTAAAGCTTCTTCAAAGTCGTTTTTTCTTCAGGGAATCCAAAATGGATAGCGAACAACGCCATTCCCCCCAATATGAACTGATAATACAAGTTACCCATAATCCTTAAAGGAGAAACGCCTGTAAGTGTCGCGGCCAAAAGGAGTTGCCCCGAATGCGGCAATAACCCCTGCATCGCACAGGAAAAAATATCAAGAATAGACGCCGTTCGCTTTGGAGTTATGCCTGACTTATCCGCGAACTCTTTTGCAATGGGGTTGGTAATAATAATAGCCACTGTATTGTTGGAAATTGCTGCATCAGCTAATGAAACCATACCCGCCATGGCATATTCGGCTCTGCGACGCGTTGTTATCTTCTTTTCAAAAAACGATAACAGCCATTCAATCCCGCCATTAGTGGTGGCCAAACCCGTTATTCCTTTCAGGCCCATACAAAGAGCGACAAGCCCAAGCATACTCTCCACTCCCTTGCCCACTGCTTGAGCAAAGGTTACCCAAGTAAAGCTATCGGTATAAAAACCGACAGTTCCAGAGATCACCGTCCCCAACAGCAAGACGATTACGACATCGACACCCAAAAGAGCCAAGAGCAGTACGGCTAAATAGGGAACCACCTTGATGAGCTCATAGGGAAACGGTCCCTCTAGAGGGGCTGGTTTCCCCATCATGATATAAACAATAACGCACAAAACAGCAGCTGGAATAGCAATTTTAAAATTCATCAAAAATTTATCTCGCATTGTTGCCCCCTGGCCTCGACAAGCTGCTATGGTTGTATCGGAGATGATAGAGAGATTGTCTCCAAACATCGCTCCGCCCACAACCGCTGCTATGGTAAAGTCCACGGGGAGGGCTGCTTTTTCGGCCATAGAAACCGCAATCGGACCTATTGTGGTGATCGTACCCATTGAAGTACCCAATGAGAGCGAGACGAAACAGGATATTATAAAAATCCCTACGACAACATATTGTGAAGGGATGTAGGCCAATCCCAAATTGACTGTGGAATCCACGCCTCCCATTGCCTTTGATACCCCGGCAAAAGCTCCTGCGAACATGAAGATGAACGACATTAAAATAACATTATGATCTCCAACTGCCTTGGAGAAGATCAAAACCCTATCCTCAAAACGCTCTTTCCCCATAAGCAGTGCGACCAAGAGAGCAATAAATAGAGCCGTAATACGCGGAATTTGTTGAAACGCTTTAGGTACACCTTGAAATTCATAGTAAATGCCGCTTCCCACATAAATAGCAATAAAAACCAGTATCGGTAGAAAAGCCCAGCCTTTATAATGATTGAGCACAGGAATTTCTGGCGATTCCATCAATTTCTCCAAAGCCCTCTTTTTATCCATGGTCATTCTCTGCCTCCTGTTCTATTGGTTTTTATCAGACGGAGAGTTAAGAAAATGGATCGATTAAGAAAATCGATCCATTTTCTTAATCTTTTAGATTGCCGAGAGTGCCTGCTGGAGGTCGTTACAAAGGTCTTTAGCGTCTTCTAATCCACAGGACAGGCGGATCAGGCCATCTGTAATCCCCACGGTTTCCCGTTCTTCAACTGGCACGACCAAATGAGTCATTCCGGCTGGAAATTCCGCCAAAGAATCCGGATCCCCCAAACTGACCGCAATGGAAAATAATTTTAGGGAATTCATGACTTTTTCCGTAGCTTCAAATCGGCTCATGTGGGCTGGTGTTTTCAATTCAAATGACACCATACCTCCGAATAGTCCTTCACCGAATTGCCGTTTCGCAAGTTCATGTTGTGGATGAGACGGCAACCCCGGATAAAACACCGAACTGACCGCCGGATGCCTCTCAAGCCATTGAGCTACTTTCATTCCGTTTTCGCAATGTTTGCGAAAACGGAGATCAAGTGTTTTCATTCCTCTCAAGACCAACCAAGAGTTCATGGGGCTAGCAGGACAGCCGCATATTTTGGTTAACCCAATACCTCGGATGCCAACCATCAACTCCGCCGAAGTGACCACCATCCCACCAATGATATCTCCATGCCCATTAAGGTACTTAGTTGTGCTGTGAACCACAACATCTGCCCCCAAATGTATTGGAAAACACATGGGGGGCGGAGTAAAGGTGTTGTCTACAACAAAGATGACTCCATGCTGATGCGCTAGTTTTGCAAGGCCTTTAATATCATTAACTTTCATCGTTGGATTCAATGATGTTTCGACGTAAAGCATTTTCGTATTTTGCCGAAAAGCTGCTTCAACACATGCGAGATCCGTGGTATCGATACGAGAAACCTCAACACCATAGGAAGGAATCTGATGCATTTCAAAATCGCTTCCACCATAGAGGGTGTTTCCACTAATAATGTGATCCCCCATCTTCAACAACGAAAGGATAACAGAGGAAATGGCTCCCATGCCTGAGCTGGTCGCCATGGCTGCCTCCCCTCCCTCCATGGCGGCACACTTGGCTTCAAGAGCCGCAGTTGTAGGATTACCGCTACGAGCATAAACGAATCCTGGCTTTTCTTTCGCGAATTTCTGCATGCCATCCTCGACATTTTCGAAACAAAATGTCGAGGTCATGAAAATTGGGGTTGCCAAAGCCCCATGCGGATTGTTGCCCTGCCCCTCGTGAATCACTCTTGTCGCAAAGCCGTACTCCTCACACTTTTCCATTTCTGCCGCCTCCTTCTCAAAAAATCCATCAAAAAGTCACGATATACACGACATAAATAAAGTGTCCTCATTAAAGAACACTGTTAACACTGCACATTTTCAGCTTTTTCTAGACGCTCAGGACCTTGTCCGCCCCCGTGACGGCCTCGAGGATCTCGAACATGTTGGAGACCGTCCCCACACCGACGCGCTCGGTGACCCCGAAATGGTTCGTGCAGGTCCCGCACACCAGGATCTTCGTGCCCGCCCTCTCCAGGTCCTTCAGGTGGTCGCAAGTCGAGGCGTCCGGCAGCGCCAGCTTGACCCCCTCGTTCATGAGGGCCAGCACCGCGGGCGGCGTCTCGAGCTTCGAGAGCGTCCCCAGGAAGCCCTTGATCAGGACCTCGCCCAGCTCCTTATCCTCGCGCCCCAGGGTCTTCCCCGCAACCAGGACGGCAAGCCGGGCCTTGCCCTGCGGGCGTGGGGCCGGGTCCGCGGAGACGGCCGACCCCTCCCTCCGGGCGGTCAGCTTGAACTCGCTACCATTCTCCTGATGCTGCACCCGGAAACCCTGGCCCTCCAGGAAACGGGTGACGTTCGAGACGGCGACGGTGTTGTCCACCAGAACCTCCAGCTCCACCGCCCCCTTCTCCACCGCGGCCCTGGTCATGATGACCGGCTCAGGACAGGCCTTCCCCACAGCGTTTACCGTAATCATAAAAAATCCCTCCCATAAGTAACGATTCAATGAGAAAACATTGATTCAATCCATGAAGCCCCCCGGTGGTACCCCAGCCTGCCCGTTTTGAGGAAGAAACTTGCCGGGGCCGCCGCTATTTTAATAGCGGCGTGGGGGATTGGGGGCGAAGCCCCCATGTCAATTCTCAGGGCTCCGCCCTGGACCCGCCCAAGGGACTCGTCCCTTGGGAATCCCATACGGATATTCCTTTATAACCAACCCTTCAGGCGGCGGCCCCGTCCCCCTCCGCAATGCGCTGCAGCCTCTCGATGTCGATGGGCAGCTTCCCCAGCTCCTTGCCCCATCGGACGTATGCCTCGACGTTCTCCGCCGGGGTGAAGAGCGGCACCTGGCAGCCGGAACCGAGGACGTACCCCTTGGGGGAGTCGTGGGCCTTCAAAATACACTCCGCAACGGACCTCTTGATGTCCTCCTCCTTGCCCAGGTTCAGGACGTTGACCGGGGGGACGTTCCCGATGAGGGCGACGCTGTTCCCCATGACCTCCTTGGCCTCCGCCAGGTCCTCGACGTTGTCGACGCTGAAGGCCGAGACCCCGGACCCCATGATGTCCTCCCAGATCCCCCGGGTGTGCCCGCAGATGTGGGTGCCGGGATTCTTCCCCAGCACCTTGCCGCCGTGCCGCACGTTCTCGGTGAAGTAGGGGAGCGAGAACTCGAGGAACTGCTTGTGCCCCAGGAGGTCCGTCGAGGCCACGGGGTCCGAGAAGGAGAGCCCGACGATCCCCCGCTTGCCCAGCTCGTCGATATACCGGTTATTCCCCTCCGTGACGACCTCCATCAGGCGACGGACCTCATCGGGGTAGCGCCGCGTCCAGCGCAGGAAGTTCTCCGCGCCACATACTGCGATGGCGACGCTGACCGGCCCCGCCATTCCGGCGCCCACGCCTGTCCTGCCGTCCAGCCTCTCCTTCAGCTTGACCAGGGCCTCCAGCACGATGGGCAGACGCCCGTCCTTCAGGGGGTCGGGGACCCTGAGGCCGTACACGTCCTCGGGCTCATGGACGCACGGCGTCTTCACGCTGGGGATGCAGTGGTTCCTGTAGAGCATCTCGGAGCCCATGGCCTCCGCCATGCCCCTCAGCGTGATGGAGATGCTCGCGCCGTCCGGCTGGAACCGCTCCCAGAACCGAGCCTCGACGTCGGCCATGACGTCGGAATTGAAGTAGTAGTCCCTCGTGTTCACGCCAAAGAGCGTGATGGCCGTCTCCCCCATCGAGATGGAGACCTTGAGCCGCTCGGGCCCGCCCTGCGTCGTCTGGCTCATCCTTCGCACACTCCTTCTACATTATCCTTTACCCTTGCCGAAAAAATCAATGACGGCTCGTCCTTTCGCCTCTTATGCCGTCTCCGCCCCCTGAGCGATTCGGCACCTTCCGTAACGCAGCTCCGTGAACTTCCGGGCCAGGCAGGGCCCCGCACAGAGGTTCCCGTTCGCGTCCCTCTCGAGAAACCCTACGGAGAAGAGAGAGGTCATGTTCTTGGGGCACATGTAGATGGGCGTCGCAAGCCCCTCCGCGCGCTTCAAAACCCGCAGGTAGCTGGGCCCGGAGACCTGACGGAACAGGCGGGGCCCCACGAGGTCCAGGGATCCGACGGAATCCGCCAGGTAGATGAGCTCCGGCCCGAGGGCATCCACCCGCACGATGTACTCCGAGATGAAGTCCTCGACGATGCCCAAAAGCCTCGGGAAGGGCTCCTTCCGCTTCGGCATGGCCCGGTAGACCGCCTCCGTCGGGAGAAGCCCCGAGAGCAGGGCGATGGGCCCCGTCGCGCCGACGACGACCTTGGCTCCCCGTTCCTTCAAAATCCCGACAGCCTCGAAGAGGGGGTCCAGCACCTCGCGCCGAATGGACTCGGGCCGGAAGCCCTCCGCCTCCGACCAGTCGGAAAAGACCTCCTTCGCCACCCGGTCCCCCAGCTCCGGGTCCCAGGTGATGGCCGTCCCGAGACAGGCCGTCATCAGACACTCCGACAGCGGGACGACGACGTGATTCATGCCGCTTGCATCCCGCGCCCTCTCCGCCGCCCGCGCCATGGCCGCCCCGTCCTCCAGGGTCTCCTCGTAGCTCATCCCCAGCTCCTCCAGGATGGGGACGAGGCTCGGCGTGTCCTGCGACTTGCATTGATAGATCTTCATGTCCTCCCCTCCCTTATCAACGAAACAGCGGCGCTTCAGCGGAACAGCAGCGCCTCGGCGAACGTCCGCTCGTAGCCGGGGAGCACGCTCAGCTCGATGTAGCGAACCCCGCGGATGTCCTGGGTCATCCTCCGGTGATGCTCCCGCGAGACCAGGGAGAGGTAGGCCCCCGTCCTGCTGGAGTTGCCGATGTAGTGAATTCGGTCCCCGAAGGAGGCGGGGAGCAGCCCCGCGCCGACCAGGCTCTCCGGGGCCAGGTGCTTTCCGAACTGTCCCGCTATGACGACCCGGTCCACCGCGTCCGGCGTTAGCCCCGCCGCCTCGATCAGACAAAGGGCCCCAGACAGGATGGCCCCCTTGGCCAGCTGGATCTGACGCACGTCCTTCTGCGTCAGGACCAGGGGCGGGTCCCCCTCCCGAAGGACGAGGCTCCGCTTGCCCTCCGATTCGCCGACGAGATGGCGCAGCTCGGGAGGCGCCTCCCCCGCCCGGACGATGTTGCCGCGGCTCGTGATCAGGCCGGCCGCAAGGAACTCCCGGACGACGGCCAGGATCCCGCTGCCGCAGAGGCCGATGGGCTCCCTCCCCCCGATGGCCGTGAGGGAGAGATGCCCGTCCTCCAGGGCCGCCTCCTCGATGGCCCCCTCCTGGGCGCGCATCCCGCAGCCGATGTTCATTCCCTCGAGGGCCGGCCCCGCCGCGCAGGACGCGGCGAAGAGCTCCCCCTTCCGTGACAGGACCATCTCACCGTTCGTCCCGATGTCGATGAACAGGACGTTGTCCTTCGCCTCCGTCAGGTCCGCCGTGACGATTCCGGCGACGATGTCCCCCCCGACGAACGAGGATATCTGCGGGAGGCAGAGGAGCCGGGCGTCCGGATGGATACGGGTGAACCCCAGATCCGAGGCCCGTTCGTACCGGACGCGCCGCAGCTGGGGCGCGTAGGGGGACAATCCGATGGAGCGGGGGTCGGCCCCCAGCAGGAGGTGCGTCATGGTCGCGTTCGCGCCGACGCTGAGCTGGAACACCCGCCGGGGCGAGACCGCGTGCTCCCCGCAGATGGAGAGGAGCAGCTCCTCCAGCTCCAGGACGATCTCGCGCTGCATCTGCAGGACCGCCTCCATCCCGACCTCCTGGACCCAGGTGATCCGGGTCAGGACGTCCTGCCCGTGCTCCTTCTGCGGGTTGACCTCGGAGGCGCTGCCCAGCTCCCGCCCCGTCCCCATGTCGATGAGCGACACGACGACCGTGGTCGTCCCGATGTCCACCGCCGCCGCGAAGACCCCCTCCTCCGCCTCCTTTCCCTCCGGCTCCGCCGTGAGGAACTCCCCGTCGTGGGTCAGGATGGAGAAGCGCGTCCCCTCGGAGGGAAGGCGTCGCAGGACGGAAAGGGGGACCTCCTCCAGGCCCGTCGCCCCGGCCAGACGCTCGTCCAGCGAGAGGGGGGCCTCCAGGGACGCCGGCTCCAGGACGACGCTCTCCCGCCGCAGGGGCGGGTCGAAGACGAAGTCGGGGACGAAACCGTCCGTCAGGATCGGGTGGCCCTTCTCCTGCGCGTCGAAGAGGCGGACGTCGAGGTCCGACTCCGGCCGGACGAAGCAGGCCAGGCGCACGCCGTCGGCCAGGTCCTTCTCGGAGAGGAAGCGCCGTTCTCCCTCGGAGATGGGGCCCGCCTCGCCCCCGAGGATCCGGACCCTGCACTTGCCGCACGTCCCGCGCCCCCCGCAGGCCGCGTTGATCGACAGCCCCGCAGACCGCAGGGCCGTCAGGAGGTCCGCCCCCGCCTCCAAAGGAATGGAAAGCCCCTGGTCCGGAACCCTTACCCTCAAATCGTGCATAAGAGGGCTTCCTCCTCCTCCCGATTCCGCCTGGCCGCCCTCAGAAGGGCCTGCACGGAGCGGATGTCCGACCGCGTGCCCAGGCCGCAGGCCGGCGCCAGGATGTCGGACCCCATGTTGAGGGCGGTGCGGGCCATGGCCTGGACCTTCTCCTCGGAGGCGAAGGCCAGGCCGAAGGAGCTGACGTTGCCCATAACCTTGCGGGGCGCGAGGTGCTCCCGCGCCGTGCGCAGGTTCACCATCGCGTCGAAGCTGAAGGCGTCCGCCTCCACCGCGGTCAGTTCGGAGAAGACGTTCTTCATTTGCCCGCAGATGTGGACGATGAAGCGCATGTCGGGAAACGTATGGCGTACCCCGCGGATCAGCTCGTTGAGGTACCGGACGGCGAACTCCCGGAAGTACCGCGCGCCCAGGATCTCGCCCGTCCCGCTGGGGTCGGAGATCGCCAGGACGTCGGCCCCTGCGGCGGCCTGCGCCGTGCCGAACGCCGTCAGCATGTCCGTCACCCTCCGCATCAGGGCATGGGCGTCCTCGTTTTTGCGCCGAAGGGACTTGTAGAAATCGATGGGGTCCGCCAGCGACGTCGCCAGGCTGAGGGGGCCCGTCAGGTTGCCGATGATGGGGACGCCCTCCTTCCCCGTCCGCTCGAGCCGCTCGATGGCCTCGATGACGACACGGGCCCGCCCCCGGCTCAGGTCGGGCTCCGGGAGCTCCGCCCATCGCTCCCCCCCGCCGATGATGTAGCCCGAGACGTGCGGTTCACACTCCCGGTTCCCTATGTCGACCGGGGCGCCCAGGGTCTCCGCCTCGACGGTCATACAGAAGGGTACCCCGTAGTTCTCGAACATCTCATGGTCGTACACCGCCCTGGCGAGCTCCGCCATCATGGCCGGGTCCGTGTGGGCCTCCGGCCAGGCGATGCCGCACCGGTCCATCAGGTCCACGACGATGGCGTTCATCATCCCGCCGGGACAGATGCAGGGCACCTCGGGAATCGCCTCCCCGCGAAGCACCCCAAGAAGCCTCTCCTTCTCGTTCACGCCGTTCCCTCCCCGCCCCAGTGCTCGATGATGCCGCACGGAAAGACTCCAGGGCTTCGCCCTGGACCCACCAAAGGGACGAGTCCCTTTGGAATCCCAATCGGAGTCCCCAAAAGCTGGAGAAACGGCCTCATGAGGCCGGGACCGGCTCCCCGTTCAAAAGCATCTTCGCCACCCGCACCGCCTCCATCGCGCTGCCCGTGTAGGCGTCCGCCCCGATTTTGTCGCAGAAGTTCTTGGAGACGGGCCCGCCGCCGATCATGACCTTGATCTTGCCGTAGAGCCCCCGCTCCTTCAGGAGCTCCACCACGCGCTGCATCCCGATCATCGTCGTGGTCATGAGTGTGGACAGGCAGATCAGGCGGGCGTTCACCTCCTGGGCCTTGTCCACGAAGGCCTCGATGGGCACATCCCGCCCCAGGTCGTACATCGTGAAGCCCGCCGTCTCGAACATGATCTTCACGAGGTTCTTCCCGATGTCGTGGGTGTCGCCCTGCACGACCCCAATAACGGCGGGGATCGGCTCCTCGCCCTCCGCCGCCTCGTCCTTCAGATGCGGCTCCAGCACGTCCAGCCCGTTGTACATGGCGTCCGAACAGAGCAGCAGGTCCGTGACAAAATACTCCTCCTGCTCGTAGAGCGCCCCCGCGCGGTTCATGCCGTCGACCAGGCCCAGGTTAATCCCATCCAGGGCGCTGTGCCCCTCGCGGAGGTACTCCTCCGCGACCGTCACGACCTTCTCGTCCTCCATCTCCAAAACGCAGTCCGACAGGCTCTTGAGGTACTCTTCCTTGCTCATCGACACGATTATCGCCCCTATCCAATCAAATATTCGGTCAAACTTTTTCCGTGCTCTCCGCGGGGCAGGGCATCCGGAACTCCCACAGCGCCATACTGATGCCGGGGATGTCCAGATCCTCGCCGATCAGGGCCATTCTGGAGCCATCCGCCGGGCGCCATGCCTCGATCGTCCGGCTTCGGTTCACGACGTCGAAACGCACCCACTCTCCGCCCACAGGGGCGAGCCCCTTGATCCTGTAGACCCGCCCGAACGCCCCGGAGGCCAGACGGTCCAGAAGGCCCTCCAGGGCCTCTCGGCTACGAAAGCTCAGGTCCCTCAGACCCAGGCTCTCCAGCGAGAGGGCCGCCACCCCCTCGGACGGCGCGGGGGCATCCGCCGCCTCCGCTCCGAGGAGGCCGTCCCACCACTCCGAGGGAAGCGCCGCGTAGGGGGGAAGGACGATCCCGGCCTTCGGATTCATGTCAGCAAGTGCCTCGAGGACCGCGTCGCGCTCCCCAGGGGACAGCGCCTCCGACTTCGTCACGACCAGGGTGGACGCACCCACGATCTGGTCCCGGTAGAAGTCCCCGAAGACCTCGATGTAATCCCCGAAGGACTCCGCATCGACGACCGTGACGGGCGGGGCCAGCTCGACGCCCGCCCCCACCCCCTTCGAGAGCGAGGAGAGGATGAGGCTCAAAGACCCTACCCCCGTGGGCTCGATGAGCAGGATGTCGGGATGGTAGCGACGCCCTATCTCGTCGACGGCCCGCAGGAAGTCCGTCCTCATGGTGCAGCAGATGCAGCCCTGGGCCAGCTCGACGACATCGATGGGGACGTCCGCCAGGAGGTCTCCATCGACCCCCACCTCCCCGAACTCGTTTTCCAGGACGACGACGGACCCCTCGATGTGGCGCGCCAGCTCACGGATGAACGTGGTCTTGCCCGCACCCAGAAATCCCGATACGACGAGAACCTTCATTTACGCACCCCACTTTCTTTGACAAAAAAACTCCCGCCCCGGCGGGCCGCATAACCGAGCCCCAACGACGCCAGAATTCCGGCGAGCCGTAAGGAGGTATGCGGAACGAAGCACAAAGCCCCTGCAACGAGGGCCGCAGAGCGCAGGGGAACGCTCAGGCGCACCCCCCACCACCCCTGCAGTGCCGCGGCGAAGGCGACGATGCCGACGGCCGCTCCCGCCGAGACCTCCAGGACGGAGAGCGGAGAGCTCCCCTCCATGAGAATCGCAGGGCTGTAGATGAAGAGGTAGGGGAGCAGGAAGGAGGTGAGCGCGAAGAGCAGCGCCCGGGCTCCCGTGCCGGCCGCGTCCGCTCCGGCTATCCCCGCCGCCGTGAAGGAGGCCAGGCAGACCGGAGGGCTGATGTCCGCCATGATTCCGAAATAGAAGACGAACATGTGGGCGGAGAGGGGCGGCACGCCCATCTTGACGAGGGCGGGGACGACCACCGTGCTGGTCACGATGTAGTTGGCCGTCGTGGGAAGTCCCATGCCGAGGAGAAGGCAGGCCCCCATGGCCAGAAACAGGGTGGGCAGCAGGGCTCCACCGGCAAGGTCCAGGATGTTGTCGGAGAGCGTCGGGCCCAGGGCGGTCAAGGAGCTTCCCCCGACGACGAACCCGACGACGGCGCAGGCGATGCCCGTCCCGAGCGCACCGCGAGCCCCGTCCGCAAGGGCCTTGACGACGAGCCGCGGCCCCATGCGGGTGTGACGTCTCAGCCCGGCGACGCCGACCATCACGAGAATGCCCCAGAACGCCGCCTTGAGCGGCGTGTAGGCGCGCATCAGCATGACGACGATCAGGAGGAGCGGCAGCAGGAGGTGCCCGTCGTCCCTCAGGACCACCCGGACCTTTGGGGCATCCCCGCCCAACCCCTCCAGGCCGGTCCTGCGGGCCCTGAGGTGGACGTTCAGGAAGAGCCCTGCATAATAGAGCAGGGCGGGGACGAGGGCGGCCGACAGGATTCGGGCGTAGGGGACGTTCAGGAACTCGCTCATCACGAAGGCGCCGGCCCCCATGATCGGGGGCATGAGCTGCCCCCCCGTGGAGGCGCAGGCCTCGATGGCGCCAGCCTCCTCGGGCGTGTAGCCGGCCTTCTTCATCAAGGGAATGGTGAAGGCCCCGGTGGTGGCCACGTTGGCGATGGAGGAGCCGTTGATCGTCCCCAGCAGTCCCGAGGCGATGATGGCCACCTTGGCGGGGCCGCCCGGGCTCCTTCCCGTCAGCGAGAGGGCCAGGTTGTTGAAGAACCGGGCCCCTCCACTGCCGGACAGGAAGGCGCCGAACAGGATGAACAGGAAGATGAACGTGGAGGAGACCCCGACCGCCACGCCGAAGACGCCCTCCGTCGTCAGGTACATGTGCTGGACGATTCGCTCCAGGGAGTAGCCCCGATGCATGAAGATAGACGGGGCATAGCGCCCGTAGCGGCAGTAGAGCAGGAAGGCCAGGCCCAGCAGGGGCAGCGTCCGCCCCAGGACGCGCCGTCCCGCCTCCAGGACGGCTGCCAGGGTGAGGGTTCCCAGGACGAGCTCGTACGGCAGAACCTTGCCGCCCCGCAGGGCGATGGCGTCGGAGAAGAGGGCGATGTACCCCGTCCCGGCGATGGAGCAGAGGACCAGGAGCACATCGGCCCAGCGCCACCCCCTCCTCAGTGGGTACAGCAGAAAGACCAGGACCAGGACGAACCCGACGTGGACCGCCCGCTGGACGGGCGTCTGGAGAAGGCCAATCCCCGCGGTGTAGAGGTGGAACAGGGACATGGCGACGCAGAGCGCGAACGCCGTGTTTGTCCTGACGTTATCGAGGAGGGATGCCCTGCAGGACAAAGAGGCGTCCTCCCGTCCCGCAGGGTTGGAGAAAACCATCGCTATTTCAGGGCTCCAATTTCCTTGTAGTAGCGCAGCGCACCCGGATGGACAGGGATGCCAACGTGGGCGATGGACTCGGGATTCATGGCCGACATCCGCGCGCTGACGGCGACGAGGTCCTCCTTGTGCTCGAAAAGGGCCTTGGTCATCCGATAGACGAGCTCGTCGTCCAGCTTCTCGTGCACGGCCAGGATATTGGGGCTGCTGAAGGTCCCAATGGCCTTCGCCTGGTTTTTGTAGGTCCCTTCGGGAATCGTCAGGGGGCTGAAGTAGGGCGTTTCCCCGCATATTTTTTCGACGACGGCCTGCGGGATGGCGACGAGGTAGGCCGTCCCCAGCGTGGTCGTCTCCTTGGCGCTGGCTATCCCGATGGCCCCGATGGTGACGGAGGCGTCGATGCGTTTGTCCGCGAACGCAGCGACCACGTCCGCGTGCCCCAGGTTCTCCGGGACGATGTCCTTTTCGGGATCGAGCCCGGCCAGGCGCAGGAGCTGGAAGGCCGTCAGCATGGTGCTGCCGCCCACGGCCCCAACGGCGACTCGCTTGCCCTTGAGGTCCTGGAGGGTCTCGATGCCGCTGTCCCGGGCCGCGAGCAGGTGGATAGCCTCGGGATAGAGGGGCACGGCGGCGCGCAGGAAGGACTGTGGCTTGCCCTCGTAGTTCTTGTGCCCGTTATAGGCGTCGTAGTAGAGGCCGTCGGCAAAGGCAGCCTCGGCCTCTCCGTCGGCGAGCAGCTGGATGTTGTTCATGGTCCCCCCGGAGGACTGGGCGCTCGCCTTGAGCCCTTCGATGTTGTCCGTCCAGATTTTGGCCATCGCGGAGCCCACGGGATAATAGGTGCCGCCCGTCGGACCCGTTGTGATGTTGACGAACTGGACGGCCCCAGCGCCGGAGGCACACAGGAGCAGGGTAAGGAGCGTCAGGGAAAGGAACGAGAACACAGATTTTTTCATGGCAATTTTTCCTCCTCATACTTCAGGCTTGGACGGATATGTAAGAAAACATGATTATCCCCTTGTCTCGAGGCAGGAGAAGCACTCCAAATCCACAGGCAAGGTTTTTAATCTTCTTCACTCTGTTTCATGAAAAATTATTTTATTGAAAAACGATTGAAAAACGAAGGAAAAAGGATGTGAGGGAACTCGTAATGGAATGGGGAAAAAACAGGAGAGGCCGCGCGGGCAGCCTTTCCTCAAAAAGAAACGATGACGGCGCACGAAGGCGCGCGCATCATGGTTTTGATCGGATTTCGATCACATTCTGAAGATTTTGGCCCAAACGGACGGCTCCGAAGGAATCCCACCACGGCATGCATCCCGTGCATCCAAGCCCATTCCTCAGGTGAATCCGCAATGCCGCACTAGGGTTTCCTCCTCTCCGGATAATATCAGTCGGACCTCTCAGGACAGTTTATACCTTACCCTCGGGAGAATGTCAATCACGTTGTGGGGGCTGTCGTTGTTCTGTGATAATGTCACCCCATAAGGAGTCAGAGAAAAAGTCACCCCCTGCCGCCCGCCCGGAGTTTCGCGCCCCTATCGGATCGGATTCAGAGCCGCCTTCAAACGCGTGAGGTGCGCCTCGTCCTGAACCATAAACCGTTGTTGGCACATGTCGCGATACAGGACCTCCAGATTCTTCTCCGACGGGCGGATACCGATCTCCTCCAGGGAGCAGGGCATACCCAGACGCCGCATATAGTCTCTCAAGACAGGCAGCCGCGCTTCGTCCTCGTTGTAAGACAGCTGAGACAGCAGGCCTACGGCCACGATCTCTCCATGCAGGAAGTTCCCGGACTCCCGGTAAAAATGCGTGCGCACCGCATCGTACAGGGCATGGGCCACGGACGTCTGCCCCCTGCCCTTGGTGATGCCGCTGATCATCCCCGTCAATGCGATATTCAGGAACACGGTGTCCTCCAGCGGCTTGGTGCGGCATCCCTTCTTCAAGTCCTGCACGGCCCGGTATCCGTACCGCTCCAGCGCTTCATAGGTGTATCGCGCAAAGGAGTGCGCGCTGTGCATGGCGATGGGGACATCCTGAAGGTCCAGTTCTGCCCGGCCGTTGGAGATCTCCAGGTACTTGGCCATGGCATCCAGGATCCCGGACGCCATCAGGCGCGGAGGCTGGGCGGACTGTATGTCCATGTCCACCAGCACCGCATCGACCTCCCTTTCGTGCCAGACGCAATGATCGTAGGCGCCGTTCTCATGATAGAGAACGCTCAGCGGCGCGTACGCCGCGCAGGTCGCCGCCGAGGTAGGCACCGTGATCACCGGCGCCCTCAGCAGAGCCGCCGCAGCTTTGGCCAGGTCCAGAGCTCGCCCGCCCCCCACGCCAACGACGACGTCGCAGCCCTTTTCCGTTGCCGCAGACGCGAGCGCGGCGGCTTTTGCCACGGTGGCGGGGCCGCTGTACCGTTCTTCCACCCAGGGGATCTCCGCGGCATCGAGTCCTGAGGACAGGCGTTCCCGCGTAAGGGCGAGCGCCGTCTCCCCTCCTGCGACGCAGGCCTTCGTCCCCAGGCGTCTCGCCTCCGTCCCGACCAAGTCCAACGCATTCGGCATCTGCCAGTAACGGCCGGCCCCGAACTTGTACTCCACCTGCACATCCGCTGTCGTAATCACTGCCTCGCCTTACCTTTCCGTAAGGGCAAACGGCCCTTCTCGCCCCATCGAGAGGATTCCCTGCGCCTCGAGGACCCCGGACGCCGGCAACCCCCCTCCCATCAGACCACCAGGAAGCGCTGACTTAAACAAAAAATACATCTTCTATCAAGATAATATGCAAAATATCCGCTGTTCGCCTTACCCCATTTTATCAGGCCGACTTCAGGTCCTTCGGCATCGGAAGCGCCCGCCGTCATTGCCGAAGCAAAAACAAGGCCGACAGGACAATCATGGTCACGGACACAAACCTTTTCCTCATCCCCCTACACGCTTTCCTTCGATCGAAAACACGATACCTTTCCCGCTCAGACGATAGGGAAGCCATGTCAGCGTTAAGGTTGCGGATCGGCGTATTTCCCCTCACCCACCCGATCGCCGGTCGCACCAGGCGAGGACGCAGGCAAGGAGCGGGACGATTTCCTGAACGATATCCAGAGTGGTACGGATATCTATCTGCCTGGAATGCGGATCGAGGGAGGAAACGTATCCCCACAGGGCCCACAGCGCGCCCACGGCGCTCGCGGTCAACACGAGGGGCGCCCAGCGTCTTCGATACAGCGCCAGGTATCCGCCCACGATGAGCAAGGCCGGGAATATCCGCATGACCCACCATGATGGAGAGAGCAGCCAGAAACGGAGCTCCACCTCGGGAATCCAGAGGAGGATGCCGGTGGCTATGCCGATCAGGAGGGACGCACCTGCGGCCACGCTTGCGGTCAGGGCCGAGCGGCGATCCCTCCTCGGGAGGAGGAACAGGCAGAGCATGACGAGCAAGGCATCGAGGAACGGCAGGGCTGCTCCCAGGCTTGGGGGACCCGGGTACTGTCGGAAATCGGCCCACGTCATGACCCAAGAGATGCAGTCCGCCAGCGGATAGAGGAAGGCTATGGCGTAGGCGCTCCACGCAAGGGAGGACTCCCCCGCCCCGGCGGCTCGGGACCGTTCGTCCAGGCGGCGGCCCGTATGGAGGATGGCGAGGAACAACACCATCAGAAGCACGTCCGGCAGGATGTACAGGATGTACAGGACGTATAACTCTCCCAGTCCGCTTGCTATCATCATGGATACGCCCATGATTGCACGGAGCACTGCCGTGGCCGAACATGTCGCGTACACGAAGGCCTCGTAGTAGGCGTAGGTCACGAGGATCCTCGGCGAGGCGAACGGGGCCAGGCTGTAGAGGTATGCGACGCAGGGCAGAAGACAGGCAAGGAGCCGAATGCCTGTCCTACCGATGCTATCGTATACCGTTATCTTCAGGAGCGCGCTCAGGAGGCCGCCTGCGCCGACGAACTCGTTGAGGCAGACAAGGATCGTACTCGCCAGAAGCAGCCGTCGGAGCCTCCTTCGGAGCGTCGACGCCCCCGAGAGGCCGCCGCCCGCCTCGGATTCGAGCTGGTTGGATCCAAGTCCATCGAACCGCACCGGCCTCGAAGAACGCGCGTCCAGGTATGCAAACAGGAACGCGGCAATGACGGAGGCGTAGCTCATTACGTCAAAAGCCTCAAACGCCGTCATAGTTGAGAACCACAGTTCTCCATACTGGGGGAAATACGTCAGGAAATATCGCAGGAAAGGGATATCGACAAGCTGGTACAGCGCGCCCGCTGCACTGACGCAGAGTAGCGGCCAGGCGCGTCGGTTCCGGCGCAGTGCCAGGTAGCCGCCTGTGAGGAGGGGAAGCCACAGGCACCGATAGACCCACCAATGCCCCGAGGAGAACAGGTGGAGCATCCTTCGCAGGGACTCCGGGTCCTCGTTGGCGAGATAGGACGAGTAGAGGTAGAGCCCTTGGTTCAAAAGCTCATAGACGCCAACTCCAATGCTCAGGGCCAGGGCCGCACGGCGGTCTCGCCGGATGTGCAGGAGAAAGGCTACCGCGGCGGCTGCCGCCAGGACGGACAGCGGCCAGACGCCTTGCTCCCCGCCCTGGAACCGCAAGGCAATTCTCACAAAGGTGCCCCCCAATGTGTAGCCAAACGAGAGTATCCACGCCCAGAGCGCAAGTCGGCTGATGGAATACCCGTTTTCCGGCGCGTTCCACGCTTCGTTCATCTTTGTCACTCCTTCGGTCGCCGATATTCGGGATCATGCCCCGCGTGCCCCTTCTCCCGGCAGGTTACGCTATAATCGAGTTTAGCATGTTCGGGCCATGAAAAGAACCTTCCGCGCAGAACGGCGTCTAGGGAACGGGCCTTTTGCGGCCGGATCGCCGCGGCGCCCGGGAAATCGAACCGGTGTTGACTTTCCCGAAAAGAAGTATTAGCCTCATCAGTGTTGTATCAGTCGAACATGAAGGGGCTTCCACTTTGGGAGGCCATAGCAAAGGAGGTTGGTTCAAATATGGTCGATCAAAATATGGATGAGAACAGGGAAGCGCAGGGTGAGCTCGATTTCAGGAGCCCCATCTCGGAGACGGCGCTCCTGACGCTGTACTTCAAGGCGCAGGAGACCCGGCGCCCCGACCGTATCATCGAGGACCCCAAGGCGATCGAGATCCTGGAGAGGCTCGGCGTGGATATGTCCCGCTTCCGGGACAAGAGGATGTCGCAGGTGGGGACGGTCATCCGTGCGCGCCGCTTCGACCGCCAGACGCGGCGCATCCTTGCGGAATGGGACAGGCCCGTGGTCGTGCACCTGGCCTGCGGGCTGGACGACCGCTTCCTGCGGACGGACTCGGGCAAGGGCGTCCAGGTAGACCTGGACCTGCCGGACGTCATGGCCGTGAGGGAGCGTTTTCTTCCGGGCTCGGAGCGCAACCCGCAGATCGGCGCTTCGATGTTCGAGACGGCCTGGATGGACGAGCTGCTGGAGCGCTATCCGGGACACCGGTTCGCCTTCATCCTGGAGGGCGTTCTGATGTACCTGCAGGAGCCGGACATCAAGGGCCTGTTCCGGAACCTGGCCCAGCGCTTCCCCGGCGGCGAGCTGCATTTCGACGCGGTCTCACCCTGGATGGCCCGAAACTCCAAGATGCACGACTCGATTCGGGAGTACGGGGACGACGTGCGGTTCCACTGGGGGCTCGGCAGCCTCAGGGACATCGAGAGCTGGGACCCCGCGCTGAAGTTTGGGGAGGCCGAGTATTACGTAAACCAGGAGCTGCGCCGCTGGGGCTGGGCCGTCCTGCTCAACCTCATCCCCCCGCTGGCCAAGGGCGCGAAGATGCTGCTCTACAAGATTCGGAAGGAACGGCCCTCCGAATAGGAACGGCCCTCCAGCCGGAGAAGGAGCCCAAGTCCACAGGCATTTTTTGACGTGTGGCGAAGACGGGGCTTGCACGCTTTCCGCTGCAACTGGCGGGTGCAAGATGAGGGCGGACTCGATCTATGCAACAACGCACTCGATTCTCCATAAGGTTATCGCAACCTGCGGATTTGGGACGATGTAAGATGATGCATCGGGTGCGTTTTGGGAGATGCCTTCAAGATAAGAGAAGGGGGCCGAGTATCGGCCCCCTTCTTGAGATGCATTCGATCCGTTAGATTATC
>CAUPUB010000028.1:0-24685 GCA_963514535.1 uncultured Fretibacterium sp.
CCTCATGCGCCGCCGCGGCGGGCGGGAAGGGCAGGATGCAGAGGAGCAGGGCGGCAAAAAGCGAACGGACGGATATTGAAAAAACGGATACAGTCGTGAACATGAGTTTCATTTTTTCAGCCTCATTCCTTCCAGATCAGAGAAAATCGGACAATCAGATCGGGCTCGGTACTCTCATTATTCGTTATTCTACCAAAGAATCGGCCAAAGAATCGGCCCAAGAATCGGATAGAGGAAGCAAGGGACCGACCCCCGTCCGCTGCCGGTCCACACCAAGTGAAGCGGAGAGATACTAAGGAAAGGCTTCTGTGCTATACTCTGGGCATTTTCAAAGGAGCCTGGAGCCATGGAAATTCTCGGAGAGCCCAGAGAAAATGCAGAGACCCCGTCCCGCGGCGGCCGGCAGCCCGTCGTCGCGCTGATCGGTCCCACGGCCGTCGGCAAGACGGCCTTGAGCCTCGATCTGGCCATGCATCTGGGGGCGGAGATCATCTCGGTGGACTCCCGCCAGGTGTACCGCTACCTGGACGTGGGGACCGACAAGATAGCGGCCTCGGAGCGCCGTAAGGTCCCGCACCATGCCGTGGACGTTGCGGACCCCGACGAGGTGTTCTCCGTGTCCGATTTCGTCTCCCTGGCCCTCGGCGCTGTGCGCCGGATACGCGCCCGCGGCCGGGTCCCGCTGTTCGTCGGGGGGACGCCCTTCTACTATAATGCGTTGTTTCATGCCGCCATGAACGTCTCCCTTCCCCAAGACCCGGAGGTGCGGCGCCGCTACGAGGAACGCGCTGCGCTGGAGGGAGCCCCTGCGCTTCACGCACACCTCGCCGAGGTCGATGAGGTCACGGCGAACCGACTGCATCCCAACGACGTCCGCCGCGTCGTGCGCGCGCTGGAGATCTGGGACCTGACCGGGACGCCCCCCTCCCGCCTCTACGTGGAGGGGGAGAAGGCGGACTCCGGTCTGGACGTGTTGTATGTCGGGCTGGACCGGCCGAGGCCCGATCTCTTCGTGCGGATCGCCGAGCGGGCGCGGCGGCAGTTCGTCTCCGGCTATCCCGAGGAGGTCTCGTGGCTGATCGAGCATGGCTTCGACGAGCGTTTCCCATCCATGCAGGGCTTCGGGTATCGGGAGCTGGCAGCCTGGTATCGCGGGAGGCTCTCCCTGGACGAGGCGCTCGAGGGGGATATAAGCAGGACCCGTGCGTTTTGCCGACGACAGATGACGTGGTTCGGCAAATTTAAGCCCGCCTTGTGGTATGATACTTCCGCTCTCTCCGCCTCGGAGTTGGAGAGACGGGTCCGGGAGGCGGCGTTGCGTCATCTGGAGGGATCGCGCTGCGGTGTTTGAAGGGCCCTGGGCGGGGATTGGTGCGAGGTTTTTGAATGACGTAATCCGGAATGGTGTTATTTGGATTGGTGTTATTTTGTTTGATATTATGTGGATTGATGTGATTTGAAGGAGATTGTGATGGCCGAGCGCGCCGGTTTCTGCTTCGGCGTGAAGCGTGCCGTAGATGCGATTCTGGAGGCCCTGACGGCCGGGAAGATGGAGCGAGCGGAGACGGAGTGGGCGGTCTGGACGATCGGCATGCCGATCCACAACCCCCAGGAGGTCGCCCGTCTCAGAACCATGGGGTTGCGGGTGGCGAAGGATGCCTCCGAGGTCCCGCCGGGGGTCAAAGTGCTGATACGTGCCCATGGGGAGTCCCGCGCGGTCCTGGACGAGCTGCGGGGGAAGGGTGTCTGTGTCATCGACACGACCTGTCCCTTTGTCCGCAGGGCTCAGGACCTCGCGAACTCCCTTTCGGACGAGGGGTATCATATCGTCCTCCTGGGGGACCGGAACCACCCGGAGATACGCTCGATCATGGGATACGTGGACGGAGGGCTCGATGTCGTGGCCGACGAGGCCGAGGCGGAACGCCTCCCCAAGAGGGCGCGCGTCGCCCTGATCTCCCAGACGACCCAGCAAGAGGAACGCCTGTCCTCGGTGGCTGCGGTCCTGGTGCGCCGGGCGGGGGAGCTGCGGGTCTGCAACACGATCTGCCGCGCGACTATGGAGCGTCAGGACGCGGTGCGCGCGCTCGTGGGGCGCGTGGATGGGGTGGTCCTGATCGGCGGCAGGGAGAGCGCCAACACGGGGAAGCTGAGGAATATAGCGGAGACGAACGGCTTGGACGTCCTTTGGATAGAGAGTGCCGAGGAGCTCGACAGGGGGTGGTTCGAGAGCAGGCAGAGGATTGGTATAGCCGCCGGGGCCAGCACGCCCGAGTGGCTTATCACAGAAATAAGCAACAAAATTGCGAGAATGTAGGCAGTCAAGGGGGCTATGGTTTATGGATCAGGTTATGGACAAGGATATGGAGCAGGGTCTGCAGGGAGAGGGGCAGGAGGCTGCCGCTCAGGAGACGATGGAGAGCATGATGGAGCAGTACGACATCTCCGGGCTTCGCAAGGGCGACGTCCGGACGGGCACCGTGATCGCGGAGACGGAGAACGGCTGGCTGGTCGATGTCGGTTACAAGTGCGAGGGCTACCTTCCCGGAAAGGAATGGACGCATCGCATTCTGGTGGGGGACGCGGAGAAGCCCAAGAAGGGGGACGAGATCGAGGTCCAGGTCATCAACCTTCGCGAGGGCGAGGAGGCGCAGCTCCTGCTCAGCCGCTGGCGGCACGAGTTCGACCGCCGGTGGGCCGAATTTGAAGACAAGCTTGCTCAGAACGAGATCGTCCAGGTTCGGGGGGTCCGCAAGGTCAAGGGTGGTCTGATGGTGGACTGCTGCGGTCTGGAGGGCTTCATGCCCATATCCCACCTCTCCGCCGATGGCAGGGGAGTCAACCTGGGGAACTTCATCGAGCAGGTTTTTGACGTTAAATTGCTTGAAAAGGATCGCAGGAAGCACCGCATCGTCTTCTCACGGAAGTCCCTCGTTGAGAAGGAGGCTGCGGAGCGGAGGGCCAAGTTCTACGAAGAGGTGCACGAGGGCGACATCATCGAGGGCGAGGTCAGCAGCCTGACCGACTTCGGCGTCTTCGTCAACGTCGGCGCCGTGGATGGCCTGGTGCACATGAGCGAGATCACGTGGAGGCGGAACGTGCGCATCCGCGACAGCTTCAAGAAGGGCGACAAGGTCACCGTCAAGGTCATCGGGATCGACAGGGAGAACGACCGCATTTCCCTGAGCATCAAGCAGGTGGAGGGCAATCCCTGGTTGACCGTCGGTGAGCGCATCCACAAGGACGATGTCATGACCGGGACCGTAACGAACGTCACGGAATTCGGGGCCTTCGTCGAGCTGGAGCCCGGCATCGAGGGGCTCGTCCACATCGGGGACATCAGCTGGGCCCGTATCCGCCATCCCAAGGAGGCCTTCCGCAAGGGGCAGGAGGTCCGGGTCCTGGTCCTGGACGTGGACACCGAGAAGCGCCGCATCAGCCTGGGCTACAAGCAGCTGAACGATCCCTGGAGGGACATCGATCAGCGCTACGCCAAGGGCTCCGACGTCACGGTCAAGGTGGTCCGCCTGGCGGACTTCGGCGCTTTTGTCGAGGTCGAGGAGGGGGTCGAGGCCCTCATCCACATCTCCCAGTTGAGTACTAAGCGCGTGGAGAAGCCCGGAGACGTCCTGCAGGAGAAGCAGGAGGTGCTGGCCCGTGTCATCGAGGTCAACCCCGAGCAACGCAGGATGCGCCTCTCCATCAGCGCGCTCGAGGCACAGGATCATCCGGCCCGGCACGGTGAGGAGTCCCATCATAAGAGGGAGGAGCCCCGCGAGAACCGGAGGTCGCAGCAGAGCGCTCACGATGAGGAGTCTCAGTTCATCAATAATCCGTTTGTGGATGCCTTCAGGTCTCAGAACATCTCGAGGTAAAGCAGCGAGCGGCCACGAGCTTTTGCATGGGCCGTTTTTGTGTTGAACATACGATTGGAGGGGAGCGCTTTGGCCGCTCCCCTCCAACCGTATAATTGCTCTTGATCAGATTCTTCACCGGGGCTTCATCAGGGGGGCAATCCACACGAAACGCGATTTGGTATTAGTTCTGGGAGCTATAATATACGGACTGGATTGTATGCAGACCGGAGAAGGGATGTGAATCTAGCCTTGGCGAAGAAAAAGGTGCCTCAGACGCGCGAGGAGATGCTGGAGCAGACTATCGAGGATATACGGGGAAAGTTCGGGCAGGGATCCATCATGCGTCTGGGCGACAACGCGCGGACAAACGTGGAGGTCATTCCCTCAGGCATCCTGCCGCTGAATATTGCGCTTGGCGTGGGGGGCTACCCCAAGGGGCGCATCGTGGAGATATTCGGGCCGGAGGGCTCGGGAAAGACGACGGTCGCCCTCTATGCGATCGCGGAGGCCCAGAGGGCGGGCGGGGTCGCGGCCTTCATCGATGCGGAACACGCGCTGGACCCGCGGCTGGCGGCCGCGCTTGGGGTGGACGTCGAGGCCCTGTACCTCTCCCAGCCCGACAGCGGCGAGCAGGCGCTCTACGTGCTGGACGCGCTGGTGCGGAGCGGCGCGGTGGACCTGGTAGTGGTGGACTCCGTCGCGGCCCTGACCCCTCAGGCGGAGATCGACGGCAAGATAGGCGAGAGCCAGTTGGGCCTCCAGGCGCGCCTGATGTCCTACGCGCTGCGGCGGCTCACCTCCATCGTGTCCAAGACCAACTGCGTGGTGATCTTCATCAACCAGCTCCGGGCCCTGATCTCGACAGGATACGGGGCCGGCCCGACGGAGACGACGACGGGCGGGCGGGCGCTCAAGTTCTACTCGTCGGTCCGCCTGGAGGTGCGGCGTGGCAAGAAGATAGAGAAAAGCGAGGAGACCATCGGGCATGAGCTCTATCTGAAGGTGGTCAAGAACAAGCTGGCGCCCCCCTTCCGCTCCGCGCACACGAGCCTCATCTACGGCAAGGGCATCCCCATGGGGGTGGCGGTGGTCGACATGGCGGTGGACTACGAGGTCATCCGCAGAAAGGGGTCCTGGCTCTCCTACAAGGGGGAGACCCTGGGGCAGGGGAAGGAGGCGGTGGCCCAGTTCCTCGAGAAGAACCCCTCGGTGCAGGAGGAGATTATCGGGGAGATCATGGCGGAGGTCGCCAGGGGAATCGGTTTCCATCCCCAGCCGAAACCCGACGGGGACCCGGACGCAACGGATGCTGGAGCGGAGGGAACAGCGCCGCCTGAGGTCGATATGTTGGATGGCCCCCTGGAGATCGAGGAGGGGATTCTGGACCTCTCCGACGACGACAAGTAAAGACGAGGGGGGGCGCCGCGGCGTCAAGTCACCTCCCTTCGCGCTTTTTGTTCTTTGATGTCAGCGTAAAAAACGGAGGAGGGGATACGGGTGAGATTGGAGGAGCTGGAGCCCGATGCCGCGGTTCGGGGCGTTTTGCCCGACGCGGCGGTTACGGTTGTCGCCGTGGACTGGCATGGCAGCGAGGCGCTGACCCTGACCTACAGGACGCCGGAGGGGCGGAGGGCGGAGGAGCTCTTTTACCGAAAGGATGAAGCCCGTCTCGAGGTTCTGGAGTCCGGGTGTCCTTGGAGCTTCGATGGGGACGGAGCCCTGTTCCGTCTGGTCTCCGAGGCGCACCGTATCCGGCTCGCCCATCTCTTCGACCCGCTTCTGGCCGTCCATACGTCCAGTGTCGATCCGCTGCCCCACCAGATCACCGCGGTCTACGAGTCCATGCTGCCCCGCACCCCTCTGCGCTTCCTGCTTGCCGACGACCCCGGCGCGGGCAAAACGATCATGGCGGGGCTGCTCATCAAAGAACTGATCGCGCGGGGGGATCTGGAGCGGTGTCTCGTCGTCTGTCCCGGAAGCCTCGCCGAACAATGGCAGGACGAGCTTTCCGAACGCTTTCATCTTCCTTTCGATATCCTCACCAATGACGCCCTCGAGGCGGCGCGGACGGGCAACTGGTTCTTGGAGCATCCACTTGCCATCGCGCGACTCGACAAGCTGTCGCGAAACCCGGATGTGCAGGACAAACTGAGGCTCCCCGACTGCGGGTACGACCTCATCGTATGCGACGAGGCCCATAAACTTGCCGCCACCTTTTTCGGGGGCGAGGTGAAGTACACGAAGCGCTACCATCTTGGGCGGCTCCTCTCCGGGATCACGCGGCACTTTCTGTTGATGACGGCCACACCGCACAACGGCAAGGAGGCGGACTTCCAGCTGTTCCTGGCCCTCCTCGACGAGGATCGGTTCGAGGGAAGCTTCCGCGACGGCGCACGCCAGGCCAAGGTTGCGGACCTCATGCGCCGCATGGTGAAGGAGAACCTTTTCAAGATGGATGGCACGCCCCTCTTTCCCGAGCGACGCGCCGAGACCGTTCCTTACAAGCTCTCGGCATCGGAGGCGAGCCTGTACAAGGCCGTCACCGAGTACGTGCGGGAGGAATTCAATCGGGCCGAAAAGCTGAACAAAAAGCACGGGGGCACGGTGGGGTTTGCGCTCACAATCCTGCAGCGGCGTCTGGCCTCCTCTCCCGAGGCCATCTTCCAATCCCTGTCCCGGCGCCGGGAGCGATTGGAGAAACGCCTGAAGGAACAGGAGCTCCTCCAGAGCGGAGCCGTGTCGTTCGACGAGGAGGACCTGGAGGAGCTGGACACTCTGGAGGATGCCCTGGAGGGCGGAGAGGAGGAGGCGATACTGGATCAGGCGACGGCCTCCGAGACCCTCAGGGAGCTCAGGGCGGAGGTCGAGACGCTGCGGAAACTCGAAGGTATGGCCGCCGGGGTGCGGGACTCCGGCCAGGACACCAAATGGATTCAGCTGGCGCAGATTCTGGAGGAACTGTTCTCCTCCGCGGTCGCCCCCGGCGCCGCCTCCCGAAAGCTGGTTATCTTCACCGAGCACCGGGACACGCTGAGGTATCTGGAGTCCCGAATCGGGGTCTACCTGGGGCGTCCCGGCTCCATCGCCGTCATCCACGGCGGGATGGGGCGGGAGGAGCGCCGGAGGTCCCAGAATCGTTTTCTCCACGACCCCGAGGTGGGGGTTCTGCTGGCCACCGACGCCGCTGGAGAGGGGATCAACCTCCAGAAGGCGCACCTGATGGTGAACTACGACCTGCCCTGGAACCCCAATCGGCTGGAGCAGAGATTCGGGCGCATCCACCGCATCGGGCAGACGGAGGTGTGCCGACTCTGGAACCTCGTGGCCCGTGAGACGCGGGAGGGCGACGTCTATCTCACCCTGCTGAAGAAGCTGGAGGAGGCCCGAAACGCCTTGGGCGGCAGGGTTTTTGACGTCCTGGGCAAGCTCCAGTTCGAGGGCCGTCCGCTGCGGGAGCTTCTCTTGGAGGCCGTTCGCTACGGGGACGACCCCGAGGTGCGAGCCCGCCTGACCCGTGTCGTGGAGGATGGCGTGGACCGCCCGCACCTTGAGGAGCTGTTGGAGGGCGGCGCGGTCGCGCGCGAGGTCATGGACACGAGCCGCGTGGCCCGCGTGCGTGAGGAGATGGAGCGCGCGGAGGCCCGGCGCCTCCAGCCGCACTACATCGAGTCCTTTTTCCTGGAGGCCCTTGCCCGGCTTGGGGGAACCGTCTACGGTCGGGAGCCTCGACGATTCCAGGTCACTCATGTGCCCGCATCGGTGCGTTCCCAGGGGGGCAGGATCGGCGTTGGGGGGTGCGTACTGCCGCGTTACGAGCGCATCACCTTCGAGAAGGAACGGGTGGCCCTGCCGGGCTGCCCTATGGCCGCCTTCGTCTGTCCGGGGCATCCGCTGCTCGACGCCGTGATCGACCTGACCCTGGAGCGCCATCGGGATCTTCTGAGACGGGGAACGGTTCTGGTGGACGAGCGAGATACCGGACGAGAGCCACGGGTGCTGTTCTTTCTGGAGCACTCCATCCAGGACGCGACGCGGCTCTCCTCCGGGGAGCGGCGCACCGTGTCGAAGCGGCTGCTTTACGTGGAGATGAAGGGCCCAGGGGAGATTCGGCGCTTGCACTACGCGCCGTACCTGGATTATCGCCCGCTGGCGGAGGACGAGCCGGCAGCGCCGGAGATCCTGGCCCGTCCAGAGTTGGGGTGGGTGGTGCGTGGCCTGGAGCAGAGGGTTCAGAGCTATGCCATAGCCTCCGTGGTGCCGGAGCACGTCGAGGAGGTTCGGAGAAATCGTCTGGGTTGGGTGGATAAGGCCCGCGCGGCGGTGAAGGAGCGGCTGACCCGTGAGATAGCCTACTGGGGCCATCGGGCCGAGGAGCTTCGCATCAGGGAGAACGCGGGAAAATCCGGGATGCGTTTGAACTCCTCCGAGGCACGCCGCCGTGCGGAGGAACTGCGGGGCCGCCTCGAGGCCCGTATGCGGGAGCTGGACCGGGAGGCGCAGCTCTCCGCCCTGCCCCCGACGCTCCTGGGCGGGCTGGTCGTCGTTCCCCTCGGCCTGATGGCGGAGATGACGGGCCGTCCTGTCCCGGCTCCGTCGGCCGATACACAGGAGTCCGCGGCCCGGGCCCGGGCTGTGGTGATGGAGGCGGAACGCGCTCTGGGCTTCGAGCCCGCGGATCGGGAGTTCGAGCGTCTGGGGTACGATATCGAGAGCCGCGACCCCGTGCGGGGCCGGCTTCGCTTCATTGAAGTGAAGGGGCGGGCCGCCGGGGCCCAGACGCTGACCGTGACCCGAAACGAGGTCCTCTACTCCCTGAACAAGCCGGACGATTTTATCCTGGCGATGGTGGAGTTTTCGGAGGGCGGCGGGGAGCGCGTGCGCTACCTGCGCCGCCCGTTCCAGAATGAGCCGGACTTCGGCGTCACCAGCGTGAACTATGATTTTTCCGAGCTCTGGGAGCGGGGCGAGGCGCCGTGTTGAGCACTCCGTGCGGGGCCGGCTCGTTCTTGAAGGACGAAAAGGACGAATTTTGACTGTTTCCCGACGCGACGGGGGGAAGGATGAGGTTATGGCGAACGCGGGCGGCACCCCGATAAAAAACACCAAAAAACTGATCGAGACGGTCATCCCGCTGGAGGCGGTCAACGCGGCCAGTGCGAGGGAGAAATCCATCCGTCACGGGCACCCCAGCACCCTGCACCTGTGGTGGGCCCGTCGTCCGTTGGCCGCGGCCCGCGCGGTGCTGTTCGCCCAGATGGTGGACGACCCGGAGTCCGACCCGGAGCGTTTCCCCACGAAGGAGGCTCAGGAGCGTGAGCGCGAACGGCTCCTCGCTTTGATGGAGGAGCTGGTGGTGTGGGAGAACACGACGAACGAGGATGTGCTGGGCCGCGCCCGGGAGGAGATCCGAAGGAGCTGGCGGCGCACCTGCGCCCTCAACTCGGAGCACCCCCGCGCGGCGGAGTGGTTTGACCCCGACCGGCTCCCGGCGTTCCACGACCCCTTCGCCGGGGGCGGGGCCCTGCCGCTGGAGGCCCAGCGCCTGGGGCTGGAGAGCTGGGCGTCCGACCTCAACCCCGTGGCCGTTCTGATCAACAAGGCGATGATCGAACTGCCGCCCCGTTTCGCGGGGCGTCCGCCCGTGCATCCCGACGCCCGGACGAATCAGGAGCTGATCGGCACGCCTTGGCGTGGCGCGCGCGGCCTGGCCGAGGACGTGCGGCGCTATGGACGCTGGATGCGGGACGAGGCGGAGCGCCGCATCGGACGCCTCTATCCCAGGGTGACGGTCACGCCCGAGATGGTGCGGGAGCGTCCCGACCTGAGGCCTTATGAGGGGCGGGCGCTGACGGTGATCGCGTGGCTGTGGGCGCGCACCGTGCGGAGCCCCAACCCCGCCTTTGCGAACGCCGAGGTGCCCCTGGCCTCCACCTTCATGCTCTCTACGAAGAAGGGCCGGGAGGCCTGGGTGGAGCCGGTGATCGAGGGGAACACGTACCGCTTTGTGGTTCGGACGGCTGGGGCGGGAAGAGTACCGCCGGAGTCCGCGAAGAACGGGACGAAGCTGGCGAGAGGCGCACACTTTCGCTGCCTCCTGTCGGATATGCCGATAGCTTCAGAACATATTTATGTGGAAGCAAATGCAGGGCGTATGGGCTCAAGGTTGATGGCAATCGTTGTCGAGGGGGAACGAGGCCGGGTTTATATAGCCCCAACGCAAGAGCAGGAAAACATAGTTGGTGAGGCAGCGGTTACCTGGAAACCTGCTGCTGTTATGCCAGATAACCCTCGATGGTTTTCGCCCCCCCTTTATGGTCTTACAACCTTCGGCGACCTGTTCACCCCCCGGCAGCTGGTGGCGCTGACCACCTTTTCCAACCTGGTGAGGGAGGCCGTGGAGCGCGTCCGGCGCGACGCCGAGGCTGCCTCCGCTCAGTCCGGGGGGCTGCCCCAGGACGACCGGCCCCTGCGCGAGGACGGCCGGGGTCCCCGTGCCTATGCCGAGGCCGTGGGGGTGTATTTGGGGTTTGGGGTAAGCAAACAGGCTGATTTAAGTAATAGTTTATGTGCTTGGGAGCCTGTTGCTCAATGTCCAAGGCATCTTTTTACTCGACAGGCTATTCCGATGGTCTGGAGTTTTGCTGAGGGGAATCCTTTGGGGAACAATTCAGGCTCATGGAGCACTTTTGTAGAGGGCATTGAAAAGGCATTTGCAAAAAATTTCGGAATGGATTGTTCCAAGAGCAAAGGATATGTTGCTCAAAGCGATGCGGCCGGACAAAATTTTTCTCTGGAAAAGGTGGTCTCCACCGATCCCCCCTACTACGACAACATCGGCTACGCCGACCTGTCGGACTTCTTCTACGTCTGGCTCCGCCGCTCCCTGGCCCCCATCTATCCGAAGCTCTTCGCCACCCTGGGGACCCCCAAGGCCGGGGAACTGGTGGCGACGCCCTACCGCCACGGGAGCCGGGAGGCCGCCGAGGCCTTTTTCATGGAGGGCATGACCCGCGCCCTGGGGCGCCTGGCGGAGCAGGCCCACCCGGCCTTCCCCGTCACGGTCTACTACGCCTTCAAACAGTCGGAGACGGGGGATAATGGCGACACGCGCAACACCGGTTGGGAGGCCTTTCTGGAGGCGCTGGTGCGGGCGGGCTTCGCCGTGACCGGGACCTGGCCTATGCGCACGGAGAACAGCAGTCGTATGAATGGACAGGAGACCAACGCCCTCGCCTCCAGCATCGTCCTGGCCTGCCGCCGGCGCGCGCCCGACGCGCCGGCCGTGACGCGCAGGGAGTTCCTGGCGGAGCTGAGGCGGGACCTGCCGCCGGCGCTGCGGCGGATGCAGGCGGAGAACATCGCGCCGGTGGATCTGGCCCAGGCCGCCATCGGGCCCGGCATGGCGGCCTTCACGCGCCACGGCGCCGTGCTGGACGCGCAGGGCGCGCGCCTCTCCGTCCGGGACGCCCTGTCCCTGATCAACCGCCTGCTGGACGAGACGCTGGCGGAGCGCGAGGGGGATTTTGACGCGGACAGCCGCTGGGCCCTGGCGTGGTTCGAGCAGCACGGGTTCGGCGAGGGGGAGTTCGGCGTCGCCGAGACCCTTTCCAAGGCCAAGAACACGTCCGTCCAGGCCCTCGTCGAGGCGGGGATCCTGGAGTCGCGCCACGGGCGGGTGCGCCTGCTGCCTCCCTCCGATCTGCCCGCGTACTGGAAGCCCGAGGGGGAAAACGCCCAACCCACCGTCTGGGAGGTGGTGCACCACCTGATCCGTATCCTGGAGTCCGGGGGGGAGCGGCCTGCGGCGGAGCTGATCGCACGGTTGGGCGGCCGGGCGGAGACGGCGCGCGAGCTGGCGTACCGCCTGTACCTGATCTGCGAGCGGCGCGGACGCGCCGCCGAGGCCCAGAGCTACAACGCCCTGGTGCGGATCTGGCCGGAGCTGACGCAGCTGGCCTGCGACCCCGGCGCCCTCCGTGCGGCGCAGGACAGCCTCTCCCTGTTCTGAGGAGGCGAATTTCATCACGATGATCCGATCGATAGCTCTGAAAAATTTTTTGAGCTTTGGCCCTATGACGGAGCCTCTCGAACTGCGTTCGCTCAACGTGGTGATTGGCCCGAATGGCTCCGGCAAGTCCAACTTGATGGAGGCCTTTGAGCTGCTTCGCAGCGCCCCTTCGCAGCTGGTTGCGCCCATCCGTGAAGGGGGTGGGGTCGAGGAATGGATCTGGAAGGGCGGAGACGCCCAATTCCGCCCCGCGGCCTCCGTGGAAGTGCTGGTCGATTATCCCCCCTACGAACGTTCGCTCCGCTACCGTTTGGCCTTTTCCGCCGTCGGGCAGCGGTTCGAGATCAACGACGAAGTCTTCGAGAACGCGTGCTGCGATGACCCGCAGCATCATCCCCAGCCCTTCTTTTATTATCGTTTCAACGGAGGTCGGCCGCTGCTGAGCGTGTTGGGGTTGAAAGATCGAGAAGAGCCGCACAGAGAGCTGCGCAAGGAGGATATCGACCTCGAGAAGTCCATCCTGGCTCAACGCCGGGACCCCGATCACTACCCCGAGCTGACGTGGCTGGCCGATCAGCTGGGGGCCATGCGCCTCTATCGGGACTGGAATTTTGGACGCTATACGTCGCCCCGCCTCCCTCAGAGGACGGATGGCCCCAATCGGTATCTGGAGCCGGATGCCGGGAACCTGGCTTTGGTCCTGAGCCGGTTTTCCGAGGACCTGTCCGTCAAAAAACTTCTTTTGGGTTGGCTCCGGAGACTTTATGAGGGGATAGAGGATTTTTATGTGTCGATAGCGGGGGGAACGGTTCAGGTTTTCTTCCGGGAGTGGGGGCGCTCCATACCCGCGACCCGATTGTCGGACGGAACGCTTCGCTATCTGTGCCTGCTCGCGATCCTCCTGAACCCCGAGGTCCCTCCCTTCGTCTGTATCGAGGAACCGGAATTGGGCCTGCATCCCGATGTGCTGCCGGACATCGCAGAGTTACTGCGTACGGCTTCCGACAAGACGCAAATTTTGGTGACGACGCACTCCAGCGCTTTGGTCGACGCGCTGAGCGATACGCCCGATTCGATTGTGGTCGCCGAGAGGCTGGAGGGGACGACGGCCCTGCAGCGCCTCGAGAAGGAAAAGCTTGCTCTATGGCTTGAAAAATACAGCCTGGGAGAGCTCTGGATTCGGGGCGAGATCGGAGGGACGAGGTGGTGACTGTCCACCTGTATGTCGAGGGGGGCGGAGACTCCAGTACCCTGAGGACGGAGTGCCGTCGCGCCTTCTCCGAGCTTTTGCGAAAGGCGGGGTGCGCTGGAAAGATGCCGCGTATCGTAGCCTGTGGAAGCAGGGAGAACGCCTACGATTCGTTCCGAACCGCGGTCAAAAGCGGAGAGAGGGCCTTGCTGCTGGTGGACAGCGAATCTCCTGTGAATGCGTCGTATATGGAGGAGCTCCCTTCGAAATGGCGTCCCTGGAGGCATTTGGCAGAACGCGAGGGCGACGGCTGGGAGAAACCGGAGGTCACGGACGACGCCTGTTGCCATTTGATGGTGGAATGCATGGAAAATTGGCTGCTGTCGGATTCCGAAGCCCTGAAAGCTGTTTTTGGGAAAAATTTTCGTGAGGATGTTGTGCCGGAACCTCACTGCGTGGAGCGGGTCTCCAAAAGCGACGCACAGAAAAGGCTGCGGCAGGCGACGGTGAATTGTCCGGGTGGCCCTTATGGAAAGGGAAAACATTCCTTTAAGATCCTGGCAAAGCTATCATCGGATAAGCTGGAGAGAAGCTGCCGCTGGGCCAAACGTTTTTTTGATTTCTTTCGGGATTCCGAAAGGACCCCATAACGAACGACAGGGGAAAATGCACGGGAGGACAGTGCGATGGCGATGACCAACTACGAACGGGTGGGCAGGGCGATGGAGCTTCTGCGGTTGGGGCTGGCGCCCTTCGTGGAGCGCGAGCTGAGAAACGTCGTTCCCGACCCCCAGGAACTGGCGCAGAGCTATTTTCAGGGCGACCCCATGGCGCAGAAACCGCTGGCCGAGTGGGACGCCTCCCTGCTCCTGCGCCTGGTGTGGGATGCGTGGAACAGCACGTTCAAGCAGGTTCTGGGTTTCAGCGAGCGATCCCTGGTCAGCGAGCTGCGGACGTTCCGCAACCGCTGGGCCCATCAGGAAAAATTTTCGAGCGACGACACGGATCGCGCGCTGGACTCCGCGGCCCGGCTCCTGACGGCCATCTCCGCTCCGGAGGCCGACGAGCTGAACAAGATGAAGATGGAGCTGCGGCGGATCGTCTACGACGAGCAGGTGCGGGGCGAGAAGCGCCGGGCCGGAGGCTCCCTCGTCGAGGCCGAGCCCGGCGTCCTGAAGCCCTGGCGCGCGGTGGTCGAGCCGCACGACGACGTGGCGAGCGGTCGCTATCAACAGGCGGAGTTCGCCGCGGACCTCTGGCAGGTGCACCGGGGCGAGGGCGCCTCCGAGTACCGGGACCCCCGGGAGTTCTTCCGGCGCACCTTCCTCACGGACAGCCTTCGGCGCCTTCTGGCCGGAGGGGCGGAACGCCTCTCCGGAAAGGGCGGAGACCCCGTCGTCCAGCTCCAGACCAATTTCGGGGGCGGCAAGACCCACTCCATGCTGGCCCTGTATCACCTCTTCTCCGGTGTGCAGCCGGGCGAGCTCCTAGGGGCGGAGGAGATCCTGGCGGAGGCGGGGATCGGCAGCCTGCCCGCCGTGCGCCGCGTGGTGCTGGTGGGGAACAAGATCTCGCCCGGAAACCCGTCGGTCAAACCCGACGGCGCCACCGTGCGCACGCTGTGGGGCGAGCTGGCGTGGCAGCTGGGGGGCGCAGCGGCCTACGAGCGGATTCGTGCGGACGACGAGCGGGCCACCAACCCCGGCGACCTCCTGAGGGAGCTGCTGCGGGAATACGGCCCCTGCCTGATCCTGGTGGACGAGTGGGTGGCCTACGCCCGGCAGCTCCACGATTCCGGGGACCTTCCGGGGGGCAGCTTCGAGACCCAGTTCAGCTTTGCCCAGACCCTCACGGAGTCCGCCAAGGGCGTGGAGAACAGCCTGCTGGTCGTCTCGCTCCCGGCCTCGGACACGGGCGCCGTGCATCAGGAGGTCGATGATGCCGAGGTCGGAGGATTGCGCGGGCGTGAGGCCCTGGATCGTCTGCAGAACGTCGTGGGGCGCGTGGAGTCCTCCTGGCGTCCCGCGACGGCCGAGGAGGGGTTCGAGATCGTCCGGCGCCGCCTCTTCAAATCCCTGGACGGGGCCGATGCCTTCAAGAGCCGCGACGTCACCGCCCGTGCCTTCTCCGAGCTCTATCGCTCTCAGAGAGCGGAGTTCCCCCCGGAATGCCACGACGCGGACTACGAGGAGCGCGTCCGTTCCGCCTACCCCATCCATCCCGAGATCTTCGACCGGCTCTACACCGACTGGTCCGCGCTGGTGAGGTTCCAGCGGACGCGGGGCGTGCTGCGCCTCATGGCGTCCGTCATCCACAGCCTGTGGGAGAGGGGCGACACGAGCCCCCTGATCCTGCCCTCCACGATCCCCATCGACGACCCGAGGGTTCGATCCGAGCTGACCCGGTACCTTCCGGACAATTGGGATCCGGTCATCGGCAAGGATGTGGACGGCCCTCAGTCCCTGCCGCTGCGCATCGACGGGGATAACCCGAACCTGGGAAAGTTTTCCGCCGCCCGCAGGGTGGCGCGTACCCTCTACCTGGGGTCGGCCCCCACCACAACGGCCCCGCAGAAGGGGTTGGAGGACAGGCGGGTGAAGCTGGGGTGCGCAATGCCGGGGGAAGCCGTCTCCGTTTTCGGAGACGCCCTGCGCCGCCTCGTCGGGGCCGCGACGTACCTCTATCAGGATGGGGTGCGCTACTGGTACTCCACGCAGCCCACGGTGACGAAACTGGCGGAGGATCGGGCCGAGCAGCTGAGGCGCGAGCCCGCAAAGATAGCCCGCGAGCTTGAGGAGCGTTTGAAGTCCGATCTGAAGCAGCGTGCGGATTTTGAAAGAGTTCACTTGTTTCCCCGTTCGAGCGCGGACGTCCCGGACGACCGCTCTGTGCGCCTGGTGGTGCTCTCTGCCGACCATCCCTTCACGAAGGAGGAGGACAATCCCGCGGAGCTGGCCGCGCAGGAGATCCTGGAGAACCGTGGAACGGCCCCGCGGCTCTACCGAAACACCCTGATCTTTCTGGCCGCGGACAAAATCCGCCTTCAGGATCTGGAGGCGGAACTTCGCCGGTATCTTGCGTGGAAGTCGATCCTGGAGGAGAAGGAGTCCCTCAATCTGGACCCGCATCAGGCGCGCCAATCGGAGGCTCAACTCAAGGCCGCGAACGCCGCGGTCCTCACGCGCCTTCCCGAGGCGTATCAGACGCTGCTCGTCCCCACCCAGTCCACGCCCCAGGAGCCGGTGACCTTCCAGGCCGTCCGCCTCTCCAGCGGGGAGGGACTGGCCGGCTGGGCCTGCAAAAAGCTGAGAAACGACGAAAATTTGCTGCTGTCGATCGGCCCGGCCATCCTGCGCCGCCACATTGACGCGATTCCCCTCTGGAGGGGGGACGGCAATGCGGTGTCGCTCCGCCAGCTTGCCGAGGATTTTGCCCAGTACCCCTATCTGCCCCGGCTCGCAAAACCCGATGTGCTGGCGCGAGCTGCCTCGGAGGGGGTGGCATTGCTCACCTGGCGCAGCGACACCTTTGCCTATGCGGAGGGGTACGACGGCGTCCGCTACCTTGGGCTCAGGGGCGGCCAAAACGTCTCCTGCAGCGCGGAGGGCGGAGGATTGCTGGTGAGGCCGGAGGCTGCGGAGGCGCAGATGGATGCGGAAAAACGGGTCATGGAGAATCCCATCCCATCTGCTGGAACCCCAACAGACGGCGGAATGCCCACGGCGTCCGTTTCGGATGGGCGGGCTCTCCTTGGAGGCGGGAGCACCGCGCCGGGAGGCGATGTCAGGTCATGTCCTAAGCGCTTTCATGGTACGGTACGGCTCGACCCCGGAAAGGTGGCGCTGGATGCGGGGCGCATCGCCGAGGCGGTGAACGCCCCTCTGGGGGGGCAGGGTGGCGCACGCGTCCCCCTCCCGCTGGAGATCGAGGCGGAGCTCCCTAATGGAGCCCCCGAGCACGTCGTCCGGGCCGTGACCGAAAACAGCGCGACACTGAAGTTCGAGCATCATGCCTTTGAGGTGGAGTGAGGGGTAAGGGGGCGAACGGGAGAGCGTAACGGGGGCGTTTTTCTCCATTTTTTCTCCAGGATGTGCATGACGTAATTGATAGGCGGGAAAAGGGACTGCGTTCAAGGTCCTTTTTCCCGCCTTTGTACAACCGTTCCTCTCTCGCGCCGATGGGAGCTACAGGCGTTCCAGAATCCAGTCCCTCAGGACGACCGCCTGGTTATGGGCGGTATCCTTCGCCGCGTAGATCAGGCTGACCCTTCCCCCGCTCAGACGTTCGCGGACCCAGCCCAGGAACTCCGGCCCCATGGGGTTCGTGTCCAGCTCGCCCCGATAATGCTCCGCAAACTCGGCGAATCTATCCTCCCTGTGAGCGAACTCCCGCCTCAGCTGCGTCGATGGGGCGATCTCCTTCCACCATCGTTCCACCTTGAGGGCCTCTTTCGAGACGCCTCGGGGCCACAGCCGGTCGACGAGGACGCGGCAGCCGTCGGAGGGGTCGGCTGCGTCGTATGCTCTTTTGAGCACCAGGTCTGGAGCCATGGTCCTCTTTCCCATTGGGCCGGGCGGCGCTCCACGCTCCAGAATCCCCGTCGTCGAGAGCCCCTCGACGAGCGGCAGAATGACGACCTCGCTCACGAACTCCCGGCCCGGGAGGTCCTCGGCCCGATAGTCGCCGCCCTTCGCCAGCACGTCGGGCCTCAGCCCCGAGAGCAGGGCCGCCGGGGTATCCTCGTCGAACACGACCACCAAGTCGACGGGCCTCAGCGCGGCCAGGAGAAGCGCGCGGTTCCCCTCCGTGTTGACGGGACGGGACGGGCCCTTGAGGGCCCTGACGGATCGGTTGCTGTTGAGCCCCACGACCAGGCGGTCCCCAAGGGCACGGGCCCGGCGCAGGCTGTCCAGGTGCCCGGCATGGAGTATGTCGAAGCATCCGTTGGTGAAGACCACCCGCAGCCCCTCGCCCTGCCATGCGCGGACCTGCGCCGCAGCCGTGGATGCGCCGACGATGGGACTCGTGAGGCTCGCCTCGCGGGTGCACTCGTCCAGCAGCTCCCGGGCGGAGACGGGATAGGTGCCGGACCGGGTGACGACGAACTGCGCCGCCTCGTTGGCCATGCGGGCGGCGGACTCCATGTCGAACCCCGCAGCGGAAAAGGCGGCCAGGACGGCGATGACGGTGTCCCCGGCGCCGCTGACGTCAAACACCTCGACGGGCCTCGCCGGGATGTGAAGGGGCTCGTCGCCGATCAGGCTCATCCCCTTCGAGGAGCGCGTCACGAGGAGACAGCCGATGCCGTAACGGCGCCGAACCTCCCCTCCGGCCGACGCGACGCGGGCGTCCTCGTTCGGGATGGGGGAACCCTGGACGGCCGCCAGCTCCCCCAAGTTGGGGGTCGCGACGTCCGCCCCCCGGTACTTCGACCAATCGGAGCCCCGGGGGTCGACGAACACGGGGATGCCCCGCGCTTTTGCCCGTGCGATCGCCTCCGTGCACAGCCCGTCGATGCAGAACCCCAGGCCGTAATCGGAGAGGATGAGGGCTCCAGCCCCCTCTGCGGCGGCACGATCCAGAAAGCGAAGGGCCCTCTCCATCTGGGCGTCCGTCAATGGCGTCACCGTCTCGTGGTCGAACCGTGCCACCTGCTGGCCGCCGCAGAGCAGCCGGGTTTTCGTCAGGGTCGGACCCGGGCGGGCGAGGAGCTCCGCCTCGATGTTCAATTTCTGCAAATGGGCTTGGACTCGTTCCGCCCCGGGGTCGTTCCCCACGGTCCCCGACAGGAGGACCCGGCAGCCAAGCCCTCGAAGGTTCGCGGCGACGTTTCCGGCGCCGCCCAGGTTATCGGTCTCCGCCCCGCAGACGACCACGGGGATGGGGGCCTCGCGCGATACGCGGGAGGTCGCGCCGAACAGGTAACGGTCCAGCACCACGTCCCCCAGGACCATGACGGCGACATCAAACATACGGCCGCTGCGAAGAAAGTCCAGCAGAAACTGGAGCGGCTGGGGAGTGTTTTGCATATCGGGCCTAACCGAAAAGGGAGGGATGATGCGCCGTGGAGCGGTGAACGGATGTCTTGCTGTCCTTGCCAGATTGATCCTCCACCATCTCTCTGAATGCCGAAAGAGCCCGGTCAGGCGTAATGTCCGCCAGGCAGTCCAAAGGACAATGATAATTGCGGCAGCCTGCCAAAGGGCAGCGCACCCGCACTTCCCGGAACCACGGCATCCGGAAGTTCATACCCCAAGAATCCGTGACACCGAAGAATCCCAGTGTCGGCGTGCCGAGCAAAGCGGCAAGGTGCAGCGGGCCTGTATCGTTGCCGACAGCGATTGTGCAGGATTCCGCGATTGCGGCCATCAGGGGAAAAGGCGTGAGTCCCACAAGATTGAGGACATTCGGAGCCCTCAACGCCTCTGCGATGGCTTTTGCCGTTTCCGCTTCTTTGGGGCCGTGTCCATTGAGCACGATTCCCCAGCCATTCTCGGCCAAAGGACGCAAAAATTCAATCCAGTGAGCGACGGGCCAAAACTTTTGTGGCTTACTGGCCCCAATAATTGCAAACAGGCGCTTGGTAGGAAGCGGGCGGAGCATGGAGCGGGCGTGTTCCTGGTCCTCCTTTTGAGTGAAGATCATGGGTTCGTCCCGCCGAGTGAAATCCACGTCAAGCGCGTCCAGATACTCCCAATGCGTGGTGGTGTAGGCAAACTGCATAACACTGTTGTACCCCAGACGAAAAGGCGCTTTGCTGAACAGTGCTGTTAAAGCGGCGGCGCCGCCGCGATACATGCTGATCAACCATTGGTACTCTCCACGGATGCAGTGCAGGACATGGAAGAAATCCCAAGGTCGTTTTTTGACATTCCAGAAAAGCAAATTGTCGATATAGGGCTGTTTTGAGAGAATGGAACCATACTCCGGACTGGTCAGAAACGTTAACCTGAGCTGAGGATAAGCTTTTTTGAACACATAAGCTGAAGCTGCGCTCTGGAGCACATCGCCGAAAGCGCTGAAACGGATCCACAGGACATTTTCCCCTTCTTTAGGTCGAACAACGCGCATCGGCCGCGGCTCTCCTTTGCTCTCACAAAATCCATAATCCCAATAAGGGCCGGTCTTTATTCTATCAGACTTTTTTGATCAAAGTCCGTATATCCTGGGTGCGGCGATACTCCTTAAGCGCCCTATGTCCCTGGACGATCCCTCGGAGGTAGGTCGCGAAATTGCGGAAACGACCTCGGAAAAGGTGGCGCATGGAACGATTGAACCAGTAAATCTTCATCCTCATCCTCCGCAGGGCGGCCTGCCATCCCTTGTCGCCGCAGTTGATGAGCTCAAAGAGGAGGTGGTGATTGTACCAGCGTGCGGCGGACAGGGCGAGGAGGTCAAACCGACTGCGTTCAACATGCTTGAAGAGCCTTTACCGAAAGGGAAATGCCAATCCGAGAGCCTTGTTTTCATTGTGTCCTGGCTTTCCTGGATGTCGGCGTGAAGCGGCGCATGCGGCCAAGGAACCGGTAAAAGACGGTCCGGCTCAGCAGTGCGATGCTGGAGAACAGATCGTTACAGAAAACATCGCGCCAGAGCCTCTTCCCGATTCGACGGTAGCACTGCGCCGTATGACGATGACTTTCGGGGGAATTCTCCACGAGCCCAATCAAAATCTCAGCTGTTTGACAGGTGGTCAGGTTCGCTCCCCACGGAGTTTTGAGATACATCTTCCAGTAAAGTTTTTCCGTTGGGGTTCCCCTCAGCCCTGCCCAGGGTTTGGGACTCCGGATTGCGTGCATGATGGAGCCTTCCGTCGGACCGTCAAGGTTGCGATTATTAAATTTGTAGTCGATCAACTTGATGTCGCCGCAGAAGAGAGCGTTCAAAAAGTCCTGGTCAGGCAGGGCGGCGAGGAAGGCATTGTCTGAAAACCAGCGCAGAGCCTCCCCGATCAGGTCGTATCTTTCCCTGATGCGATCGAGCCGCATCACCAGAACCCCGGAGTTGATGTAACGGGGCAGGGAGCAGCCGATGAGGCGGGTTCTGAGAGCTTCGCAGGAGAAACGCCGGTTGGACTTTCCTGTCGAATGGTCCAGCACTCCCGCAAGACTGCAATCCTCTAGAGGTACGTCCCAGAGCTCCCTGACGTCCAGGTTGACGATAATGTCGCAGTCCAGGTAGATGACCTTCTTCAAGGAGGGAAGCAGCTCCGGTATCAACAGGCGAAAGAGTGACCCGATGGACCATTCGCCCTCTGCAAGGGCCAGGGCCTCTTGCCCCAGTGCGAGCGAAGAGGCGCCGGCATCGACGAAATTGACCGCTTTGCCGTAGGTTTCGGCGATCTGCTGCAGTCGTCTACGGTTTTCGGCCGTCAGGGTTTCGTCGTGCAGGATGTGCACGCATACGGGGCTTTGCGTGTTCTCGAAGATGGACGTCATCACAACGCCCGCATGTTGGGAGTACGTTCCCCTGGGGTCGTAGACGGCTAAAACGATCTCCATGAGGTTGTGCGGATGAGACATGTTCTTTCCCCTCCTCCCGGCACTCAAGAGCGTTGCTTTCGTGTCCGCCCGAGGCGGGCCATGCCTTCTGCGAACAATATTTTCAAAAGCCTAAGCGAGATCGGGGCCTTGAGAATATCCCTGCGAAGGCGCATGAATATTTTTTTGTAGCACGCCGCCGTATGGAGGTGAAGCACGGGAGAGCGCTCCAGGCTGGAGAACAGTGCGTCAATCCAATTGTCGCTCCACGGCGTCCTGGAGAGCGTTTTCCAATAGAGAGGCTCTATGGAAGTTCCCTGATAGCCCTCCCAGGGCTTTGCGTTGGTCGCGTGCAGTATCGAGTCGGAAGGGTCTCCATGATAGGGATTGCATCGATTGAATCGGGCGTCCGCCAGCTTGATTCTGCCGCGAAAGAACGCATTGAGAAAATCCTGGTCCGGCAGGGTGGCCGTGTGCTTGTGTCGCGTGAACCAATGCGAACATTCCCTGACCATATCGTGTCGTTCCCTCATCCAACCCAGATTCATGACGAGGACGCCCGAGTTGACGTAACTCGAGGGGTCGCAGCCATTCAGACGGCAGCGGAAACCCTCGAAAGAAAAACGCTTTTTGAAGGCCTCCGACAAAACACGATCCTGGACCCCAATCAGGCAGTGTCCGTCCAGAGGGATCTCCCACAGGTCTTTGATGTCCAGGTTAACGACGATGTCGCTGTCCAGGTAAATGACCTTGTCCAGAGGAAGGACGTAGGAGGCGAAGAGTCGGTAGAGGGAACCTGGGGAAAAGGCTTTGTCGACGAGGGCCAGGACCTCCGGACCGAGTTTTTCCGCGTATCCGGACATATCCTCGAAGACGACGCCTTGAGCGTAAGGTTTTGCCGTGAGCGAAAGCTTTTCGCGGTTCTCCCTGGTCAGCGTCTTATCGTGCAGGACGTGCACGCATACGGGGCTTCGGGTGTTCTCGAATATGGATGTCATCACGACGCCCGCATGTTGGGAGTAGGTCCCCCTGGGGTCGTAGACGGCCAGGGCCACGTGTATCGTTCCGGCTGCCGTTTCCGCCGTCATCGCCGGGCCCCTTCCAGCATCCTCCGCACCGCCTCCAGGTCCTCCGCGGTGTCGACGCTCGGCCCCGCGCCGCCGCAGCGCGTCACGGCGACGCGGAGCCTGTACCCGTGCTCCAGGATTTTGAGCTGCTCCAGCGACTCCGTCTCCGCCAGGGGCGTCATAGGGAGCTCCGCGTAGCGTCTGAGGAAGCCGGACCGGTAACCGTAGATGCCGATGTGCTCGTAGACGGGGACACGGGGCGTGCTGCGCGGGTAGGGGATGGGGGAACGGCTGAAGTAGAGCGCGTCGCCGTCCAGCCCCAGCACCACCTTGACCGCATTGGGGTTCGAGCGGTCCGCCTCGTCCCGCAGGGGGCGGCACAGCGTGGAGCAGACGACGTCGGGCCCCGAGAAGAGGGCCTCGGCCACCTCGTCGATCATGGCCGGGTCCAGCAGGGGCTCGTCGCCCTGGATGTTGATCACGGCGTCGAGGTCCCCTGCCTCCCTGTTCTTTTTCTCCAGGACCTCCGCGGCGCGGCTCGACCCGTTGAGGTGGTCCGGCGACGTCATCACCGCGGCCCCGTCCCCTGCAAAGGCGTGGACGGCCTCGAAGACGCGCCGGTCGTCCGTCGCAACGACAAGCTCCGTCAGGCAGAGCGCCCGAAGGGCCCGCTCGTAGACGTGCTGGATCATGGGCTTGCCGCAGATATCCGCCAGCACCTTGCCGGGCAGGCGGGTGGAGGCGTAACGGGCGGGGATGACGCCCAGGATTTTATATGCGCTTCGTAAAGTCATGAAGTTCCTCTCTTCAAGAAGTATTCAGGTGTGGTCGGCCGAAGGGCTCTACTGAGGGCGAGGATTAGGCCACGCCGGCCTTCAGGAGCTCGTGGATGTGCACCATCCCCACGGGGCGGCCGTCCTCGACGGCCACGAGCACGCTGATCTCCATGCGCTCCATGACGCGCACGGCCTCGGCGGCCAGGCTGTCCGGGGCGATGGTCCTGGGGTTGGGGGTCATCGCCTCCTCGATGGGAACCCGGAAGGCCTCGGCCCCCCTCCTCTCCATCAGACGCCGCAGGTCCCCGTCGGTGAAGATGCCGATCAGCCCGCCCCGTTCGTCCACGACGCAGGTGGCCCCGTAGTTCTTGCTGGTGATGGCGAAGAGCGCTTCCCTCACGGGAACGCCGCGCCGCACCACGGGCAGCTGGTCGGGGCCGCCCATGACGTCCCGGACCCGCGTCAGGAGACGCCGTCCCAGGGCTCCTCCCGGGTGGAACAGGGCAAAATCCTCGCGGCGCAGGCCGCGCAGCTGCGTCACCATCGCGGCCAGGGCGTCCCCGATCACGAGCTGCAGCGTCGTGCTGCTCATGGGGGCGAGCTGCAGGGGGTCGCCCTCCCGCTCCACCCCGGAGTCGATGACGATGTCCGAGTGCTGCGCCAGGGGAGAGTCCAGACCTCCGGTCACGGCGATCATCGTCGCCCCGATCCTGCGGAAATGGGGCAGAAGGGCCAGAACCTCACTCGTCGTCCCGCTGTTGCTGACGAAGAGCCCCACGTCCTCGCTGCGGACCATCCCCAGGTCCCCGTGGGAGCCCTCGGCGGCGTGGAGAAAGAAGGAAGGGGTGCCCAGAGAGGCCAGGGTCGCCGAGATCTTGCGTCCCACGTGCCCGGATTTGCCCAACCCGACGACGACGACGCGCCCCGAACATCCGTAGAGGGCCCTTGCCGCCCGGACCAGCTCGGGTCCCATCCGCTCCGCGGCGCGTAGCAGCTCCGCGGCCTCGGTGCGGATGAGTTCCCTGCCGGAACGCAGCAGGTCCTCGTCCGAGAAGCTCTCCCCGGGACGCTCACACGGCAGGACGGCGCTCATCGTGCTTCTCCTGCCGCGGTGCGGTGGGCGTTGTGAATGGCGAGCACCTGGTCGAGAAAGGCGCCCATCTCGCTCAGGGGGATCATGTTCGGGCCGTCGCTTCGGGCGTCCTCGGGGGAGGGATGCGTTTCGACGAAGAGCGCGTCGATCCCGACGGCCGCCGCCGCCCGGGCGAGCGGCGGCCGTCGGGATCGACGCGCTCTTCGTCGAAACGC
>CAUPUB010000029.1:0-24659 GCA_963514535.1 uncultured Fretibacterium sp.
TTTTTTATCTTCTCTCACCCCTCCCCACTGTTGCGTTTAGATTGTAAATCCAAGAGTGTAAATAGGGTATGAGGGCGTGAAGGAGGGAGGCGGCGCATGCGAAGGGGGAGGCATGGCAGGGGCGGATATGGGACGCTCCGTCTCACGATTATGGCTTTGTCCGTGGACCTTGTCGTCAAGGGGGCCGCGCGTGTCTTCCTGTTTGGGAAAAACGTCCCCTTTGGGAAAACCGTACCCCTCGTCCTCGGCTTCCGGCTGGAGCTTCACCTCAACCCCGGCGTCTCGTTTGGGCTGACCCCCACCCTGGGCTGGGCCGTCGGCCTGTTGGGGCTGGCCGTCCTGTTGGGCCTGACCTGGGCCTCGAGGGGCGGAACGGGCCGCGCAGGATGCGGATTGGCCCTGCTTTGGGCGGGCGGACTGAGCAACGCTCTCGAGCGCCTGTTCCTGGGCCGTGTGACGGATTTTCTCTTCGTCCCCCTGCGGCGTCTCCCATTGGTCCCACTCTCCGGGCTCTACCTCAATCTCGCGGACCTGTGGCTGTTCTTTGGCGCCGTGCTGCTCCTGCTGGATCTCCTCTGGCATACACAAGACGGAAAGTATGAGGCCTCCGCCGACGTCGGCAAGCCGTAGTCCCCCGGTCCGCCTGGGAGTTTTAACAGGCGGTGACGTGATCGACATGAGGTGCTCGACAGAGCATACACTGGGATGCACTGGCGAGAAAAGCAGGAATGGAGAGGAGAGACTTTGCGATGCCGATGAAGGATGAGGCAATGAAGGATGAGACGACGACCCTGGCCCTGGATTTCCCGAACGGGCTGCCCGGGATGCCCGCGTTCGACCCCGGGTGCCGCCGCGCGCCCGACAGGGGGTACACACTGGACGCGCGGGAGACGGTGCTGGCGCTCAAAAACGCGCTGCGCTACATCCCCGAGCGTTTTCACAGGGAGATGGCGCCGGAGTTTCTGGAGGAGCTGAGGACCCGAGGCCGCATCTACGGCTACCGGTTCCGCCCCGAGGGCCGGCTCTGGGGCAGGCCCATCGGCGAGTACAGGGGGCGCTGCACGGAGGGACGCGCGTTCCAGGTGATGATCGACAACAACCTGGACTTCGACATCGCGCTCTACCCCTACGAGCTCGTCACCTACGGCGAGACCGGGCAGGTGTGCCAGAACTGGATGCAGTACCTCCTCATCAAGAAGTACCTGGAGGTCCTGACGCCCGACCAGACGCTGGTAGTGGAGTCCGGACACCCTCTGGGCCTGTTCCGGTCGAAGCCCGAGGCGCCGCGCGTCGTCATCACCAACGCGATGATGGTGGGGCTGTTCGACAACCAGGAGGAGTGGCACCGCGCCATGCAGCTCGGCGTAGCGAACTACGGACAGATGACCGCGGGCGGCTGGATGTACATCGGGCCTCAGGGCATCGTGCACGGGACGTTCAACACCGTGCTGAACGCCGGGCGCATGAAGTTCGGCGACAAACCGGACGTGCTGGGGGGGCGGCTCTTCGTCACCTCGGGCCTGGGCGGCATGAGCGGCGCCCAGCCCAAGGCGGCGGACATCGCGGGCTGCGTCTCCGTCACGGCGGAGGTGGACGAATCCCGCATCGCGACGCGGCACGGTCAGGGCTGGGTCAAGGAGATCGCGAAGACGCCCGCGGAGGCGTTTGGCCGAGCCCATGAGTTGATGCGCAAGGGGGAGGTCCGATCCATCGCCTTTCACGGCAACGTCGTGGACCTGCTCCAGTACGCGGTGGACCACAATATAGGTATCGACCTGCTCTCCGACCAGACAAGCTGCCACGCGGCCTACGACGGCGGCTACTGTCCGGTGGGCATTACCTTCGAGGAGCGCACGCGCCTGCTGGAGGAGGACCCCGACCGCTTCCGCGTGTTGGTGGACGAGACCCTGCGGCGCCATTTCAACCTGGTGAGGACGCTCGTCGAGCGGGGGGCATATTTCTTCGACTACGGAAACGCCTTCCTGCGCGCGGTCTTCGACGCCGGCGTGACGGAGGTTGCGAAGAACGGCCGCGACACCCACGAGGGCTTCATCTTCCCGAGCTACGTGGAGGACATCATGGGGCCCATGCTCTTCGACTACGGCTACGGACCGTTTCGCTGGTGCTGCCTGTCCCGGGACCCCGAGGACCTGAGGCGGACGGACAGGGCGGCGATGGACTGTATCGACCCCAACCGGCGCTTCCAGGACAAGGACAACTGGGTCTGGATCCGCGACGCGGAGAAGAACGAGCTGGTGGTCGGGACTCAATGCCGCATCCTGTACCAGGACGCGGAGGGCCGCGTGCGCATCGCGCTGAAGTTCAACGAGATGGTGCGCAACGGGGAGATCGGGCCGGTGATGCTGGGCCGCGACCACCACGACGTGTCCGGGACGGACTCGCCCTACCGCGAGACGTCCAACGTCAAGGACGGCAGCAACATCATGGCGGACATGGCCACGCAGTGCTTCGCGGGCAACGCGGCGCGCGGCATGAGCCTGGTGGCGCTGCACAACGGCGGCGGCGTGGGAATCGGACGGGCGGTCAACGGCGGGTTCGGCCTGGTGCTGGACGGCTCGTTCCGGGTGGACGAAATCATCCGGAGCGCCATGAGCTGGGACGTCATGGGCGGCGTGGCGAGAAGGGCCTGGGCCCGCAACGAGAACGCCCTCGCGACGGCCGCGGCCTTCAACGAAAAACGCACGGGCGAGCACATCACCCTGCCCTACCTGGCCGACGAGGCCTACCTGACGGAGCTGGCCGGAAGGCGGCACAGCGCCGATGCCCCCGAAAGCTCCCGATAGAGAAATACAGGAAAGAAGACTCCCGATCTGCAGGCTGTCGGACGGATCATGATATCATGATATTAAGATAAACAAAGAAGGGAGATGTCATCTATGCCTGAGTTCGCAAAAAGACTGGAGTACATGGAAAGAACCGCGGGGGTGATGCGTGCCCTCTTCGGCGCGATGAGCAACCCCGAGGTCATCTCCTTCGGCGGCGGTGCGCCTGCAACGGACGCTTTGCCGGTGGAGACGATCCAGAGGATCGCAAGCGAGGTGCTGCTCCGTGAAAAACGCGGCGCGGAGGCCCTGCAGTATGGTCCGGTTCCGGGCGTGAAGCAGCTGCGGGAGATCATCGCCGGGAAATTGTTGGCTCCTAAAGGGATTGCCGCCGATCCCGACGATATTCTTGTCGTCAACGGCGGAATCGAGACCATGAACCTGATATGCCAGGTCTTTATAAACCCTGGCGACGTCATTCTCTGCGAGGCCCCCTCCTTTGTGCAGTGCGTGGAGATCTTCGAGATGTTCGAGGCTAAATGCATCGGCTGCGAGATGGACGATCAGGGACTCATCCTGGAGGACGTCGAGGAGAAAATCCGGCAATATCACCCGAAGATGGTCTATGTGATCCCCACCTTCCAGAACCCGACCGGCAGGACCCTGCCGGAGGAGCGGAGGAAGAAGCTGGCGGAGCTGGGCAGCAAGTACGACGTCATCATCCTGGAGGACGATCCCTATCGAGACCTTCGCTACGGCGGAGAGGAACTGGAGCCCATCAAGGCGTATGACAAAACCGGACATACGGTGATGGCCCACAGCTTCTCCAAGATATTCTCCCCCGGCTGCCGTCTTGGCTATGTCTACGCGGACCGAAAAATCATCGATCATCTAACCGACGCCAAAATCGCGACCAACTCCCACACGGCCATGATCCCTCAGATCCTGTGCGCGGAATTTTTCGCCAGAGGCTACTTCGACGAGCATCTGAGGAACCTTCGCGCCCTCCACAAGGAGCGCAGGGACGCCATGATGGCGGCGCTCGAGAAATACATGCCCAAAGGCGCCAAATGGGTATTCCCCGACGGCGGCCTGTTCAGCTGGGTGGAACTCCCCGACGGCATCGACACGACGGCGCTTTTAAAGGAAGCAAACGAGCACGGCGTGGCCTATGTCGCAGGAGAGGGCTTCTTTGCCGGCAATACCGGCAGGGGGAAGAATTGTATGCGGATCAGTTTTGGCAACGTAACGCCCGAGAAGATCGACATTGGCATGAAGCGCCTCGGGGAGCTCATCGCCTCCAAGCTCCGATAAAGATCGAGGACGGAGGGGACACCGGCTGCGGCATCGTTCCATAAGGGGCAAAACCTCCGGGTTACATCGCGCCGCACCATAAAAATCGGGACCATCGGCCTGGCCGGCGGTCCCGATTTTCATAAAGCGGAGCCCTTGCGTTATACTATATTCCTGAGTCCACATCAACATTTTTGAGGGGTGTTGAACGATGGAGAAGAAGGAACTGCTTCTGGGCAACGAGGCGATCGCGGGGGCGGTCGTCGCTGCGGGTTGTCAGGTCGCAACCGCCTATCCGGGGACGCCGTCCTCGGAAATACTTCCGGCCGTGGCCCGCTTCGCGGACGCACAGGACGCGGAGCTTGCCGTGGAGTGGGGCGCAAACGAGAAGGTTGCCTACGAGATGGCCGTCTCCGCCGCCTTCGCCGGGGCCCGTGCCTGCTGCGTCATGAAGCACGTGGGGCTGAACGTCGCCGCCGACCCCTTCATGACGACGGCCCTTTACGAACTCGAGGGCGGCATGCTTCTCATCGCCGCCGACGACCCCGGTCCCCACAGCTCTCAGAACGAGCAGGACAGCCGTTTTTTCGCGATGTTCGCCAAGGTCCCCTGCCTCGACCCCGCTGACGCCGCGGAGGCCGCGGCCATGGTCGCCGACGCCTACGCGCTGTCCGAACGGCACGGCGTCGTGACCGTCCTGCGCCCGACGACGCGCATTTCCCACTCGCGCCAGGCGGTTGCGCTGCCCTCCGCCCGGGCCGGCGGACTGCCCGTCAAGTTCGACCGCAACCCCGCGCGCTGGTGCCCGCTGCCCGCTCTCGTGCGCATCTCCCATCCCAAGCACAACGCACGACTGGAGAAAATCCGCGGGGAGTTCGAGACGGATTGGGGCCGCTACAACTACGAGCTTCCCGCCTCGAAGCCGGCGAGGCTGGGCGTCATCGCCTCGGGGATCGCCTTCGCGTCGCTGTGCGACGTGCTGAAGGAATGGGGCCGGGAGGACGTCGACATCCTCAAGATCGGCACGCCGTTCCCTCTGCCGGGGACGATGGTGGACGCGTTCGCCGCGCGGCACGAGTGCGCGCTGGTCCTCGAGGAGAGTTACCCCGTCATCGAGATGCAGCTCACGGATCGGACGAACGTCTGGGGACGCTGCGACGGAACGGTCCCGGGCGCGGGGGAGCTCCTGCCCGAGGTCATCGCCTCGATCCTGACGGAGGTCCTGGGGGAGGAGCCCCCGAAGGCGGATGTCCTTCCGGATTTCGCCCCCGTCATCGAGGACCTGCACCTCGTCCCGCGCAAGCCTCAGCTCTGCGCCGGGTGTCCGCACCGCAGCAGTTTCTTCTCCATCCGCCGGGCGCTTCCCAACGCCATCAACCCATCGGATATCGGCTGCTACACGTTGGGCATCAACCAGAAGGGCATCGACACCAGCGTCTGCATGGGCGCCGCCGTCACGGTGTCGTCGGGGTTTTTCCTGGCCCACGAGGTCACGGGCCAATCCCGGCCCGTCGTCGCGACCATCGGGGACTCCACCTTCTTCCACATGGGCGTGCCCGGCCTCCTCAGCGCCGTGTACAACCGCCATGCGTTCGTCCTCTGCATCCTGGACAACAGCTCCACCGCCATGACCGGGGGGCAGTCGCACCCTGGCCTGGGGGATAAGCCCAGAAAGGACGACTCCGGCGTTGCCGTCAACCTCGAGCAGCTGGTCCGCGGATGCGGCGTCGCCTTCGTCGAGACCGTGCCCGCCTACGACCACGCCGCGGGGGTCGATGCGGTCAAGCGCGCGTGGCAGCACGCGGAGGCGCAGAGGACCCCGGCGGTCCTGATTTTCAGGCATCCCTGCATGCTGCTGCGGCGCCCACAGCCGGTCATCCCCATGACCGTCGACCACGAAAAATGCGTAGGGTGCCGCTACTGCATCGACTACTTCGGCTGTCCGGGGCTGCATTTCGACGAGCGCGCAAAAAAGGTCTCGATCGACCCGCTCTACTGCATCTCCTGCGGGACGTGTGAGCCGGTCTGTCCGCACGGGGCCATCGGGAAGAGGGAGGCGAACTGAAATGCGTCAGGACAAGGATATGCAGTACGTCATCGTCGGGATAGGCGGCCAGGGCATCCTTTTCACGAGCAGGGTCCTGGGTCGGGTGGCGATCGGCAAGGGGCTTCCTGTGATCGGCAGCGAGGTCCACGGCATGGCTCAGCGCGGCGGATCGGTCATCAGCCACTTCAAGATCGGCGGCTACCGCAGCTCGCTGGTCCGTATGGGACAGGCCGACGTCCTGATGGCCTTCGATCAGTCGGAGGGCATCCGAAACCTCCCCTATCTCAGGGAGGGGGGGACCTTCGTCGTCAACGTTCACGACGATGCGGCCTTCCGAAACGAGCGGCTCGCGGGCTATCTCTCGTCCCGAGGGATCGACGTCTGCCGCTTCGCGGGCTACGATATCCTGGACGTGCACATGAAGGGCAACTATCTCTTCCTGAACGTCCTCATTCTCGGCGCCGCCAGCGGCATGGGCATCCCCGGACTGGAACGGGACCTCGTCGTGAAGGCGCTCGAGGAGCTGGCTCCGCCCAAGCACCTGGAGGCGAACCTCAGGGTCTTCGAGCTGGGGCTGTCCGCCTCCGGGAGGTAAGTCCCCTGAGCCGTCCCGATCGTCCGAAATGCCCTTGGTACCGCTCCTCGCTCATGAGGCGGGACCCCGCCTTCACCCTGACGGAGGTGCTCGTCGTCCTGTTGATCCTGGGGCTGATGGCAGGGGTGGCGGCGACGGTAAACTGGGGCCGCGCGTCCCCCGAGCGGGAGGCGGGGCGGCTCATGCGCTGGATCCTCCGTTCCCTGACGAAGGCGAACCGGACGGGGCGTTCCTTTACCCTTCGGCTCAGCGCCGGGACCTCCGCGGAGACCCTGGCCTTGAGATGGAGGGACGACCCGGTTCTGGAGACGTTCCCCGCTGCCCCAGGGTTTCGGTTCCAGCTCGTCCGCCATAGTTCCTTCGCCCCCGAGAGCGTCTACAGCCCTCAGTGGGGGACCTTCACCCCGGCAGCCACGGTCCGCATCACGGCGCTGCGGGGGGCGAAGCCTCACTACCTGGTCCTCTCGGGCTATGGCCGGGTGCGTACCGCTTCGTCGCCTCCGCCGGGCGGAGTGGAGTGAGTTGATCGGAAGGGCGTGTGCTTTATGACGAAGGGAGGGATTCACAGTGAAAGAGTGGACTAGTAGCATGAGCAAGGAAGAAACAATGGCGATTATCGTGAAAGCACAAGAATTAGAAAGCCTGGGGAAGAAAGAAGATGCTGCAGCACTCAGGATTAAGATTCCTCTGCATCCTGGAGTTGCGGATGATGTTAAACGTTTTAATGGTATTCAATGGTTGATCGATGGAGGCTTTAACCTCACGGATGCGGTCGCAGCTTTTGGGGAAAAGTGGCTCCATGAATGATCTTTTTGAAAAAGATCTTCTCCTGAACATTACAGAATGCGGTAGTTTAAGGAACTTGAGAGATCAGTCATTTGAAAACATCAAATACTCGAGCGGTATCAATGAGCTCTGCAGTTTACTTCAAGATGCTATTCGGTCAAAGTCCCCGCAGCAGAATCTTTTGGCGGAGAAGTATTGCATTGTTTTCCAGCGAAACTACTGTACGACGAACGAGGCCGAAAGAGACAAGCTCAACGATCAGTTAATGAAGCTGGCGGATGCACAGACGTCCGTCAGCCTTGTCATGGAGCCGGAGAAATATCGTGAATTTGCTCGAAGCAGCTTCATGGAAACACGAGAGGGCCGATTGCCCTACCACGGTTGTGCGGTTTTCGTGAAGACGCAAATTGATACATTGAACAGGAGCGGGCAGGGGACGGGCATTGAGGCCGAGAAAGAATTATGGAGGCTCAGAAAAGAGAACCTTCGCGCCTGCAGGGATTCCTTTGAGGCACTCCAGGAAGAAGCGCTTTTCAACGCACCGGAACCTGAATCAAAAAACATTTCCAGTGCGTCGAAAGAGCATGCCCAGGAGTTTACAAAGAAAGCAGATACAGGAGACGATGGGCATTCTTTTGTGTAAAATAAGAAAAGTGGGCCCAAGGGCCGCCAAGGAGGGATGTTCATGATCTCGGTACTGAGAACGCACACGAACCTGAAGACCCCGGGTCACGAGGAGCTCTCCCTGGACAATCTCCGTCCCGGAAGCTGGATCAACATGACTGCGCCCACCCGCCAGGAGCTGGAGGATGTGGCCCGTCTCGCCGCCGTGCCCCTGGATTTCCTGAGCGCCGCCCTGGACGTCGAGGAGTCGAGCCGCATCGACTTCGAGGAGATGGACGAGGACAGCGGCTACGACTCCTGTATACTGGTCGTCATCAATATCCCCAAGCACCCCGAGAGCTTCGACTTCGACACCATCCCCCTGGGCATCGTCATCACCCGCGACACCTTCATCACGGTCTGTCTGGAGGAGAACCCGATCCTGCCGGGGCCGAGGGGCGGCGTCAGCGGGTTCTGCACCTGGAAGCGGACGCGTTTCCTGCTCCAGATCCTCTACAAGACGGCGGGGACCTACCTCCAGTACATCAACGAGATGAACCGGATGTCCGACAAGATCGAGGAGGCGCTGCGCCGCTCCATGAAGAACGAGGAGCTCTTCAAGCTGATGGACCTGGAGAAGGGCATGACCTTCTTCACGGGCTCCCTGCGGAGCAACCGCGTGGCCGTCGACAAGCTCGTCCGGACGCTCAAGAACCCTCAGTTCGACGAACTCATCAAGCTCCGGGAGGAGGACGACGACCTGCTCGAGGACGTGATCGTCGAGTACGACCAGGCCTACGACATGGTGCGGGTCTACAGCGACGTCCTGGGGGGCATGATGGACGCCTTCGCCTCCATTATCTCCAACAACCTGAACATCGTGATGAAGTTCCTGGCCTCCGTCACTATCATCATCTCGATCCCGACCGTCGTCTCCAGCTTCTGGGGCATGAACGTCGGCGTCCCATTCCAGGCGCACCCGAGCGGCTTTCTGTGGGTGATGCTCGTCGCCCTCGGCCTCAGCGGCGCGGCGGCCTATTGGCTGTGGAAGAAGAGGATGTTTTAGCGCCGACCACCTCTCCCCGGCCCTTCGGGCCGGGGATGGTGTGTCGGCGCTTACGTCGAATCGAAGCCCATAAGCAGACAACCAGCGAAGCGTAGCAAGCTGTGTTGGTCGCTTAGGTTTTTCATCAGTGGCTTCGATTCGACGCAATGAGGTGATACAGCCTGTTCCGCGGTCTCCGTGCTGGCGCTTACGTCGAAGCGAAGCCCATAAGCAGACAATCAGCGAAGCGCAGCAAGCTGTGTTGGTCGCTTAGGTTTTTCATCAGTGGCTTCGATTCGACGCAATGAGGTGATACAGTTTTTTCCAGGGCTGGTCGCCTGCTTGTCAGGCCCAAAAATTGAACGGTAAACGAAGGAGGGGCGCGCCGTGCCCCAGGTGCTGTCGAACAGACGAATTTCCCGGGACTTTTATCTGATGCGGGTGGCCCAGCCGAACGACGCCCGAATGGGGCAGTTCTGCATGCTGCGCGCCTGGGGCCGCTATCCCCTTCTCTCGCGTCCCGTCAGCGTCTTCGACGCCGACGCCGAAACGCTGAGCTTCCTGTACCGGGTGGTCGGCGAGGGCACGGACCTGCTCTCGCGGTGCCGGGAGGGGGACGCGGTCGAGACCGGCCGGGTCCTGGGCAACACCTTTCCCCTCGTCTCGGGAAGGGTCGCCCTGGTGGGCGGCGGGGCCGGCATCGCCCCCCTGTACCTCGCCGCGAGGACCCTCGGGGCGTACGGTCCGGCGACGGCCGTCGACCTCTTCCTCGGCTTCAGCGACGAGGTCCTGCTGACCGAGGAGTACCGTGCCGTCGGCGACAGGACGACGGTGAAGGTCGGGGGCTTCATCACGGACGAGATCGAGCCCGGAGACTACGACTGCGTCCTGGCCTGCGGCCCGGAGGTCATGATGAGGACGCTTTACGGCAAATGCCGCGCCTCCGGGACGAAGCTCTACGTCAGCCTGGAAAAGAGGATGGCCTGCGGCTTCGGCGCATGCCTCGCCTGCAGTTGCGGGACGACGAAGGGGCGCAGGAAGGTCTGCACGGACGGCCCCGTATTCCCCGCCGAGGAGGTGTTCTGACGATGGCGAACGCGGCGTGCCTGGCGGTGAACTTCGCCGGGGTCGCGATGAAGAACCCCGTGGTGCTCGCCTCGGGCACCTGCGGATTCGGGCGCGAGCTCGGTGGATACTTCGACATCTCGAGGCTCGGCGGCATCGCCTCCAAGGGGCTCACGCCGGCCCCACGCGGCGGCAACGAGGGCATCCGCGTCTGGGAGACGCCCAGCGGACTCATGAACAGCATCGGGCTGGAGAACCCCGGCGTGCGCGGCTTCATCGAGGACGAGCTCGACTGGATCAACGGGCACGACGTGGCGAACATCGTCAACCTGGGGGGGCACAGCATCGAGGACTACATCGAGGGCATTTCGCTCCTCAACGACGCGAAGCTCGACCTGCTGGAACTCAACATCTCCTGTCCCAACGTGAAGCGGGGCGGCATGAACTTCGGGGTCATGACGGAGACGGCACGCGAGGTCGTCCGCATCCTGCGCCGGGAGTGCCGGCACAAGCTCGTCGTCAAGCTCTCCCCCAACGCGGAGGACATCGTGGCCCTCGCCCGGGCCTGCGAGGAGGAGGGGGCGGACGGCCTTTCGCTCACGAACACCTACCTCGCGCTGGCCATCGATATCGACAGGCGCAGGCCCGTCTTCGACAACGTCTATGCCGGCCTCTCGGGCCCGGCCGTCCGACCGATCTCGCTGCGCATGACGCATCAGGTTGCCCACGCGGTCAAGATCCCCGTCATGGGGATCGGGGGCATCGCCGCCTGGCGCGATGCGGTGGAGTTCATCATGGCCGGCGCGACGGCGGTGCAGGTCGGCACCGCGACCTTCACCAAGCCGGACATCGCCCTGGACATCATCGAGGGGATCGAGGCCTTCATGGAGAAGGAGGGCATCACGAACCTCTCCGAGATCCGGGGAATCGTGTAGGGGAATTACGTGAGTCGATATATGGGGTGGGCGGCAAAGGGCAGAATATCCCATATCGTCTCCGCCTGCCCTCCCGGGTAGTTCCGCAGCCCCTCCAGGCTGATGCTCCAGAGCTCTAGGGGTGACGCCGGCCCCGGAAGGGCCTCAGAGATCGGGCTCAGCAGCTCCGCGCAGTGCTCCGCATCGCCATCGTCTGCGAAGGCAAAGAGGAGCCAGTTGACGCCGTCCTGGTCCAGCGCATCCAGATCGACGTAGCCCGGAAGGTACAGCCTCCTGAGCATCGTCAGGAACATCTGGAACTCCCCGATTTTTTCCAGGTATTGGGTCAGGTTCCCGGGCTCGGGAGCGGGCATGAAGGAGAAGAGGAAGTGGTCGGCATTGAACAGGCCACAGGGATCCGCGGGCAGGGGCGGAAACTTCGCGTAGGCCTGGAAGTCGTACCGGCTCTTGTAGAGCAGGTCGAACTCCGCTTCGTGCAGGCCCGGGACGTTGGCCTCCAGCCACGCACGGACCTTCGCGGCGTTGGGCATGGGGCGGCTCCGCGCGGCCGCCCCCGTCTCTGGAAAATCCTCGGCCATCCTTCTGAAGACGGGTGACTCGGGATAGTGCCAGACCGGGATGTCGCCATCCATGACGAAGAGGTCCGCTCCCCCGACGCGGGGCAGCGCGAACCGGAACGGGGAGACATACTCCTTCACCCCCCACCGCTGGAGGTGTCGCTTATCCAGGAGCAGCATCAGCTCCCCTCGCAGCGCGGTCCGCACCCTGTCTGACGTCACGCCTGGCTTTAAGGGCAGACAGGCCTCGCCCGCCAGCCTCAGAAACGCTTCCCTTCCCGCCGCCGACAGGCTGTAAATGTCCTCCTCGAACTCCAGCAGCCCCTCGCGCACCAGCCCGTCGGCCGCCGACCGGTCCCGTTCCGCCAACGCAAGCATCGCAGGCGTCCAGCAGGGATACTGCTCGTCAAAGGACAGCAGCAGGTCCTCTGTTCCCTCTTTCACGGCTTCCTGTTCCACAGCGTTTCGCCTCCTCGGTTGAAGCCTACGGCTCCAGACGCTCCACGCCGAACTTGTCGGCGTACTCGTCCAGCCGTTTCCACGTGGCCGGGTCGAGCCAGACCCCCTCCCTCAGCGCCTTTTCCCGGCGCTCGAACTCCTTTTCACCGTGGATGTAGATGCGCTCCTGCCCCTCGGCCCTGGGGCTGGAGCGAATCCGATCCAGGATGCCGGCCACGTGCCCCTGGATTGCATCGGCGTCCCCGAACAGGTCCATGCGCATGGCCTGGAAGCAGTGGCAGATTCCGCAGCCGTCCCCGTAGGTATCGAACGACGCTGTGCCCATGGAGAGGCCGGAGGTCAGGAGCTCGACGAGCAGACCAAGCCCATAGCCCTTATGTCCTCCGAAGGTCTCCGTCGCTCCGCCCAAAAAGAGCAGGCCTCCGTAGGGGCTCTTGTTCCCGCGGTTGCTGCTCGCGACGGTGACGGCATCCGTGGTGTCCGCGCCCGTCTCGTCGACGGCCCATCCGGCCGGCATGGATCCCCCGCGCCGCGCCGCGACCTCGATTTTGCCGAACGCCACGGTCGTCGTCGCCATGTCCAGCATGAAGTGCGGCTTTCTGCCCGTGGGGATGGCCACGCTGATCGGATTGGTCCCCAGCAGGTGTTCCCTGCCGAAAAGGGGGATCGCGGTCCCCAGGGTGTTGGTGAACGCCCAGCCGATCATGCCGCGGTCGGCCGCCTGCTCCGCCCAATAGCCCGCCATGCCGAAGTGGCAGGAGTCGCGGACCACGGTCATGCAGGTGCCGTTCTTCTCCGCCTTCTCCAGGGTCCGCTCCATCGCCATCTTTGACACCGGGAACCCCGGGGCCCTGTTCCCCTGGATCACCAGGGAGACCGGCGTCTCGTGCACGATCTCGGGTTTCGCCTGCGGGACGTTCTTTCCGTCCCCCACCTCGGCCGCGTACATGCTGACCCGAGCCACCCCATGCGAGGCATGCCCCCTGGCATCCGCCTCGACCAGCACCCTGGCCGTGATCTCGGCGGACTCCTCGGGGTACTTCAACCCCACCTCGAACATCCTCTGCATGTAAAGCCTCAGCTTGTCGTAACCGATCGTCGTCCGTTCCATCTCCGCATCCTCTCCCTTCCTCCATAGTTAGAAATTACTTTCTTATGAGCACCCATGTAAGGCCGACGGGCCCTTCTCCACACGTCTCACGTGCTTCGTATCAGCGCCCTGCCACCTTCGGCAGGGTGTTGGCCCCCTGGGGCATCAGCCAGGTCCTCAGGGAGCTGCCGTGTTTGGCGTGGATCTTCTCCAGGGCCTCCTCCACCGTACGGGAGGCGACGACGCCCGTACCCTCCAGCAGGGCGGGATCCATTTTCGTCACAAGGTGGAAGTCGAACCTCTCCGCCGTCTCGCCGGTACAGAACCCGACGTGTTTTGCGATGGAGAATTCGCGGCGCAGCTCCAACTCCCGGGCGTCGTTGTCCGGGAAGTCCAGAAGCATCCTCTGCACCTCCTCGTTCCCGTAGCCCTCGGGGCAGGCGCTGATTATCAACATCGCCCCGCCCGGCTTCAATGCCTCCTGGGCGTTGAAGAACGTCTTGGACGTCTGGTAGAAGTTGATGTCCTTGGGGTAGCCGCAGGCGGAGGCGACGACGAGGTCGGCCTTCTCCGAAATCTCGACGGCGTCGACGCTGTCCACGATGTCCATGCCCTTCTGATAGGCCTTCCGCCAGTCGCCCGCGACGGCCCACCCGATCTTCCCCGAGGCGTTCATGACGACGTTCAGAAGGAAGCTGGGGTCCAGCTTCCCGACGGCCTCCACCATGTCCAGATGGATGAGGTTGCCATCGATGCTCCCCGTACGGCAAACGGGATTTCGCCCCTTGCCGGGGAGGGGGTTGAGCGCCAGGGCGTGGTTGGCCATGACGGTCTCGTAGGAGGCGATGCCGGGCAAGATCCCCTTCTTTCCGCCGCCCCAGCCGGCCATGAAGTGATAGACGACGCCTCCCGTGACGATCACGTGGTCGCTGTCGGCGGCGCGCTTGTTGAATCGAACGGGCGTCCCGCGGCTCGTGACGCCGAAGTCCGTCATCGCATCCGTGCGGCTGTCGTGGTCGTAGACCTTGCAGCGCCGGTAGAGGTCCTCGCCGACGATGGCCTTGTGCTCCTCGGGCGTCTGACCGCGGTGCGTTCCGGTGCCCGAGATGAAAAAAATGTCCTCGTCCGGTACCCCGACGGCGTTGAGCTCCTCCACCAGGATGGGCAGGTACACGCTGGGGTGCTGCCAAAGGCGGGTGGTGTCGCAGGTGACGATACAGACCTTCTCCCCGGGCCTGACGATATCCTCGAGCCTCGGGGTGCCGATCGGGTTCGCCAGGGCCTCCCGGACCGCCTCCTCCTCCGTGGGCGCACAGGGGACCTCGCGGCTGCGCAGAATCCCGAGCAGGTCGGAATCGGGGATCTCCACCTCCACGACTTCCCTGTCGAACTTCATCTGATGCTTTCCCATATCGCCGGCTCCTCTCCGTATGAAAAGTATGAAAGATAAAGGATGAAAAAGCAGGGGAGGGGGTACCCCGATGCGGACTCGATACGAATTGGGAGCCATGATACCAGTGGGGCCGGGGCCTGTCAAACAGGATGCTCCCGAACCGGCCTACGTCCCTTAGGATGTACGCCCCTGTGCCCCGCAGTCGGCCGGTCCGCCGCGGAGCATCTCCAGACCGTGCTCGAGGGCGGGGAGGACGGCCTCCAGATTCTCGATCGCCGCCCTGGGGCTGCCGGGCAGGTTCACGATCAAGGTCCCCCCGCGAATCCCCGCGGCACCGCGCGAGAGCATCCCCCGCGGCGTCACCCTCAGGCTCGCCGCACGCATGGCCTCCGGGATGCCCGGGACCATCCGCGTACAGGCCCGCTCCGTCGCCTCGGGCGTCACGTCGCGCGGGGAGAACCCCGTCCCCCCGGTCGTGAGGACGAGCGCGACATCCCGCTCGTCCGCGAGTCGGACGAGCGCCCGCTCGATCTCCCCGGCCTCGTCGGGGACGATCTCCCTGTGCACGACATCGTAGCCCCGCTCCCTCAGGAGCGCTTCGATCCTCGGGCCGCTTCCGTCGGCGCGCTCGCCGCGCGCCCCCCTGTCGCTCACCGTTACCACCGCAGCCGTAAACATGCCATTCCTCCTCCCGTTACCAAAAGTCAAAAGCCTACCGCCGAAGCAGAAGGACGTCCTCGGGGGCGACCGAGACCGTGATCCTCTCGCCGGCCCTCGGAAGAGGGACCCCGGCGTCCGTCTCCATCCGCAGCGGGGCCGCGTTTGGCCCGCTCCCCTCGGGCTGGAGCACCAGCGTCGTGCGGTCCAGATCCTCGAAGACCCGTGCGACGAGGTAGGGAATCCGATTTCCGTCCCCCTCCTCTGTCGAATGGAGGCGGTGCGCGTGAATCCCGGCGAAGGCCGCCTCCTCGCCGACCGGCTCGGCGCAGGCCAGACGGACCCCCCAGGCGGGGACGAAGACTTCGTGTGGCCGGCCGCCGCGCTCCGCCGGGACGAGGTTCCTGCAGCCGCACAGCCGCGCCGCCCGCAGGGTCCGGGGGGCGCCGAGGAACTCGGAGACGGAGACCGGAGGATCGGCCTCGCCGTTTTCCATCACGCACACCCGGCTGCAGTTGCGGACTACCTCGGAACGGTCGTGCGAGACCCACAGGAGCGTCCCCGGAAAGCCCGAAAGCGTGTCGGCGAGCTCCAGCTCCAGCTGCCATTTCAGATAGCTGTCGAGCGCCGAGAAGGGCTCGTCCAGAAGGATCGCCTCGGGCTCCGAGGCCAGGATGCGCGCCAGGGCCACGCGCTGCTGCTGTCCCCCGGATAGCTGGGAGGGATACTTGCGCTCGAGCCCCTCCAGGTGAAGCCGCTCGATGTACTCCATTGCGGCGTCGCGGCGTTTTTTCCCCGTTCCTCCAGTGCCCTCGCGAGGGACGCGGGCGCCGATGGCGATGTTCTGCAGGGCGGTCATGTTGGGGAAGAGCGCATATTGCTGGAACAGGTAGCCCACTCTGCGCTGCTGGGGGGGCAGGTCGATGCCGGCATGGCTGTCGAACAGCACGCGGCCGTCCAGGACGATGCGTCCCTCGTCCGGGTGCTCGATTCCCGCGACGCACCGCAGGGTCAGGCTCTTGCCGCAGCCGGAGGCCCCCAGAAGGGCCAGCGCCTCGTTCCCGGCCTCGAAACAAGCGTCCAGACGGAAATTTCCATAGTCCTTCTTGACGGACACGGACAGGCTCATCGCGCTCCCCCCTCCGGCCAATCCTCTACCTTGCCCATGATCGTACCTCCCTGCGCCTCTCCAGAAGGTTCACGGCCATGAGCACCGCGAAGGAGATCCCGATGTTCACCCAGACCCACCGGAGGGCCATGGCGTCGTCGTTCGTCCGCCAGAGCTGGTACACGGTCGTGGAGATCGTGGCCGTCCTCCCCGGCGTGTAGCCCGCGATCATGCTGGTGGCCCCGTACTCGCCCAATGCCCGCGCGAAGGAGAGCACCATCCCGGCCAGGAGCCCCTGCCGGCAGCAGGGCATCCGGATGCGCCAGAAGATAACGGTATCGGAGAGCCCGAGCGTCCGACCCGCCTGGGCCAGGGTCTCATCGAAGGACTCGAAGGCGCCGCGTGCGGTGCGGTACATCAGTGGAAAGGCCACGACCGTGGTAGCGAACACGGCCGACCACCAGTTCATGACCAGGCGGAGCGCGAAGTGCTCCAGCACCCACGCGCCCAGGACCCGGCGCGGACCCAGGAGGCACAGCAGCAGATAGCCGACGACCGTGGGCGGCAGCACCAGCGGGAGGGTCAGGACGACGTCCAGGGCGCCCTTGACGAGCCGGGGCAGGCGGGCGATGTAATACGCCGCCGTGATGCCCAGAAAAAAGGAGAGCACCGTCGAGATCGCGGCGATGCGCAGAGAGTTGTAAAGAGGGTACCAATCCAAGGCGAAAGCCTCCCCTGCATCGTAAAAAGCGGGCGGACGCGCAGTCCGCCCGCTTCAAATAATGGTGCAACCACTCGCCATTCAAATTACGGCTCTAAATCGTTTCGTAGGCGAGGCGGCTTTTGCGAGCCACCGCGAGGGCGTACACAATAGTACGTCGAGCAAAGCGAGCAAAAACAACGAGGCATACAGGTGATTTGGAACCGTAATCAGCGGACGACGGTAAATCCGACCGCCTCGAAGACCTTCGCGCACTCCGGCGTCCGCAGGAACTCCAGGAACTTCTTGGCAGCCTCCGGGTGCTTGCCGGACTTCATCACCGCGGCGGGGTAGACGACCGGCGTCTTGAGGGTCCCCTCGGGCGCCGAGGCGACGACGGTCAGCCCCGCGGAGGCGGCGTCCGTCGCGTAGATGACGCCACAATCCGCAGCGCCCTCCTGCACCTGCGTGGTGACCTCCTTGACGTTGCTCCCGAAGGTGATCTTCTTCTGCATCCCGTCCCAGAGCCCCATGTTGGTGAAGATCTCGCGCGAATACTGCCCGACGGGGACGTCGTCGTTCCCCAGCGCCACCAGACGCACCGCGTCCGTCCCCACGTCCTTGAAGTCCTTCACGCCGGCGGGGTTGCCCTTGGGGACGACCAGCACCACGCGGTTCTCCAGCAGGTTGACGCGCGTGTCCTCGAGGACGAAGTCCAGCTTCTTCTCGTTCTTGTCGGACGCGATGTCCAGCTGGTTCATCTGCTTTTGCGATGCGGAGATGAAGAGGTCGCAGACGGCCCCTTCCTCGATCTGGGTCTTGAGCGTCCCGGACGAGTCGAAGTTGAACGTCAGCTTCACGTCCGGCTCGGCCTTCTTGTAGAGCTCGGCGATCTGTGTGAGGGTCTCCGTCATGGAGGCCGCCCCGAACACCACCAGCTCCGTCGGCTCCGCGGCCACGGCACGGCCGGCGGCGAAGAACACGGAGAACAGCAAAAGTGCGCATACAGCAAATTCCTTCATTGAAAAAACCTCCCTAAAACAACCCTACGGGGCTCCGCCCCGTACCCCGCGAGGGGACGCGTCCCCTCGACCCCATTGCGCTACATCAGTCCGCCCTCGCCCAGGGAGACGATGTGTTCGCGCGTCACCCGAACCCCTGCGGCCACCAAAGGCAGCACGAGGTCGAACGCCGTCGTCTTTGCGTACATCACGCAGCCCGGCAGCCCCATGACGGGCACGCCGTCGCGGAAATATCCCATCAGCAGCATCGCCCCCGGGAGCACCGGCGCACCGTAGGACACGATCTCGGCCCCGGATACCTTGACGGCTCCGGGCGTGTTGTCGTCCGGGTCCACGCTCATGCCCCCCGTGCAGAGGACGAGGTCGACCCCCTCGTCCCGGGCGGCCCGGATCGCCGTGGCGATGTTCTCCACTCCGTCGTCCACCACCCGGTGAAACGACCTCTCCATGCCGTGGCGTTTCAGTTTCTCCTCGATCACGGGCGTGAAGGTGTCCTTGATCCTGCCGTGATAGACCTCGCTCCCCGTGGTGACGATCCCCGCGCGCCTCAGCCGGTAGGGCAGGAGCTCCAGAAGCGGCTTGGGACCGGCGGCCCGCTCCGCCTCCTCCAGCTTGCGCGCCTCGATCACCAGGGGGATCGCACGCATCCCGGCCAGCCGGGTTCCCGCCGAGACGTGGGAGTCCCCCCGCCTCGTCGCAATCATCATCTCACCCACGCCGTTGACCGCACGGAGGCGGGCCGAGTCCACGCGGAACAGTCCGTCGGTCTCCGCCACGAGCTCGATCTTACCCTCGCGAACCTCCGTGGGACGCATGCGGTCGTTCCTGCAGAGGGCGCAGAGGCGCTGCGCCGCGTCGTCCTCGTGCAGCATCCCCTCCCCGAGCTCCCAGACGTAGACGTGCTCCTTGCCCATCGAGAGCAAAACGGGGATGTCCTCCTCCCGGATCACGTGTCCCTTGCGGAACTGCGCCCCCTTGAACCCGGCCGTCCCCGCCGCCTCGTCTCCCTTGACTATCCGCGTGACGTCGTGGCAGAGCACTTGCCCCACCGCGTCCTGGACCTTAATCCGCTCCATCTTTGTTCCCTGCCTCCGCAGTGCCGCTCAGGATTTCAATGGGGTCTCCCTTACGGACGATCCCCTCGCGGATCACGATGACGAAGATCCCCTCCGTGGGCATGACGCAGTGCCCCGCCGCCCTCTGGATGGCACAGCCGTCGTTGTGGCATCGCTTGCCGATCTGGGTGACCTCCACCTCGGCCTCGCCGATTCGGAGGTGCGTCCCGACGGGAAGCGCCTTCAGATCGATCCCCTCGGTGTTGATGTTCTCCGCGAAGGCCCCGGCCGTCAGGGGCAGGGAGCACACGGCGCGCATCGTGTCGACGCTCTCCTCCGCCAGCATGCTGATCTGGCGGTGCCAGTTCCCCGCGTGGGCGTCGCCCTCGATGCCGTGATCCCGGACCAGGCGTATCAGGGGAACCTCGTTCTTCCGCGTTCCCTTCGCTGTGCTGATGTTCACGCTCGTCACGCTGGGCACGCCGTTCCCTCCTCGGTCCAGGGATGTCCGTCGGCCCGATAGTCCCCGCTGCGCCCCCCGGACTTGCTCAGCAGGCGGATTTCACCGATGTGGATGTCCCTCTGCACGGCCTTACACATATCGTAGATCGTCAGGGCCGCGACGGACACGCCCGTCAGGGCCTCCATCTCCACCCCGGTGCGCTCACGGCACCGCACCGTGCAGGCGATGTCGATACCGCACCGGCCGCCGTTCCGAAATACCCGGAACCGGATGTCCACCCCCGTCAGCATGAGGGGATGACACATCGGGATCAGGTCGGAGGTCCTCTTCGCGGCCATGATCCCCGCCACCTGAGCCACGGCCAGGACATCCCCCTTCCCGATCCGCCCCTCCTCGATCCGCCGCAGCGTGTCCTCGTCCAGGTGGACAGTCCCAGCGGCGCACGCGACGCGCTCGGTCTCCGACTTGTCCGAGACATCCACCATCCGCGCCCGTCCCTCGTCGTTGAAGTGCGTTAAGTCGGAGTGCGTTGAGTCACAGTGTGTTGAATCGGGGTGCGTCAAAGCGTCATGTGCCGGCTTTTCCATGTCTCGATCGCCCCGTCCCTCCCGCTTTCCAGCTTCCATATCCCTATTCCATATCCCTATCGGCCTTCCGTATACGTATCGGCCACGTCAGCCTCCGATCCGGTTCATCGGGCGGGCGCTTTGGCTGCCCCGTCGTTCCATCTCGTGCTGGAGGGGCTTTTGCAGAATACCGTCTCGAATGGCCCGGAACAGAGCCTCGCCCCTCAGTCCCTTCAGGGGGATCTCCGTCTCGGAGTGGAGGCACGGTTTCAGCTTTCCGTCCGCCGTGACCCGTATCCGGTTGCATTCCGAACAAAACTTATGGCTGAGCGGCCGGATCAGCCCCACCGTTCCCGCGTAGCCCGGAATACGGTAGCGGGCCGCCACGCCATCCGCACCCGTCGGTCGCAGGTCCGGGCAGGCCTCGAGCACCCGACCTCCCCCGACGAAGCGGGAGCGGTCCCAATCCGCGCACTCCCCGATGGGCATCAGCTCGATAAAGCGCACCTCGACAGGACGCTCCTGGGTGAGGGCAACGAAATCGGGGATCTCGTCGTCGTTGACTCCCCCTATCAGCACCACGTTGAACTTGAGGCGGCCGAATCCTGCGCGGAGCGCCGCGTCGACGCCCTCCAGCACGTCGGTCAGGGAGCCGCGCCGGGTGAGGGACGCAAAACGCTCCGGCCTCAGCGTGTCGAGGCTGACGTTGAGACGGTCCACCCCGGCCTCTCGGAGGGAACGCGCAAGACCGCCCAGCAGGGAGCCGTTCGTGGTCAGGCAGAGCTCCCCGATGCCGCCGATCTCCGCGATGCCGCGGCAGATGTCCAGGATGCCGCGCCGCACCAGAGGCTCCCCACCCGTCACGCGCACCTTGCGCACCCCGCATCGGGCCGACTGGGCTGCCACGTCGACGCACTCCTCGACCGACAAGACCTCCGAGTGGTCCTTCTTGGGCACCCCCGAGTCCGGCATGCAGTAGGTGCAGCGGTAATTGCAGAGGTCGGTCACGGAAAGCCGCAGATAGTCGATCCTTCGTCCGTATGCGTCATTCACGATCCTCCCCCCTCGCCCCCTCGCGCAGAGGCGTCAAGTTATTTCCCAAAACAAATCGAAACGCCTTATTTTTGAAGCATAGGGGAAAAACGGAGAGTTGTCAAATTGAAAAGAAAGCCCTTGCGAGAAAAAGAGGAAAAGTCTTCGAGAATGCAGAAGGTGCGGCCCGGAAGGACGGTATTGGAACGAATGGCTTCATGCCGGTGCGAAGCCGCCGTCGGATATGTTCGGATATAATTGATTCCCAGAGGTCGTTCGAGGGAAAAATTTTTATGCGATATTTTATGTGATGGAGGAGGCTGGAAGATGTCATTGAAGGAAAAGCTGGATCGGTTCCGTTCGGACTCTCACTCGCGCTTCACCGAGGGGCAGCTGGAGCTCATGAGGCGGTTCCAGGATAACGTGGGTACGGTGGTGCGCAGGACGCCGAAGGTAGGGGACTTTCTGCCGCCGCTTCCCTCCGTGGGAGGAGCGGCGGAACTTCGAGGGACTTCCCGTCGGCTAGCCCTGGTCTTCTTCAGGGGGGCGTGGTGAGGTTACTGCGTCCTGCAGTTGCAGGACTATGGCGCAGCCCTCGAGGCGTTCCATTCCAGGAATACGGACGTCGTCGCCCTCTCGCCGATGACCGGAGAGAGGATGGATGCGCTGGCCGAGAAGTTGAAGCTGGGCTTTCCCCTGTTGAGCGACCCCGGCAACGCCTATGCGCGGAGCCTGGACCTGGTCTTTGCGGTCGAGCCGGCCGTTCGGGATGTTTATCGGACCAAGGGGTTGGACCTCTCGGAGTACAACGGCGACGAGAGCTGGGAGCTCCCCGTGACGGCCGTCTTCCTGTGTGATGAGGTTCGAAAGGTCCTTTATGCCTGGACGGAGTCGGACTACTCCCGGAGGCCCGGTTCCGAGGAGTTGCTGGCGGTTCTCGACGGGCGGAACTGACGTTTCGGTGTCTTTCGGGACAGTTGGACGGTACGCAGGCGCTTCCCCGTTCGAGGGGAGCGCTTGTGTGCTGCTGTTCCTCTTTTATACGTATACGGAAAGGGATGTTGGATTGATGAAGTTAAGGGCTGGATGTGTTCGGATATTTTTAGCGGTCGCGGCAGCGGTGGTATTTGCAGCCTGCGCGGATGCATCGGTTACGGTGGTGATGAAGGCGCCGGCCGGGTACAAGCAGCAGGGGGTTTTGCCGGCTGCGGCTGCGCGGAGCATCCAGCATGCGGCGGTTGCCGCGGCGGAGCTTGCGGATGGCGTGGTCGAGGAGGTCTACGAGAACCTGGCGGTAGACGGGTACGTACTGGTGAGGATGAATGCGGTGACGAACGAGGATGCGTTCGTGGCAGCGTTGGCGAAGAGCTCCAACGTCATCTCCGTGACGCGTGACAGCGATATCACAGTGCACGCGGTAGGGGAGTCCCGGCCGGTGTATCCCAAGATGCGGGCCGCGGAGGTGGAACTGCATCTGTTGTCGTATCTCTATAACACGAAGATGGTGGACGCGCCGCTTGACGGCGTGGATGTCTCGCAGTCCATCACCTACGTTTTGGATTCCGGGTTGGATTCGACGCATCCAGGCGTCCGACCGTTTTTGACCACGCTCAACCGGTCTTTTATAGATGAAGAGCCCGGGAAAAAAAGGGCGGATCTACCCGACTGGCAGGACTATGAGGGGCACGGGACGGGTGTTTCCGGAACGGTAGCGGCGGATGGTTCGATAAGCGGGATAATCGGCGTCGCAAAGGGCAGTGAGATCGCGATGTTCAAGATACTGAATGCATCCGGAAGAGGCAGGCAAGACCATATGCTGAGGGGATTGAACGCTTTGGCGGGAGAGCGCTTCTCGGGTGTCAGGGCAGTCAACATGTCCTTTGGATTTTATTCGAATAATTCACCGAATAAAATTCGCAAGCATCCGGTGTATATAGCATACAAGGCTCTTAACGACATGAGGCGTTTCGTTCTCGTAGCCGCGGCTGGCAACGAACAGAACATCGTGGGGAAGCCCATTGACCGCGACCCGCCAGCGGGAGTGAACTGGAAGCGTGGGGATTACGCCTATCCCGGAAGTTTTACAGGTCTCAAAAACCTGGTTACGGTAGCGAGCGTGAACAGGGACGGCGCAGCGTCGGATTTTACGAATTACGGTTCTACAGCTTTACAGTTCCAGGCGCCGGGAAGCAAGGTATTGGTATTACATTCGCTTACGGACACGAAGTTCCAGAGTGATATCGGTATAGGCGATGGAACGTCCATTTCCGCCCCGCACATTGCAGCCATGGTTACGGTGTTGGCGGCGAAGTACCCCACGGCGACGCCAGGGCAGCTCATTGGGCTCTTAAAAGGTGGGATCAAGCTGCCGCCCGCGGAGAAGAACGGGGAGAAGATATGTATGTACGGGATGCCGTCCCTGAGGATGGCGGCGGGAGCGACGACCCTGCCGGAGGACCCGACTGATACGCCAACGCCCCCCTCTCCTCCGGCATCGCCCGACGTTTCGCCCACGCCGCCGAAACCGAACCCACCGATGACACCAGATCCGGGCCCGACACCAAATCCGAACCTACCAGCGATACCGGATCCGGATATCCCATCCAACCAAAGAACAGCCTCGGGCGGTGGCGGATGCGACGCGGGATGGGGTGGTCTTACACTGGCCTTCATTGGAGCGCTCCTGTTGAGGAAAAGTGCGTAGTCTCGGGTTGGCAGCTGGCTGTAGCCATGCGCTGACGCCCTATAGGCGGACTCGGTGTCAGCAGTTATAATGACGGAGCGGAGGATGGGATACCGCGATGGAAAACGCCGGTATCCCACCCTTCGGGAACATCGGGAGAAGGGGACACCAGATGGACACCAGCCAGATGGATACCAGATAGAGGACAACCCGAGGGCTCAGGGCAGGATGGCGAACACCCTGGCCGGGAACCCGGACCCTTTGTAGGGCTTGGGCCAGGAGGCGACGATCAGGGAGCCCCACTCAGGGAGCAGGTCGAGGTTCGTCAGCAGCTCTATCTGGTAGATGTCCCGGGACAGCACGTAGGCCTCCCCCGAGAGACTTCTGGTGCAGCCGGGGTCGGTGTCCGTGGTCTCATGTCCCAGTGCGCGGACATGCCGCTCTTCGCAGAGAACCCGCAGAAGCTCCAGCCCCCAGCCCGGAAAGTGAGGCACTCCGGCCGCATCGACGTTGGCAAACGCGGCATCGTCCGGCCAGCGCTTGTGCCAGTCCGTGCGCAACGCGACGAAGGCCCCCTCGGGCAGGCGGCCGTTCCGGCGCTCCCAATCCGTCAGGTCCTCTGGAGCGGCCGCGTAGTCCGGATTCCTCGCCGCCTTCTCGTGGACGTCCAGAACGGCAAGAGGGCAGATCATCTCCTTCACGTCCAGCTCGTCCAGGGTCCG
>CAUPUB010000030.1:0-23339 GCA_963514535.1 uncultured Fretibacterium sp.
CGTGCCGCCGCCTCCGGGTCGGAATGCCTGTGCCTCAGGCATCTCGCGGGCTGATCCCTCACACAGGCTGCACGGGTAGTTTCTCCTCCAGGGCGGCGCAGATATCCAGCGTATCCAGCGAGCGCACCCAGATGGCCCAGCGGCTGAGGGGTGTTGAGCGGGCTAAGAACAAACCCCTCCGCCGCCCTTGGCGGCGCCTTCCCAAAATTTTGTCTGCGGATTTGGGTGCGGGCCCGCGCAGGCCACGGTGATTCCTGGCCTGCTGCATTATAGTATAATCGTAGGACCCCGTTCGGAGGGTATGGGCTTTGGATGGCGCGCTTCGATGCCCTTCCGAGGCCGAGGGGATTGAGCCTGTGTTGATTTTTTGATACTTGAGGTGGCTGATTTGAGACGTTTCTGTGGGTTCGTTTTGTCGCTGTCGTTGGCGATGGGAGCCTGTGGGGGGCCGGCGGGGGCTTCCGGGCCGCTGGAGCTCGATGAATATCTGCGACAGGTCCTCCAGGCAAATCACTCTTTACAGGCGGGCATAAAGTCCGTCGAGGCAGCGTACTATGCCGTGCTGAGCGGTGTTGCGGATCAGCGTCCTCAGGCCATCGTCTCAGCATCGGGGTCCTGGCTCTCGGGGCAGAGCTCAATGGGGGGGAAGGAGTCCGATGTTACTGCCGGCAGCCTGACCTTGGGCCTGACTCACCGCATCGATATCTCGGGGAGGCATTCCCTGGACGAGCGCCAACGCATTCTGGGCTATGAGGAACAGCGCGCTCAGTTCGACGCGAACCTCAATACGCTGATCGCTACGGCGGAGGAGACCTGGTGGTCGGCCGTCCTCGCACGGGAGAACATCTCGCTGCAGAAGGACATCCTGCGCCAGCGCTCGGAGAACCTGCGGGTGACGACGGAAAAATTCCGCCAACAGCTGGTCCCCAAGCTGGATGTCGTTCGCGCCGAGGCCCAGGTGGTCGAGGCGGAAAGCCTGGTCAAGGAGGCCGAGACGACTTACCTCAACCTGCTGGCCAACCTCTCCTACATCGCGGGGGGGATGGAGGTCGTCCCGATGGAGGAGACGCTCCACGTCCCCGCGTTCGATGTCGTTCCCAGCCTCCAGAAGGCCCTGGAGGCCCGTCCGGACGTCCGGGCGGCCCGTCTGGCGGTGGAGAGGGCCCGTGTCATCGAGAAGCTGAGGGGAAAGGGAATGGCTCCCACCCTTGACTTCGGGGCACAATGGACGGCCTGGGCGGATCCGAAGCTCTCGTCAAGCCCGCAGGACGGGGAGGCAATGGCGTCCCTGAGACTGAGCATTCCTATTGTCGATGGGAACCGGACAAAATATGACGTGCTGGGCGCGAACAGGACGGTTGAGGCGGCGGAGCACAGCCTGGCCTCCCTCGAGGAGCAGACGCGCCGTGACCTGGCTGTGGCGATGAACAATTGGAAAAACGCCTCCGTTGCGGAGACGGACAAAAAACGTCAGGTGGAGCGCGCAGAGGAGGAGCTCCGCATCACGGAGTTGATGTACTCGGAGGGTATGGGGGCGCAGATCGACCTCATCAATGCCCAGACGGCGTATCAGGGAGTGCGCACCCAATACCTCAATTCCGTCAAGGAGATGTATGTCGCCCTGGTACAGCTGCGCCGTGCGATTGGGGACTATTCTCCCGATGAGAGCGGAGATTGGCAGGAAGCCGTGATCCGCTACAGTAAGGGACGTCCTGTCAGCGCTGAGGTCGCCCGGATGACGCTGCGGGATCAGCGAAACAAGGGCGTCAAGGCGCCCGGCGGAGCCTTGAGGAAGAAGCCCGCAGATGCGCCGAAGAAAAAGGCAAAGAAAAAATGAACGAAAAGTAGTTTTTTGCAAGGGGAGGAGAGAGGTTTTCTCTTCCCCTTGACTTTCCGATTTATCCTGGGTTCCCATCGTGTTATAGTAAGCTTGTCTTCTGGGGATGTTGTTCTGTGCCGGATATGCAGCGTGGCGGATTTTCAAAGAGCGGGCGAGAGATTCCTTCTCTTGCTCTTTTGTTTTGATGGCGATGAAGAAATTGCCTGAAGAAATTAATTGAGTGATTGATCGATTGAAAAAACTATGGAGGCGAGCAGCAGAGACTGTGATGTCGCATTGAAGTGAGGAGGTTTTTCCCATGAATTTTCTTTTCATGGTCCGCATTTTTGTTGGATCTGTTTTGATGCCCCTTCTTTTTTCCTCCGCGGCGAGTGCGGAGCTGGAGTTCTATAGTTTTCCGCTTGCCGCATCTCAGTACAAACCGCAGTTTGCCGTTCTGACGGCATCCGCTTCAAGGGATGCGCATGATGCCCCTTCCCGGATAGCGAAGCTCGAAAAGCATCGGAAAGCCCAGAAAAAAAGTATCGCTGCCCTGATGCGGCACTATAATTCCAAGCTGAGTCAGCAGGCCGCGTCGCAATACGCGGAGTACATCCTCCAGGCCGGAGAAAAGTTCCGGCAGGATCCTTTCGTCGTCGCCGCCATGATCGTCAAGGAATCCTCGGCGCGCCACGACGCAGTCTCCCGAGGGGGAGACTATGGCCTGATGCAGGTGCGCTGGCGCGTCCATCGCAGGAGCATCACTCAAAAATACCCCCATATCAAGAATGCAAAGGCAATGCTGGAACCCCAATACAATATCCTGGTAGGGACGGAGATCCTGGCCCGTTATTGTGCCTCCGCTGATGACCTCAGGGGTGGGCTGATGCGTTACAGCGCGGGAAACCGTAAACTTGCCGAGAATATCTTTGCTGTGCTGGAGGGACTCCAGAGCTCCTATCAGGAGCATTTAACGGCACTTTAGGGCCCCAGTACCCGTTCACGCTGATAAAAATTGAAAGGAGGCCCGCTGAGGGCCTCCTTCTTGTCATCGTAACGTTTGTCACCGCGACGTTGGGATCATTGAAGTCCGTAATTGAAGTCCGTAGCAGGTCAGGATGCCCGTCTCGTCCCATTTCAAGAGGAGCGCCAGCGGGCTCTGGATCTGGGCGCTCGTCCTCACCGGGCGCAGGTGCTCCTCCCCGTCCGCCAGCAGGTAGTAGGTGAAACGGTTTTTGTCCGCGCTGTGGAACTCATCCTTTAGTTTCGTGAAGTCGAGGGGGGCGGTTCGTATCTCCGTTCCGGCGCCGAGGATCGGCTCCCACGTCAGGCGGTCGCGCTCCGAGAGAAGGGCGAGGAGAGCCGCCGACGGGCTGTGGTCATCGGCAGGAGGAGAGGCGGGGAGTGCCGCCCCCTCCGCGTCGGTCCCCTGTTCCCCTTCATCGTTGAACCGAACGACCCCCGTCCGCAGGTAATCCTTCAGGCTGGGTCTGATCTTCTTAGCCATGATTCTGACACCTCTCGAGAAATTCGGCCGTGACACGCTCGTAGTCGTGTGCTCCATTGCTTGTCGGGTCGTAGGCGAAGACGGACATACCCAGGCTGGACGCCTCTATAAGGCTGACATTTTGCCGAACGTAGGCCGAAAAGAACAGGTCTCCGAAAAAACTACGAACCTCGGAAGCCACCTCGCGGGAGATAAAGACATTGGGGTTATGGCGGGTCATGAGGATTCCCAGAAACGTGAGTTGGGGGTTGAGGCGTGCCTTGAACAGCGGGACGGCCTCGTTGAGAAGGCGCAGGCCAGCCAGGCTGTAGAAACCTCCGTCCAAGGGGACGACCAGCAGGTTCGAGGCCGTCAGCACGTTGCGGGTAAACACGCCGAGCTGAGGGGGGCTGTCCAACAGGATGAAGTCATAGCGCTTGGGATCCAGGATGGCCAGGGCCTCGCGGAGGAGCGTGTCCTTCCCGATGGCACCCTCGGGGTGCAGTTCCGCCATGACCAAATCCAGCGAGCTGGGGATGACGTCAACCCCCTCTTTGGAGGCCACGACATCGTCCCACCCGGCCTCTCCGGAGAGCAGATCGAGGATCTGGAGGGCTCCGGGGGCAACCGAGATGCCGAAGCTGGAGCTCAGGTTGCTTTGTGGGTCCAGGTCCAGAACGGCGACCCTCTTGCCCAAACGGGCCAATCCTACGGCTACGTTCTGACACGCTGTCGTCTTGCCGACGCCGCCCTTCAGGTTGCAGAAACCTATGATCAGCAAGTGATTTCCCTCCTCAAGAACGCCGGACCGGCCCCGGAAGATGCGTGGAAGTTATTTTTCCTGCCCAGACGGCAAGGCATCGGTACTGGCGGGAACAGTGCTCTCGATATGTTTGAGAAATGCCTCGACCTCCGCGTTGGTGTGGGCAGCCAAGCTCTCCCGGTACTTCGCCGCCGCCTCCCGGATATGCCCCTGGTTATAAAGAAGGTTGGCCTCCTTGATCAATTTGTTGGCGGCCTGGATGGCCTCGTATTCGTCCAGGGAGGCCTCCAACTTCCGTATCAGCTCAGACAGGATCTGGTCTTGGGAGATCGCATAGCTCTTGCGGTATTGAACCAGGGCCTCCCTGTAGCGTTTTTCGCCGTAAAGCTTGTTCCCGGCGATCAGGAAGTGTGCGGCATCGGACTTCGTCCCGATGCCGAAGTTCTCCGGGGCGCGTATATCCGCGCTCCTGGGAAGCTGGACGGTCCTCTCCAACGCGTCGATCCGCTTCTGTGCCTCGGGGGACGGCCACATGACCATGCTCTCCCGATACCTCAGCAGGGCCTCGGGCTCCTGCCTTTTCCTCTGCAGCTCGCTTCCCTCCCGGAGGAGGGCTACGGCCTGCCTCTTACGCTGGGCAACGATCTCCTCGAGTTCCTTCACATGCTGGGCCAGGGCCCCGTCGGGGTTGTGTTCGAGGCTGGCCTTGTAACTCTCGATAGCCTCGATGAGCTTTCCCTTCCGCTCGAGGGAACTCCCCGTTCCGGCAAGCTTGTCCGCCTCGGCGATGAGCGCCAAGCGCCGGGAGATGCGGGATATCCGCTCTTCGACAGCCTGGGATGGAACCAGAGCCTGAGACTGATTGTAGTAGTCCAGCGCCTCCTGGATCTGACCCTCCTGATCGTAGACCGCCGCAGTGTCCTTCAGCCACTCCGCCTTTTGATTCCTGACCCGGAGGGCATCGATCGCTTCCTCGAGCTCCTTGATGCTCGACTCACTCTCGGGCATGGGCCACACGACGCGGGCTCGGCGGAAGGTTTTCAGCGCGTCGGAGAGGAGGTCCTTTCCCCTTTGCTCCGCGCCTTTCTTCTGGAGCTCGAGGGCCCGGAGGACCCGGTCGTAATTGGCGCTCATGACCTTGACTCCCTCCGCGATGTCGGGGTCCTCGGGAACTTTGGATGCGGCGCGCCTTGCCAGCTCCACTCCATCGGAGTAGCGGCTTTGGGTCCAGTGTGACTGGGCCTCCAGCCAATCCATCCAGCCCGCCTTGTGGCGTGCCGAGTCCTCGATACGGGAGGATGGTACGGTGACGGAGACGATGCAGGAGGTACGCCCCAGCAAAATCCCCGCCGCGTTATAGACCTGGACGGAGAGCTCGGAGTCCCCGATCTCGCTACGGGCTATCGTGGTCTGGGAGGCGTCGCTGCTCAGGATCGACGTTGAGGCGTCGGAGGTCCAGAGGTAATGCAGCTCTCCGCCGTAGGAAGGGGTGAGTCTGGCCTCGAAACGGATGGGGCGGTTACTGGCCAGTTCCGTTGTGGGACGATCCTCCTTGGCCTGGATGTCCCAAAGTATAAGGGGTTCCTCCTCCAGCTTCTCAACCCCCACCTCAAAGTAGCGCGGGGTGAACCCAATCTTCGCCGTGGTCAGAACCTGACCGTCATTATTCTTTGCGACGGTCTCGATATCGATGGCCGATGTGTTGATCGGGGTGAACGTGCACTCGGCCCCTCCGTTTCTCAGCAGGATGGATTTAACGTCGCCGCTGACGGACCATTCAAACAGGGGGTTCTCTGAGAGGACTGATCCTTGCAGGGACAAAACGATCTCACGGCCTACATAAACATCCTCCCCCTGGACTATCTCGAGATCGGCAGCGTGAGCGGCGGAGGAACACACATACGCGACGGAGATCAGTGTCCAGAGGACATACAAAAAATAGAGCGCTGTTTTTTGATGTCTCACGAAAATTCCTCCTGCTGGGGCTCGATGAGCCACAGCCCATTTCCAAGGTCGTGCTTTACCCGGTTTTTCGTTTCCCGGAGCAGTCCGGCTCCGCTCGGAGCGTCTTCGTCCTCTGCAGAATCCGTATATCCAGCGCCCCGAATTCGTCTCGAAAATCCATTTGATTTTACGCTATTTTTAATGGAAATCCAACCGAAAACGCGAATTGGTATAAGCCCCAGACGCCCCGCGCGAGGCCCAGGCTCGCTCGGGGCGTTCGTCCGTTGGAACGGTTCTACGGGCCTATACCACATCCTAGGGAAAGAGGAGGTCGGGCCAGAGGGGGATCCACCCCTTCATCTGGACCAGACCGATATCCAGATAGACGGCCAACATGGAACGGCTGGGGTACCCCGAGGAGGAGAGCTCCCTGGGCAGCGGAATCTGGATCCGAACCCGGCTCCAGGGCGGGGATATCTTCGGAGAGCCTGCCATGGAGAAAAGCGTCGTCCCCCCCGTGAAGGCGCTGGCTCGGGCCAGGGGCAGAGAGGGAATATCACGGGCCCAAACGTCGATCCGCAGACCGTTTTCCAGACAAAAACGGGTCAGGGCCAACAACTCGTCCAGAGAGAAGAGGATCGAGGAATCCACGATCACATTGGTCAGCGTCCCCCTGTGCAGGGACCAAAGGGGCGGGAGTGCGATACGAATGTCCTGCCCGCTCTCGGTGCGAACCTCCTTGAGGGTGGGAGGCAAAACGGAGCCCTGAGACAGGGTGCGATGCAGCAGCAACGCATCGAGAGAGGGGCGCGGCGACCATTGCATCGAAGAGCGGATGGTCCTCTCGTTCCAGACGGAATGCACAACCACCGAGGCATCCCTGAAGTAGGATACGAACGGGGTGCCCACGGTCGCCTCCACGAGAAAGCTCTCCTTGTCCTTATCCAGGGCCAGAACGGGGCTGTACAGCCCCCAAAATCCCTGCTCCGTATCCTGGGAGGGCAGCATCGTCGCCTTGAAGAGCCGTGAAGCCGAGACATCCAGGCAGTACAGGTCTCCCCAGGGCGACGGAAAAAGCGCCCAGGCGTCCTGGAGGTCCGCCCTCAGGCGATTGAAGCTTCGGACCTCCTTTCGCCCGAAGTCAAGCCCGATGCGGAAGAGCTCTCCCTTTTCGGAAAGGACGAAGAGCTCCCCCAGGGGAGACCACGCGACATCGCGCGGCATCGAGACCTCGGCCAGGAAGAATTCTCGCCGGCTGACGGCATCCAGCAGGTAGACCCTGCCGTTGCCGCGGTCGGCGACGGCCAGCCAGTTCGCGTATCGGCTTATCCCCACGGGCTCGAACAGCATATCCCCCTCCGGCGGGGACCAGGACGCCAGATGCCGCAGGGATTCCCTGTCGTAGAAATCAATGGACCGCGCTATGGGATCGGCCACGGCAAACTCCGCCTCCGAGATCCAGCAGGCATCCACGATATGCGAGTTCACGTGCCCCCTCAGGTCCAGAGAGATGTTTTCGCCGGAGATATCGAAAAAGGAATGGACATCCCCATCAACGCCAAAGACGAAGAACGTCCCGTCCCCTACGGGAAGGGCGGCAGCCGGGGACGGAACGGAGACGGCCCGGAACCCGTTTCCTCCCTCGGACAGGTAGACATTGCCGCCCAGCGTGTCGCATAGACAAAGCGCTGTATCCAGCGCATCCACCTTGCCCAGCCCCTTCACGTTGAAGGGGCGCAGAATACCGCCCCCCCATTCCTCCTGGAGGTCGGGCTGAGAGAACTGCCACCGTAAAGTGATGGGAAGCGGGCTCAGGACCGCTTTAAGCAGACGCTCCTGAGCCAGGAACCAATTGAGGATCCGTGGCGCAGTACGGTCCATGGCCCGAACCTCGAGGTAGCCGGACAGGGCCTTGCGCGCTTCTTCAAAGTCCCCCGTTCGGGCCGCGGTCAGCCCTCTGAGGAGGTAGTAATCGACCAGATAGGTGTTCGCCTTGAGGGCCCGGTCCAGGTAATCCAGCGTATTCCAGTAATCCCGCTCCAGAAAATAATCATATGCCCGAGTGAAGTGACGCTCGGACTCGTCGAGCTCCGCACGAGGGAGCTCGGCCCCCACGGAGGGAAGGGCCACTCCCAGGAGAAGTCCCAACACAGCCATTATCAGAATCGTTCGTCTCATTTTCGCTCCCCGTTTGATTGGTATCCATATTTTTTGCCTGCCGCTTACTCTACCGGAAAAAAGAGCGGTAGCCGTAAACGATGGCGGCCGCGAACAAAAAGCCCAACAGCATCCTGAGGTACAGGACCCATAAATCCCCGCCGGGGTACTCGCCTCTTTGTACCTTCACCACCAGACGGGCGACCAGAAGCGCAAGTCCGAAGGAGAGCAGCCCCAAAAGGGCATACACATTACTCTGCGGCATTTTCGCCTCCAGCCTCAGGACCCGGGAGGAAGGAGCCTCTGTTTGGCCGTGAAGGATCCGGCGGCAACCCTGAAGGCCAGAACGCCGCGCAGAGCCGCGTCGGGGATGGAAAAATCCGATCGCCCCGTCTGGTGCTCCATGATCTCCAGCAGCGCCCGCAGTTTCTCCTCGGGGTCCTCGATAAAGCCGACCGTCCCCTCACCGATGACGCTGGAGTAGGCAAAGCCATAACCGCAGGCCGCCTTGGCCTCGACGAGCCTGTGCCCGCAATCCATCTCGAAGCACACCTCGGGGTTTCTCCGCAGGATCTCGATCTTGCGCCCCTCCGGAGCGCTGTGGCAGTAGAGTTCCAGAACGCCGTCCCGAAGGTCGAAACCGAAATTCATCGGAACGACATAGGGTCGCCCCCCATCGACCATCCCCAACCGAAGGACCTTGCAGTCCCCGATAATGCGCCCAATGGCCTCGAGATCCGTGACCTCCCGGTCCTTTCGCCTCATGCGACCTCACGCCCCCAATCCACAATCCTCTTCCAGGCAGAATTATAACAAAGCGCGGACATCGATGGGATCCTTCCCGGGAAAACCTGCAGCTCTTCCTTTACAAAAGGCCGTTCGAGATCCAACATGTACAGGCGTAATAAAGGGCAGATAACGGGAATTATGGCTACACCAAGATCATCGCCGTAAGCGGCCGTCCGGGCACAAACGGAAACGAAACGATGCCGTCCAAAGAGCCTCCGGGCGGCATCGCTTGCTTTTAAGATCTTTCCGAGGAACTGCGTATCACGCAAAACCAATCACGCGGCGCCTTGCCCCTTCGGGATGCTCCGGCATTCCCAGGTCCTCGGGAATAAAGGTCCGGATATCTTCGTCCGTCACCGTGTCCGGTGGAAGGTGCAGCAGGCGTGCAGCTTGGCGCATCTCAGCCTGCTCCGCCATGTTCCGCACGAACCGGCCGTTTCCGAAGTCCGGTGTGCCCAAGGCCTCCTCCATAAGGCATCGAGCACGTTCCAGAGCCGTAGGGGCAGCGTGGTGCCCCCTATTTTTCAGAATAAGCGTGAAGATCTCCAGCAATTCGTCTACAGTGTAGTCGGGGAAATCTATGTGAAAGGCCACACGGCTTCTCAGACCAGGATTACGCTTCACGAACTCCTTCATACGGTCCGGATACCCGGCGAAAACCACCACCGTATCATCCCGAGCGTTCTCCATCTCCTGCACGATCGTGTTGATTGCCTCGTCCCCGTAAAGCCCCCCGCGATCTTCCACCAATGAATACGCCTCGTCTATGAAGAGTACCGACCCCCTGGCCTCCTTGAACTTCTTTTTGACGATCTGTGCTGTCCACCCCACGTATTTCCCGACGAGGTCGCCCCGGCCCACCTCCACCAGCCCTCCCACGGAAAGCAGTCCGTTGTCTTTCATGATACGAGCCATGAGACGGGCGACGGTCGTCTTAGCTGTTCCAGGGTTCCCGGCAAAGACCATGTGCATCGCCGGCCTAGCCGCAGTTATTCCTCTACCTGAAAACAATTTTTGGGCTTTGTGAAATTCGACGGCCTGGAGGATCACCTTCTTGACCGGCTGGAGCCCTACCATTTCCATAAGGTCCCTATAAGCGTCCCCTTTTGGCTTTGACTGTATCTTCTTCTGCCCGGAGGTAAGTTCCCGGTACTGGACGTGGAGCTCGGTCCGGAGGTACTCGTCGTACCATTTGTCAAAGAGCTTGTTCAGGTCGCTACTGAGATAGCCGGAGTCCGAGGGAGCCAGGCATCCCAGGAGGGACGAGCAGTTTTTGATGCCGTTTTTCATGGCAAGCCTCCTCAAGTATGTCTTGGCCTCGCGTTTGAAGGTAATTTCCTCCTCCAGCCTCACAAACATGACGTTTGGAAGCTCCTCCATTAAACGTTGATACAGTCTCTCGTCCGACCGCTTCATCTCCAGGATGGTGAGCGTATCACGGCGAAATTCGATGATGTTGGAGGCAACATTCGCAATAAATTCACATGAGGCATTGACGTGGGATTGCTCCTCCTCGTCCTCTCCCGTGAGGGACAACACGAGGGCACACCCCTTTTGAGATTGATAGATATCGTACAGCCCTCGTATACTGTAACCGTTGTTTGGATTCAAGTCCAGTATACAGCAGCGTTTGCCCGCCAAGCGTCGTTTCTGGATCAGGGCCCCCAACAACAATTCTCGCATAGCAACGCGGACCAGAGAATCGTCCGAAGCCACTACGTAATGGACAGGGTTCCCAACGAACTCCCTGGGCGCACGGGGATCGAAGATCCGTTCAAGCTCAGGCCTAAAGGAGGCACCGCAGAGCAACCGCCTTGCTTCGGCAAGGGCCTGCCTCTTTGTAAAATAATTGGGTATCAATATCTCTCTGCACTCACCACATCGGAGGCCATCGATAAAATCCATGTCGAGCTCGGACTTGTACTTATCGTCGTCATCAATGTAGTCTCGCCTGCTCGCAATCAACAACATTCTGGAGAACTCTCTCACGGTGATTTCATCAACCGCAATAAGTTTTGTTCGTAGTTCGCTCCTGACGCAGAAATGTGCCAGACCTGCCATAAGGTTCCGTTTATCCACCGTCCCGGCTTCCACGAACACCGCAGCGCCAATGAAAATCCGTCTATCCTGAATATCCGATACAAAATAGCTCGTGTGCCCTTTGAATTTTTCGTTCGTCTCCTCTGTTTGCTCCTTGATTCTGGCCCGTATTCTCCTCCACTTTCGCTCGTTGTTCTCCAGGGCCCTCTCGCTCTCCATCTCGATCTTATAAAACAGCATTCTCATCGCCCTCCCATTCTTTTGATAGCGGGAAGTATAGAGGATCCCATGCACTGATATCAGTGCATGGGATCCCCTGAAGGTTCTGTTTTAAGGTTCTGTTTTAAGGTTCTGTTTTGAGGGAAAAAAGTGGAAGGGTTCTTAAATGAGGCTTGTCAGTTCAAGTGCTGTAGGATATTCTAGGGAAGCGCTGATTTAATCCATAAAGCACCCCGGTGATACCCCAGCTTGCCTGTTTTGATGAAGGAGCTCGCCGGGGCCGTCACTATCCCCAAAGGGGAGCCTTCCGGCCCGGCCAGCCGCTCGTTTCGCTTGCGGGCCGCTCAATCTCGGGATAGCGGTGTGGGGGCTTTAAGCAGACGACCGGCGATAAGTAGGCGACCAACGAGCAACACGAGTTGCATCGATCAATTAGGCCGTGTTAACTTGAAGCCATTCATGGGTCCGGGCCAGAGCCCCATCACTGTCAAGTGTATCGATCTCGTGCCCACCCGGAAAGGTACGTTTCGCCAGCTCTCCCACTTGAAAACCGCCCTCCGCCAAAGCGAGAAGAAAGCTGTCGTCCAGGCTCTGATTGGCATACTCGGGCTTTCCCGTGTAGAAGGGCTTGGCTGGGCACTCCAAAGCCAGCTTGAAGCGAGACTTCGTCATCCAGCGGGACAAATTCTCATCCCCCTCTACCCCGTTGATCCATCCCACCGGGGCACTTCAGAGTCCATAGCGTTTAGCCATCCCGCGGATATCCTCCACGACCCTTTCCCGCAGTTTCTGAGGGGAGAGCACCTCACAGTGATTGCCGAACTGCAGAGCGAAGAATCGCATCCCCTCCAAGGCCGCGGTGACACGCACCTCCATTCGCTCGTCATCGAGCGGGGACATGACAGCTTGGCTCCCAAAGGCATCCAGTACGTCGCCCGCACAGGATCGAGACATCTTCAACACTACACTAACGGGTTTTCCTCCAAACATGAAATGATGTTCTCGAGCGTAGAGCGCCGCATCGAAGCTCTTTCCGTCGCGGTAGCCCGGCAAACTCGTGATGGAACGGGCCTCCTCGTCCAGGACCTCCACCTCTGTCATCCGGTCGATTCGATAGTGGGTGAGGTTGCTGCAGCCGTCATAGCAACCAACCAGGTAGTATTGGCCATTGGTGCAAATCATGGCAAAGGGGTGAACGACATAGAAGCGTTTTCCCTTGGGTATCAATACTCCTTTGACGTCAATGGAGTTCAGAATGAAACGGAGCTGCCTTCGATCCTTGATGGCCTCCTCAATACATTCCAAGTTCTCGAAGAAAGCCCTGTTCCGATGATGGGGCCAGAGCGGCAGAGAATGGACATGACGTAGACACCCCCGAAAGTACCGATTGGCTTGGTCAGCCAATTTTTCGATGAGGCTGCGAGCATCCTCCTGTGGAATATACCGAGAGGAAAGAACGCTGTCGATGAGGACCCGCAACTCGACATTCGAGAACTCTCGATTCCGCAGGTATGCGCCTCGTCCATTCTCCTCGTAGGTGCTGATGTCTCAGCCCAGCTCGCAGAGTAACGAGATATTCCGCCCCACCGCGTTGCGCGATGCTGTCATGCCATAGTCATCCTGCAACTTTTGGATGATCGCCCCGGAGGTCAGAGGATGTTCCTCGTCGGAATAGTCTCTCAGGACCTGAAGGATACAAATGGGCAGGGCATTCCTTCCTCCGACGCTTCCACCGACGCGGCGCACGGGCAACCACCTCCGAAAATCCATACGAAATCCATACAAACCGGCCTACGTCTTCTGGCCTCCATACATCAAACCCATTCATGTCCCCGAAGCAAGTCCGCCTCTGCGTCGTCCTTCAAGACATCCTCGTCTGTCCTCGTTACGGTCGCATCCTCCTATTCAAAAGTCAAAAAATATTCAATCCAGAGAATATCCAGCCCCGAAACTCGCCGAATGTTTGTAGTATACACGAAGGATTGCACTGATATCAGTGCAATCCTTCTCCTTCATAATCCTTCTCCTTCATCCGTCACGGAAGGCGGAGTGTCCTCGGCACCTACCCCTTGACGCCGCCGGGACTGCAGCCGTACTTTCTCTTGAACGCCCGGGAAAAGCTGCTGGCGTCGCTGTAGCCTACGCACGACGCCGTCTCCGCCACACCCCGGCCGAGCTCCAGCAGCCTCCGTGCCGCGCTCATGCGCCGGTCCAGAATGTAGGAATGTACGGGCAGGCCATAGGCGCGTTTGAATGCCCGCTTCAGCGAGCACTCGTTGATGTGTCCGTGGCGGGCCAGATCCCTTATGGAGACGGGACGGGAGATGTCCGCGTCGATCATGGCCTTCACCCGCTCCAGGGCCTGACGCTCCGTCCGTGAGAGGCGATCCCGGTCATGCCCGGAGGAACCGGAACGGGCCTGTTCCAGAATCAGCGAGAACAGCTCCATAGCCTTCGCCTCCATATAGAGGAGCCGCAGGTCCCCGCACAGGGGACAGTCCTGCAGGTCTCCCAGCACCCGCCGCACGGCATCGGTCAGGACGAACGAACGTCCGGTATAGCCGCGGCTCGCGTCAAGGCCAAACCCCGGCCCTTCGCCGATAAACCGGCGCAGTTCCTCCGAGGGGACCGACAGGCCGATCCCCATGCTCCGGCATCCGGGAGTCAGCGTCATGGATTCCACGGCCTCGCGAACCCGCAGGACGACAAAACGGTCGGGACCAATCGTCCACTCCGCTCCGCTGAGCTCCTCGGACCAGAAGAGCTCGCCGAAAAGGGAGAAATAAAGGGTATAGGCGTCCCCCGTCGTGCTCATGGTCAGACGCGTCTTGCGATCGGACCGTGCATCCTCCCAGCTGACCTCCATGAAATTATCGAGAAAGGCACGCCGGAACTCGCCTTCGAGCCCTTCCCCCGAGACGCGGCAACAGCGCTCCTCGGGGGAGGACGGCGTTTGGAGAAAGGTCGAAAAACGATCCGCCAGGCGATTCAAACGCGCATCGCGACACAATATTTTACGGCACAGCCATCTTCGGCCCATCACAAACCCGCTCCTCGAAAAGGGAACTCGGCCCCGCAAGACCTCGGACGCCAGGGAGGCGCCGCTTAGTATTTAAGCATATCACATCGAATTACGATCCTGCAATTTAAGATCCTGCAATCTCCCCGTGCAGGCACCAGGACTCCGCCTCGGTGATCCTCACGTCGATGAACTTTCCCAGCAGTTCTTCACCGCCGGGGAAGAGCGTCACCTTGTCCGTGGAGGTCCGCCCCTGCAGGAGCCCCTCGCCCTTCGGCGCGGGCGCGTCCGCCAGAACCCGAAAGGTCCGCCCCACCAACGCCTCGTTGATCGAGAGCGTGATGGCGTCCTGTACCGCATTGATGCGGGTCAGGCGGGACAGGCGTACCTCCTGGGGCAGCGCTCCGGGCATGTTCGCCGCGGGGGTGCCCGTACGTTCGGAGTAGGCCGCCGTGTGGACGAGGTCGAACCGGATTTCCTCCAGGACCGATACGGACGCCTCGAAGTCCTCCTCCGTCTCGCCGGGGAACCCCACGATCAGGTCGCTGGTCAGGCCCAGCTCGGGAAGCGCCCTCCGCAGCATCCGGACTTTTTCGAGGTACTCCGCGCGCGTGTATTTCCGGTTCATGAGCTTCAAAATGCGGTCGCTCCCCGCCTGGATCGGCAGGTTCAAAGAGGGGCAGACGGTGCGCTCCCCGGCCATGACCTCCACGATGTCCTCAGTGAAATCCTGCGGCAGCGACGTGACGAAGCGGACGAGGTCGAGGCCGTCGATCCGCGCGACGTCGCGCAGCAGCGAGGCGAACGTCGTTCCGTCCGAAAAGTCCTTGCCGTAGCTGTTGACGTTCTGTCCCAGCAGGGTGACCTCCCGCACGCCGCTCGTCACGAGCAGGCGCACCTCGCGCAGAATGTCCTCCGCAGGGCGCGACAGAAAGCGCCCGCGCACATAGGGAACGATGCAGTAGGTACAGAAGTTATCGCAGCCGTGCGCGATGGTCACGTAGGCACGCCAGGGATTCTCGCGCCGGGCGGTGAACTCGTCCAGGTCGAAGAAAACCCGCGGGTCGTCGTCCAGCAGGTCGACGCGCGTACCGTCCCGCATCACGCGCTCCAGGCCGTCGGGCAGGAGACCGATATGCCGCGGCCCGGAGACGAGCCGGACCCAGGGGAAGCGGGAGAGCGCACGCCTGCCCAGACTCTGGGCGATGCAGCCCGTCAGGGCGACGACGGGGCGGCGCCCGCTGCTCCAGGCATCCGCGTAACGCCCCAGCTCACTCCAGACCTTCTGCTCCGCCTTGCCCCGGATGCTGCACCCCGTGACGACGACCAGGTCGGCCTCCGCCTCCTTCGCATCCTCCCAGCCCCTGCGCACCAGTGCCGTCCGCACCCGGTCACTGTCGTAGACGTTCATCTGACAGCCGTAAACCTTCATATGAAAACGGTACACAGTCAACCTCCCGCTTCCTGCCGAGCACCCAAAACGACTGCATATACAAAAAACGACGTTCCCGGGGGGAGCGTCGCAGGCTCGCAAAACCAAAATCCGCGCGGACAACAGAGCATCCGGCCGATCCATGCGCCGTCCCCTGTGCCAGCATTACCATCATATCACATCGGAACCCTGAGGATAGCCCGGCCCCAGACGATCAAAGCCCCGCCGGGAGGGCGAGGCTTTGTCCTTGGGTCGTCCCGAGACGACCTAATCGAACTCGCGGCGCTCCTTGATGCGCGCGGCCTTTCCGCTCAGCTTGCGGAGATAGTAGAGCTTGGCGCGGCGCACCTTGCCCAGGCGCTTGACCTCGATCTTCTCGATGGAGGGGCAGTGCAGGGGAAAGATCCTCTCGACGCCGACACCGTTCGAGATCTTGCGGACGGTAAAGGTCTCGCTCAAGCCCCCATGCTGCCGCCCGATCACGATCCCCTCGAAAACCTGGATGCGCTCGCGGACGCCCTCCTTCACCTTCACATGGACGCGAAGGGTATCGCCGGGACGAAACTCCGGCACCCCCTCCGTCTTAAAATACTTCTTCTCCACAAGGTTCAATATATTCACTTTCACATCTCCTCCTTCGGGAAAACAGCTTTCGTTTCATTGTACTCATTCTCTACTTAGCATTTTCCGCTCAGCGCCCTCCCAGGATGCGATCCAGAGCGACAGCCGCCCGGGCCGTCAGGGGCAAGGTCCCTCCTCCGTCAAAGAGGCTGGCGACCAAAAAGCCGCCCTCCAAGCCTCTCCATTCCTCCCGAAGAGTGGGGAACAAAAGAAGCACGGGCCCCGGATGCTCGAGGCATCGGCGCTTGACCTCCAGGGCATGAAGCGACCCCCTGCACGCCGCATCCAGGACTGCGATCCTCAAAAGAGGCGCCCCTTTTTCCTTTCGCGCAATCCAGTCGATAGCCCGATCCAGAGAGCCGAATATTTTGGGCGGAAGGTCGGAGTCTCCTCCGGCCCTCGCTCCCACTTCAAGAGAGCGCCTCCCCTCCGTATCCGTCACGACGAACACCGGACGTCCCAACCCGTAGGCACGGCACAGATGCCGTACATCCGAGACGAGAGGAGGAGGGAAGGCCCCAGAATCCCCCATCACGGCCAGGTAGACGTTTCCCGTCAGGTATCCCCGGATGGCGGCGCGTGAGAGAAGGTCCGGCCTTCTGGCCAGGGTCCTTTCCACGGCCTTCGCGCGCCTCCAGGAACGTATCTCCGACGCGTTGCCGCCCAGAAGGACCTCGGGGACCGTTCGTCCCTCCCATGACGCGGGCCTCGTGTAGTGCGGATGGTCCAGCATCCCCCGGTAAAAGGAGTCCTCGGCGACCGCCTCGCCCCGTCCCACCACTCCGGGCACCAAACGGGACATGGCATCGACGACGGCCATCGCGGGAATCTCCCCGCCGGTCAGGACGCAGTCCCCCACCGTAACCTCGAGGTCGACCTCACGCTCCACAAAACGCTCGTCCAGTCCCTCGTAGTGGCCGCAGAGGATGACCACATGCTCCTGGCGCGCGAGGGACTCGACGATCTCCTGGGTCAGGACACAGCCCTGAGGCGAGGGATAGACCACAAACGGGTCTCCCTGTCCCAGCTCCCCGGCGGCGCGCAGAGCGTCCGCTAGCGGAGGTGCGGCCAGAACCATTCCCCCAGAACCAAAGGCATAGTCGTCGATCTGGCGATACCCCCCCCGACCGAACTCCCTGAGGTCGACGAGGTCCACGCGAACGAGCCCACGCTTCACGGCCCGGCCCAGGATGCTCGTCGAAAGAAAGTCCCCGAAGAACTCGGGAAAGGCGGTCACGATCGTGACGTGCATCAGTCCCAGAGCCCCTCGATCAGAGAAATGCGAATCCGCCCCCGATCGAGGTCTATGTCCCGGACAAATTCCTCCACCGCCGGGACATAATGCACCCGGCCATCCAAGCCCCATATCTCATAGGTCTCGCTCGCACCGGCCGTAAGGATGTCCTTCACGGTTCCCAGGGGACGGCCCTCCAGATCCTCGACCCTCAGGCCAATGAGGTCGTCGATCCAGAAGTGTCCGTCCGGCAGCTCGACGCGATCCTCCGCATCGATGAGGACCAGGGCCCCCGACAGGGCCGCGGCCTCGTCCCGGTCCCCGAGATCACTCTCCAGGATGAGGCTATCTCTCCCCTCGTTGAAGCGAATCCGCCTCACGCTCAGCGTGGACAGCAGGATGCCCTCCCGGTAAAGGTCGAGGGAATCCATCTCCTGGAAACGCTCGGGGAAGTCCGTCAAGGGAACGATCGTTAACTCCCCTCGAACGCCATGGGGTGAGGAGACGCGTCCGATAACGACCTTTCCGTCGGGGAGATCCCGTATCGCCCCTCTTGCTCGATCACTCCTCGACGATATCGACAGCCACCTTCTCTCCATCCTTGACGGAAGCCGCTTTGGCCAAGATTCGAATCGAGTTTATCGTAGCTCCCCGTTTTCCGATAATTCGTCCGACATCCTCAGGAGCGACACGAATCATGACCTTGGTACCATTTTCTTCCTCTCCGCTCTCCACATAAACGTCATCCGGTTGGGTTACGAGGCGTTTGACGATAAATTCGACGAGCTCCTTATAATCGACCATTGCGGCACCTCCTATTTTTGTTCAAAATATATTGAGCAAAATATATTGAGATAGATATGGGGCTGGACCAGGCCGCCGCTGGGCTCAAGGGGTAACGGCCAATATGCGAAGTCCCCCGGACCCAGTTCTGAGAATCAAGGGTTAGTGCGCTTTCGTGCTTTCGAACTTCTCCCAGATCCCCTGTTTCTTCAAAAGCCCCCTGGCCGTATCCGAGGGCTGAGCCCCGACGCTCAGCCAATAGAGCGCGCGATCCTCGTTGATGGCAACGGCCGCCGGGTCGGTCATGGGATTGTAGGTCCCGATCAGCTCGATGAACTGGCCGTCCCTGGGCGAACGCGAGTCCGCAACCACCAACCTGTAAAACGGGGCCTTCTTCCTGCCCAGACGCGACAAACGAATTCGTACCGCCATATACTACACCTCCTGCAAACTTTGAGAAAACCAAAAAAGCAAGGAATTTACCCCTAGAAAAAGCGTCCCCGCCTCCCGAAGAGGGAGCGGAGATTGAACCCCTTGCCCCCCGACGAGAAGGTCTTGAAGAGTTTTTTCATCTGTTCGTACTGCGCCAGCAGCTGATTGACCATCTGGACGGAGGTCCCCGACCCCATGGCGATACGCCTGCGCCTCGACCCCTTGATGATTTTTGGGTTGAGCCGTTCCGAGCGCGTCATGGATTGGATGATGGCTTTGTTGCGACGAATGACCGAGTCGTCCACCTGCGAGGCGTCCAGCCCCTTGATGCGGCTGAATCCGGGCACCATCTCCATCACCTTGCCCAAGGGGCCCATCTTCTCGATCTGCTGGAACTGGAGCAACAGGGTCTCCAGGGTGAAGTGCCTGTCCTTGAGGCTCTCCGCAATCTGGGCGGTCTCCTCCACCCCCGCAGCCTGGACCTTTTCGAGCAGACCCTGGATATCCCCCATCCCCATGATGCGGCTGGCCATGCGCCGGGAATCGAAGACCTCGAGCGCATCCGTCCCCTCGCCGACGCCGGCGAACTTGATGGGAATCCCCGTCGCGGCCCGTATGGCCAGGGCGCTTCCACCCCGGGCATCGCCATCCAACTTGGTCAGAACCAGGCCCGTCAGGCTCAGGAGCTCATGGAACGACCGAGCGACGTTCACCGCCTCCTGCCCCATCATGGCGTCGACCACCAGCAGCTTCTCCTGAGGGGGCAGGACCCCGGCGACGGCGCCCAGCTCCTCCATCAGCTCCCTGTCGACATGAAGGCGCCCGGCCGTGTCCAGCAGGATGACGTCGTGCAGGTGGGAGGCCGCATAATCGGCCGCCTCACGCACGACCTCCAGGACATCCCGCCCCCCCTCCGAGGGGCCGAAAAAAGCGACCCTGGACTGCTCGGCCAGGACCCTCAGCTGCTCGACGGCGGCGGGACGGCGAAGGTCACAGGCCACGACCAGGGGATTGTGGGAGTCCTTGAGGCGCCGGGCCAGCTTGACGGTCGTCGTCGTCTTTCCACTCCCCTGCAGGCCCGCCATTAGGATGACGGTCGGCGGCTTCGGGGCGATGGCCAGGGGGGCCGGCTCCCCCATGAGGGCGATCAATTCCTCATAGACGACGGTCGAGACATGCTGTACCGCCGAGATGGACTCCAGGACGTCGAGCTGGACCGCTCGTGCCCGTATCCTCTCGACCAGCTCACGGACAACTTTAAAATCGACGTCCGCCTCCAGAAGCGACTTACGGATCTCGCGCAGCGCAAGATCCACATCGGTCTCGGTCAGCTTACCCTTGCCGCGCAGTCGGGAGAACGCGGACTCCAGCTTCGATCTCAGGGACTCAAACATCCGTATATCGCCTCAGGCTTTCCTCCAGCTCGCGGATGCGCCCTTCCAGGCGCTCGACGATCTCGGCAAATTCCAGGTCGCGCTCTATGGCCTCCAGACGGTCCATCGTGCGGTGAACCAGGATATGGACGGCCTGACGCGTAATTCCAAGGGACTTCGCCACCTCGGCCGGGGCGAGGTCCGAGAAATAGAGCATCTCGTAGACATCCCTCTGTCGTTCCGTCAGGAGGGGAGAGTAGAGATCGTAAAGCGCATTGAAACGCATCCGACGTTCCAGACGCTCCTTGTCGTCGTCCCAGCCGTTCACACAGCACCCACTCCCCGACCAGCCCGATCGTGAGGGCAGGCCAATGCTATCCTGGACTCAGGCATTATAGCCGGACTCAGGCATTATAGGAAGACTCCGAAACCTTGTCAAGCATTTTTGTTTTACCCTAAACCGCAGGCAAAATTTTTAACGTGTGGTAGAGACAGGTTTTGCATGCTTTCCGCTGACCCTGACGGGTGCAAAATGAGAATTAGAGCAATCTATGCAATAACGCACTTTATTCTTCATAAGGCTATCGCAACCTTATACTGTATAGTGGTCCCCATCTAGAGGACCAGGGGAAGAGTTAGAGTTAGGGTTAGCATAAGTCAGTGGAATTGTCCGCTGAGTACGGTGTTTCCTCCATGCAGACAGGGGTGCTGGAAAAAGACGCTGAGCGACAGGGCGTCCGAGCTTTTTGAGACCGGCCGAGAAAAATCGAGAAGGGGAAAAAAGGCGAGCCTTTGACATACTCCCATGAATAAATTCGTGGGATTCTAAGATCGACAAAGACAGCCGACCGAAGTCGGTCTTACGTCTTCTCCCTTAAGAGTGGATGCCCCCACTCTTTGATCCCAGTTTTCTGAGTTTGTTCTTGGGCGTTGGATATTTTACGTTTGGGACTTCCCCAAACAACCCGATATATCCAGTTTTCAAGATACGTTGTGCCCCAAAAAGGGGACAGATTGGCACGGGATTTCACCCCACGTTGCCCAATACAGTATACCAGAGAAACAAAAGCAAAGGCGAACGCCGCTCGTTGGCGGCGTTGCGGACCGCAGGTTTCGCGAAGCGACGCATCATCCCACGACTAAAGTCGTGGGATGATGCGTCGCCCTGTCGTAAAAATTCACAAGCCCGCCCCAAACCTCGCTTAAAGCCACATATTTCATTCAGCTAACCGCTGTTTTTCCTGACGACACGAAACGGTCTGCGTTGGTGTAAGCAGCATCCGTGACCTCGGCGGCCTCCGAAACCATTTTCTCCGCAAGATTTTTCGCGACCCGTTGAAAGAGGCAGTCCACCTTGGCGAACATCTCCCCCAGGCGATTGGTCGGCCGTACCAATTGCGGCGTAGCGTTGAGCCCCGTTGCCGTTTGGGTCTTCATCACCCCCAAGACGGTGTTGAAAAGAAATCCCCCGCCTCCCGGTATGTTCTCCCCAACGGTCTGGACCATATCCTCCGCGCTGTAGTCCCTGGCAAAGGCGGCGAGTTTCTCCCGCATGGACTTCATGTCCTCCAGCTCGGCCTCCAGGCGTTTGACTCCCTCCTGAGCGGATTTTGCATCCATCAAATCGATGGTCCCGCTGGCTTTGATCTTCTGCCGCACGGATAAGGCTTCCTTGTTGTCGCTCACAAACCACTCTCCGCCCGCCGGAGTCCCGATGCAGCACAAGACGGCCTTTTTGGGGTCGATGTCGTCAGGAAGCTCGAATCGCTTCCCCTTCTCGACCTTGATGGAACGATCGGTCCCTCCGATCCGCACCTCTTCAATCGTGTGAAGGTATCGGTAGCCCTCGACAACATCCCACTTTTCGCCTTTTTCTATACGGTCCCGCGCACGTTCAAGCAGCGTCCGGCGGTCTCCACCCCAAAGACCGGGCGAGGCATCGACTAACGTAAGCTCTCCGCTGGTCCTCTGCCCGGACATCTCAGCCAGATTATGAGACATGCTCTTGGAGGCGGAATACAACCTCGACCGAAGCGCCTCCATCTCAATCTGCTTATTGATACGCTCGAGATCCGAGAGCCCCTCCTCCCCCGCACTCTTCGCGAGGGAATTCATCTCCTTGAGGATACTCTCCACCTCGCCCATGGACTTATCCAGAAGGGCGAGAACGGTACTTGCCGTGCCCGTTTTTTCACTATTTGCCGACAGCTTCTCTGAGTGGTTAAGTGAAAGGCGCTTTCCTCTGCCGGAGAAGGATACCGTATCCGCGTCACTCTGAGCCGTCAGAGCGTTAAACTTCGGTCTCCCCCACGCTGTGGCACCCGTATGTCCCAAAGACGCAATACGCGAGAAAAAATTCCTCAATCCATTGACCTGCCCATTGACCTGCATCGATATCGTCACCTGCCCACATTTTTCCGTAGATCAAACCACCAAAACCGCAGGCAAAATTTTTAACGTGTTGTAAAGACAGTTTTTGCACGCTTTTTGCTGCACCCGACGGGTGCGAGTCCAAGGTCAGCTTAAACCATATTATTGCTTGATAACTAAAAAATACCGTCAAACCCACTGCCAAGTCCAAATTCAGGCATCACAAAAGTTGGCCCTTGGCGATAAACCCATCTTCCCTTTCTCGGATTGAGAGGGTCGGAGGGGTCAGGAATGAAATCTCCATACGTGATCGTGTACTCCAAGCGCGGCTTTTTGCGTTTTCGCTTGGCACGTTCACTCTGTGCCCTCTCCGCTGATTCTTTATCCTGGGCTTTTTTGCTCTGGAGTTCTTTTTCGTCGCTGCTCTGCCCTTCCCTGGCCTTCTCCGCCGGTTCTTTGCCTTGGGCTCTTTTGCTCTGGAGCTCTTTTACGTCGCCGCTTTGGCTTTCCCTTGCCTTCTTCGATGAGTCCAAGTCAAGCAAATCCAAACTTAGGGGGCTTTTTCCCTGAAGTTCTTTGACATCGCTGCTTTGCCCTTCATTTTCGTTCTTCTCTTTCTGAGGAATGAGCTTTGACAAAGCATCAACGTTTCCCGAATACGAGGACAGCGCTCCACCTATCTGCATCGCCATTTTTTTATCTCCTTTCTCCAGCTCATACCAAATCGCTCTTAACAAAGATGTAACGTGGTCTTTACCTTCCCTGCAAGGGTAGGCAATTCATATTATACCAATTCGCGATAAGAGGACGTTGCGATCGACATCGGGAACATGTCGGCGGACGCGCTAGGGGTGACGC
>CAUPUB010000031.1:0-23286 GCA_963514535.1 uncultured Fretibacterium sp.
GTCCGAGCTTGTGCCTCCAAGCATAACCGCTCCTCTTTTATTGTTGAGCCGTCATGTGATTGAGCATATCAAGAACCCGTACGGTTTTATGTTGTCTTTATTGGCGCTTTCTCCTGAATTTTCGGCTATTGCTTTGGAGACCCCCTGTGTCGAATGGATCCTTCGTGAAAAAGCTTTTTTTGATTTTTATTATGAACACTGTTCCATTTTTACCTCTCAATCGCTTTCTTGGCTTCTCTCAAGATTGGGTTGGAAGAATAATTTCGTAAAAAGCTTGTTTGGTGAGCAATATCTCTTGGGAATGGCCTCTTTGGATTTTCTCAAGAAGGATGAGCAGGAATTTTCCTCTCGGCGTTTTACGGAGCTTTTGAGCGAGTTTCAGAGAGAGAGGGCTACTTTTTGTGAACGCTGGCAAGAAACGTTGAATCAATGGAAGCGGGAAGGATATCGTGTGGCAATCTGGGGAGGTGGCTCTAAAGGAGTGATGTTCGCCAATATGCTGGGAGAAGTGTCAGCTATTTTTGCGGCGATTGACATCAATCCTGCGAAACAGGGAAGGTTTCTTCCCTTGAGTGCCCTGCCAGTACTTTCGCCTCTCGAGGCTAAAGACGCAGGCATTGATCGCGTGATTGTGATGAATCCGAATTATTTTGATGAGATACGCTTTTTGTGCAACGAGATAAAGTTTGCGCCGTGCTTGATAGCCATTTGAAAGAAGGCGAAATGATCGATGCGTTTGACTCTTGATGATGATACAAAGAAAGTAGTGGTGGTTGACGACTCCGGTGTTCGGCGGGAATTCGATTTTTACACGCCGGAAGCCTTTCATTATTTAAGTGCAATGTGGGTCAAAATGGGGTGGGGACTTAAATATATTTATACCTTTACCTGGATGGGGCGCCCGATCATTCAGCTGCCGGATGATATGTTCAGGGTCCAGGAAGTAATCTATTCGCTGAAGCCGGACGTCATTGTGGAGACGGGAATTGCACACGGCGGATCTTTGATCTTTTATGCCTCGCTCTGTAAGACCATAGGGAAGGGCCGCGTTATCGGTGTGGACATCGAGATCCGTCCGCACAACCGTGAGGCCATCGAGAAGCACCCTCTGTTCCCTTACATCACGTTGATAGAGGGAAATGCCGTCTCGGAAGATACTTTTGAAAGAGTCAGGGCGGAGTGCGGGGGGGGGGGGACGAAAACCGTCTTGGTCCTGTTGGATTCCTGCCACACAAAAGACCATGTGGCAAAGGAATTGGAGTTGTATTCTTCTCTGGTTTCAACGGGCTCCTATATTGTGGCAACGGATGGTTTGATGCGCGATCTTAAAGGGGCGCCAAGGACCAAAGAGGACTGGACCTGGAATAACCCGGCGGAAGCGGCCCGTGAGTTTCTCAAGAACCACCCCGATTTCGAGATGGCGACGCCAGTCTGGAGTTTCAACGAGAGTTCGTTGTCGGAGAACATCACCCATTGGCCAGACGCTTGGCTGAAGAGAGTAAGGGACTCATGATCTCTGGTCATTTTGCAGATAAGGTGCTGATTGCTGTTCCTGTCTACAATGAGGCGCGTTTTATTAGAGAGAAATGATTGATCATAACAATTGGCGGAAGGGAGGTTATCGCTCTTATGTCAACTCCATTTTTCTCTATTGTTATTCCTACCCGTAATCGCCCGGAGACGATACCTTATACGTTGGCAACCTGCATCCATCAAAAGGGATGTAATGATTATGAGGTTATCATAAGTGACAACTCGGACGAACAGGAAGCTGTTTTTACTCGAAAGTCCATAGAACCTTACTTGGGGAGTCGTGTGCGTTATGTATGTCCTCCTGATATCTTGCCAATGACTGAACATTGGGAGTTCGCTCTGCAATTTGCCACGGGTAAATACGTAACGTATCTTGGAGATGACGATGGACTGACACTAAATGCTCTTGCCACATATAAATCTTGTATTGATCAAACTGGAGCTTTGGCGTTAACTTCCAATGGTTGGCACTATATTTGGCCAGAGACGTTCAAGGGAAAGGAAGCAAATAAAAATTGCATTACCGAATATATACGGTGGCCTTTAAGGTTTGAAAATACAATGAAAACAAAAGATGATTGGGTGGCTTTGGATTGTCGCTATCAGATGCAGGGCTTTTTGAATTTTAAATTTGATCAACAGTCTTTGCCTTGTATTTATCGAGGTGTTATTGCAAGCTCTCTTATTCAAGACATCAGAAAACAAAAAGGGCTTTTTTTTGACTCTGTGATTCCTGATGTTTATTCAGCATTGATAGTATCTTTGAACACTCCAGTTTATTATATGATTAAGAGTCCTATACGTATTGTGGGAACCTCTCCTAAAAGTAATGGGTTAGCTACTAATGCGAGTCATATAAAACAAGGAAACAAATTTGTGCAGAAAGATTTTGAAAGTTTGATCAAAAAAAAGAAGATAATCTTTGGCACAGGAGGGGTCGTCCCTTGGGAAGCTCATCTGGAAGGTATGCTTTATGCTAAGAGAAAGAATAAAGATATTGCTATAAATTTCCTGGGATTTTATATGGGGTCTCTTGAACAACTGCTAAAAGACCTATTGAAGAGCGTTCATTCTTATAAATTATTTTATAAGTACTTTTTAATTGCCTCTTATACTCACTCTTGGATAGCTTTTATATCAGGAGTACCCCTTGCATTTTTCCGGTTAGCTTGGAGGACGACCTTGCACAGGCTAAAGTGTATAATAAAATTTTTTCTGAGTAAGGTGAGATTATATCAAGTAGAGAGGGTGGCTAAAATATCTACGTCTAAAAAATCGACAAATGTCTATGAGGCTTCAACTGAAATTGATGAATTAAAATATAATCTTCTTTAGTTATTGTGGGTTTATTGTTTATGAGAACCGTGGAGGGTTGGAACATTATTTTTGGGGAGAAAACTTTTCGGAAGCTTTAAGAAGGCAGAGTGTAATGTTGATAAATAACCTTGCCCCCATCGTTTTGTTTGTCTACAACCGTCCCGAGCACACGCGCAGGACGGTGGAGGCTTTGCGCGCCAATCGTCTGGCGCCGCAAAGCCGCTTGTTCGTATTCGCCGACGGACCGAAGGACGACGAAGTGCGGTCCGCGGTGGATGAGGTGCGGCGGTACGTCGCTTCCATAGACGGCTTCGCCTCCGTCGAGGTGACGGCAAGCGACGAGAATCGTGGGCTCGCCGCCTCGGTGATCGCCGGAGTCACCCGGATCGTGGAGGAGTTCGGACGGGCCGTCGTGCTGGAGGACGACATGGTGACGGTTCCGCATTTCCTCGACTACATGAACGAGGGGCTGGACCTCTACCAGAATGATGCAGACGTCGCCACGATCCAGGGACATATCTATCCGTTGGACATTCACTCTTTACCCCAGAGCTATTTTCTGCCGTCCCTGGGGTGCTGGGGCTGGGGGACGTGGCTCCGTGCCTGGAAGGATTTCGAGCCGGATGGTTCGCTGCTGTTGCAACGCATCCGTTCGGCAAAACTCTCGTGCCGCTTCGACCTGGACGGCAGCTACCCCTACACGCGTCTTCTGGAACTCCAGGCCAGGGGTCGGGTCGATTCCTGGGCGATACGCTGGTACGCCACAAATTTCCTTCTGGGGCGCATGGGTCTGTACCCTTCGAAGTCCTTGCTGGAAAACATCGGTTTCGACGGATCGGGAATTCATTGCGGCAGTCCGGAGTCGGGTGGGAGCCTCTTCAACGGGGAACTGGCAGGGGACCATGAACCGCTGAGCAGGATTCCCATTCGGGTTGACGAGGATATCTTGAAGGCCGCCGGGCGTGCGTTGAACAGGATGCTGCCTCCGCCGTTATGGGTCCGCGGCCTGCAGAAAATCCGGCGTCTTCTGAAGGCTGTCAGGGGGGGTGGAATAACCCCGGAATAGCTCCTCTTGAGTGCGTGGGCTGAAAAGATGGAAAAGGGATGAGATGTGATGAAGAACTATTATGATGAAAAATATTTCGATTGGCAGAGGGATATCGGCTCTTTTGGAGGGTGGGCCAATCGTACGAAATTTGAATCATATATCTCCCCGGGGACCGCGTATTGGATTTTGGTGGGGGGGGTATCTTATGGCCCAAATCAACTGTGCCGAAAAGAGGATCGTCGAGATCAACGCTTCGGCCCGGGAGCAGGCAAAAGCCATGGGGATCGAGGGCTACGCGAGATCGGCCGAGGTCGCCGACGCATGGGCCGACGTCATTATATCGAACAACGCGTTGGAGCATACGGATTATCCTCTGAAAGAACTCGAGGAGCTCTACCGTGTGTTGAGGCCCGGCGGAAAAATTATTTTCGTGGTGCCCTGTTCGAATTATACTTATACCTACAAGGCAAACGATATCAACCAGCATCTCTACAGCTGGAGTCCCATGGACATCGGCAATCTCTTTACTCGTGCCGGCTTTCATGTTTTGGAGTCGAAGCCGTATCGTCACAAGTGGCCCCCTCATTATCGTCTTTTGGCTCGGGGCGGGCGCCGTTTTTTTGACTTGTGTTGCTGGTTGTATGCAAGGTGGGAGACGACTTGGGCACAGGTACGCGTCGTAGCGGAGAAATAGGGAACGGTAAATGGGAAGAGGACAAATTGTGTATGAAAGCGGTGTATTGAGGCGGTGGTGAGTGGTGTTCCCAAAACTTAAAAGAAGGCTGAGTTACCTTTTTACGTCCGAGGGCCGGGATTTTCTGCGGCTCTATCGCTCTTGTGCAAAACGGGGGCGATACCGTCCCCTGAAAAACGTGTCCTTCAGGGGGCTTTCCTTTGACGTTCCCGATGCGCCCAGTTTTTTCTGGCAATACGTTGATATCTTCAAAAATCAGTCCTATCTTTTCCGTGCCGATACTTCCTCTCCCGTCATTTATGACTGCGGGGCGAACGTGGGTGTAAGCGTGGCCTACTTCAAAAGCCTTTATCCCGGCGCCAGAGTCGTGGCCTTCGAGCCGGACGAGGAAATATACGGTTACCTGAGCCGGAATTTATCTCGAAACAATCTCCTGGAAGACGTTGCCCTGCACAACGCCGCAGTTTGGACACACGCGAAGGGAGTATCTTTTGCTTCGGATGGCGCCGATGGGGGACACGTGGAGGAATGTTTGGGAGGGCGCGTCGTGCCCAGCGTCGATCTGAAGGAGATGCTGCTGGGTGAAAAACGTGTGGATCTTTTGAAGATGGACATCGAGGGCGCTGAAACAGTAGTTATACCTACTCTGAAATACGTACTTAACCGCGTGCGCAATCTGTTTTGTGAATATCATTCTTGGGGAACGGAACGGAACGGAATGGAACGTAACGGAACGGAACGGAACGGAACGGAACGGAACGGAACGGAACGGAACGGAACGGAACGCTGGGGAGTATTCTGGCAATTTTGGACGAGGCTGGCTTTCGTTATCGGCTCGTTCCCGTGGGAGGCTCTGCGGCAGCTCCTTTCGAGCATCAAGGCTTCCCCTGGCAGGTCAATATTTTCGCGGTCAACGAGGGCCTTTAGGGACATGTTTATAGCTGCATCGAGTGTGGAGGCGGGTGAGTCATGAGGATCGTTTCCCGGCTGTTGAGAAAATTGGGGGCTTGTTTTCACACCCCGCCCCCGGTCTCCTTCGAGGAGAGACGTCTACAGCCGGTCAGCCGTCTCTTCGGCTTCGACCGGGGAATGCCGCTGGACCGTTATTACATCGAAAAATTTTTGCAGGAACATTCCTCCTACATCACGGGAGAGGTCCTGGAGGTGGCCGACGACGGCTATACGCGAAAGTTCGGACATAACGTCGTTCCGCATGTTCTGCACGTCGATTCCTCGTCGAGGGGGGCGACGATCACGGGAGATCTCTCGAAACCGGAGACACTCCCCGAGGGGATTGCGGGTTGTTTCATCTGCACGCAGACGTTCAATTTCATTTATGGCCTGGACGATGCAGTTCGGGGGGCCCATAAGCTCTTGCGTCCGGGGGGCGTATTGCTGGCGACGGTGAGCGGCATATCCCAGGTCAGCCGTTACGACATGGACCGCTGGGGGGACTATTGGCGTTTTACGGTTTTGTCGGCCCAAAAACTGTTTACGGGGCATTTTCGTGAGGTGGCCGTCAAGGGCTATGGAAATGTCTTTGTTGCCAAGGCGTTTTTGGATGGGCTCTCCGTGGAGGATGTGAACGATACGGGCCTGCTGGATTTTTACGACGAGGACTATACGATCACGATAGGGGTTTTTGCGAGAAAATGAAGGATGCTATTCGACGGTGGATTCTAACGGGGCTTTCATGTCCTGCGGCAGCCTGCGTCCTGCGCCGTCTTTTGAGGGACGGCGTCTTTTGCGTCATGCTGCACCGGATAGGAGAAAAGGATCCGACGCGGCTGCCTCCGAACGAGGACATGAAGGTCTCCACTTCCTTCCTGGAGCGCTTCATTGTCGATGCCAAACGCAAAGGCTTCTCTTTCCTTTCCGTCTCACAGCTGCACGCCGCTCTGACGGGAGAGGGGCCCTGGCCCTCCCGTTCCCTTGTCCTCGCTTTGGATGACGGGTATCGGGACAATCTGACCGAGGGGTTGCCCCTGTTCGAGAGGCATGGCGTTCCCTTTACGATCTACCTGAGCACCGCTTTCATTGGCAGTTCCTGCGTGCCCTGGTGGTATGGACTAGAGGGGCTGCTCTCCTCGCGCCCCGCTGTCCTCTGGGGGGGGAGGACCTGGGATATAAGGAGCGGCCCGGAGAAGAGTCGCCTCTTCATGCAAATTCGAGGACAGGCTCTGCTGGCCGACCAGGGGAGCGAGGCTTATGTCTCGGAGCTTTACAAAGACAACGATTATGATTGCAGAAGTGCTGAGGGGCTTTTTCTGACGTGGGACGAGGTTCGGGCATTGCGGTCTCACCCCCTGGCCGAGCTGGGAAATCACGGACACCGCCACCTGAACCTGCAAATGGTTTCTCGCGAGGCTGTCTGCAGGGAGTTCTCCTTGGCCAAGGAGGAGATAGCTCGGCAGACCGGGTGCGTTCCCGTACATTACGCTTACGCCTACGGTCTCTTCAGCGACGAGGCGCTTTCCGTCGTTCGCGAGATGGGCGCCCTTACCTGTATGACGACGGCTCCGGGGCGCATGTCGAGGAATGACGGGGAAAAACTTTGGACCCTGCCGCGTTTCATGCTGTATGAGGGGATGTCGGTCGACGATTTGCTGGCTCGGTCGGCCTACGTTTCGCTGAGGAGGGGCCTCAGGGGATGAAAGGAGAACGGATAGCCGTTGTCCTCGCCTCTTTGGGGCCAGGGGGAGCCGAACGAATTATGGTTCGCCTCGCCGGACTTCTGGAACGGCAGGGATTTGCTGTCGACATCGTCGTTCCGGCGCCCCAGTCGGATGCCATGAAGGCCGGAGTCCCCGAGGGAGTGTCCTTGGTGGAACTCGATGGAGGACATTATTTCGAGTCGCTCCGTCTTTTCCACAGGATTTTCAAGACGAAAAATATCTTGATGCTTCCGTGGGCGTTTGTGGTCTTTTTCTGGAAGCTCTTCGCCTCGACGAGGAGTCTGACGCGTTATATCAGGCGTCGCAGACCGGGCCTCCTACTGACGGCCCATTACAACGCCATGACGCTGGCGGCAAATTTCCTTGCCGGCAAGCCATCCCGAGTTGTCGTGACGGAGCACACGCTGCTTTCGGAGCACCTGAGGCGCCAAGTTGCTCCCGTCCGCGTTTGCTTTTCCACGATGTGCCGTCTTTTTTATGCTAAAGCCGATTGCGTCGTCGGGGTCTCCTCAGCCGTTGCTGCTGACTTGACCGCCCATTTTCGCGTCCCCGCGGACCGGGTTGGGCATATCTATAACCCCGTGGTCGGAAGCGCCCTGGAAAGGAAGGCGGAGGAGGCTTGCCATCATCCGTGGCTGACGGACAAAACGATCCCCACCTTGATTTCCGTCGCGCGCCTCAGCCCCGAGAAGGATTTCGACACCCTGCTGGAGGCCTTTTCCCTGTTGCGGCGGACGACGCCGGTTCGATTGCTCGTCCTGGGGGATGGCCCGGACCGAGGCCGCCTCGAACGCAGGGCTGTGGAGCTGGAGGTCGAGGCGGACGTCGATTGGATGGGGATGACCCCCAATCCGCTTCCATTGGTGAGGGAGGCCGACGCCCTGGTGTTGTCGACCTTTTACGAGGGGCTTCCGACGGTCCTGATCGAGGCGCTGTACGTCGGGACGACCCCGGTGGCGACGGATGCTCCGGGGGGGATTCGTGAGATTCTGGAGGACGGCAGGTATGGTTACATTGTCCCAATGCAGGATGCCCAGGCCTTCTCCGAGGAAATGCTGAAAGCCCTGCACCAGCCGATGCCGAAGGGGATGCTGCAGGAGCGCGCCGAAGCTTTCTCCGAGAAACAGGCCGTTGACGCCTATCTGGATCTTTTTCGAAAGATGGGGCTCTCTGTTTGAGTGTATCCGTTATCATGTCATAGAGTAGACCTTTGGAACGGATATCGCATGAAATAAGGAAGGAAAAGTTGGAATGATCCGTCGTTTATACGCTGATAACTTTCTTTGCCTGGTCAATTTTGAGGCTCAATTCGAGTCGATGAACCTTCTTATGGGAGCTAACGGTTGCGGAAAGTCGACGATCTTTGAGCTACTGAGCAGAATTCAGCGCTTGGTGGTAGCTGGTGCGAAAATTATGGAGGTCTTTCCTCCGGAGGACTTCACTCGGTGGGTCCAGCTGGACACTCAAAACTTTGAGATGGATGTGGAAGGAAAGGAGGGATCGTATACCTATAAACTGAGAATTGAGCATACGAAGGACCGCAAGAAGGAACGTATTGAGCGGGAGGAGCTGCTTCTTGACGGTAAACCGCTCTTCCTCTACGAGGAGGGGGAGGCCCACCTCTACCATGATGATCACGAACCTGGTCCAGTCTATCCCTTTGATGGGAGCTTGTCCTCTTTGTCGATCATTTCTCCCAGGCAGGACAACACAAAATTGACCTGGTTCAAGGATTGGCTGGAACAATTGGTGATTTTGCGGCCACAGTCTCAGTCCATGGCAGCGCTCTCCGATGAGGAGGCAGATCATTTGGATAGAGAGGGAAGTAACTTTGCCTCCTGGTATCGTTTCATTTCTCAGGAGCATCAGGATAAAATTTTTTCTTTAAGGGAAAAATTGAAGGATGTGATTCCGGGGTTCCACGCTTTTAAGCTGGAGCAAGAGGGGAAGGCACGTATTTTAAAGGTAGGGTTCACCTCCGACGATAAGGAGAAGAAAAATTCTCCTCTGTATTTTGATTTTGATCATCTTTCAGACGGACAGCGTATTCTTTTTGTCCTCTACACCCTTTTGTGCGATGCGGAGGGAGAGCGACGTACTCTTCTCTTGGACGAGCCTGGGAATTATCTGAGTCTCGACGAGATACAACCTTGGCTTGTGGAGCTCAGCGATATCTGTGGAGAGGGTACGGTACAGGCAATTCTGATCAGTCACAACCCTGAGCTGATCGATTATCTTGGGGGAGCTTACGGATTATGGATGGAGCGGGAACCCCTGGGGCCGTCCAGGATAAAAAAACTTTCGTTGAAACTGGAGAATGGACAAAAATCAGAGGGGACGTCGGAGCGGGCACTCAAGTTGTCTGAGCTTGTTGCCAGAGGCTGGTTGGAATGATAAAACGTCGGGTAAGGGTAGTGTTTCTCTGTGAGGATAAGCAGCAGGAGTATTTTCTCAGGCATTTTTTTGTAGAAATGGGCTGGCCGAAGAGGGAGTTGTATTTTGAAACAGGCCCTTCTGGGAAGGGCGCTGCATCCGGGTGGGTCATCCAGAACTTCCCCACGCAGCTCCAGGCATACAGACAGCGTAAAAACAAGGCAGCTTCGGCCCTTGTGGTGATGGTGGATGCGGACACCCGATCCGTTGGCTACAGGATCAAAGAACTTGAGTCATCGTGTGAACAAGGTATTTCTTTTAGGGGCCCAGAGGAGGCCGTCGCCATTGCCGTTCCCAAACGTAATATCGAGACCTGGATCGCCTTTTTAAAGGGAGATAATGTTGACGAAACGCAAAATTACAAGCCGCAGGGAAATAAAGAGGAGAGTGAATGTCGTCCTTTTGTTTCCAATCTTGCGGGGTACTGTAAAAAACAGGCGTTGCCAACCAATGCTCCCGCTTCTCTCCATGCTGCCTGTAAGGAATATCGCGATCGTATCGTTCCCATGTTAAAGAATTGAGGAACTCAACAAGCTCCTAGCGCGTAGGCGTTATAGAGCGGGGTACCTGAGAAAATCCTAAAAGGAGGACTTCTGAAATCCTATGGTTAAGTGCTTTCCCTCCTTCTCCATCGTCACCGTCTGCCTCAATGCTGTTGGAACGGTCGAACAGGCTCTGGACAGCGTTTTTTCTCAGACCTGCCCTCCGCTTGAGTACATCGTCGTCGACGGCGGCTCGACCGATGGGACGCAGAAGATCCTCGAACGCTATCGACCGCGGTTGACCCACGTCGTCCTCGAGCCGGACGAGGGCATCTACGACGCCTTCAACAAGGGGGTGGCTCGTGCTACCGGGGATGTCGTCGGTATTCTCAACGCGGACGACCTCTACGCGCCCTGGGCCCTGGAGACGGTGGCGGAGGCATATAGGAAAAGCCCCGATACCGGTGTGTTTTATGGCAAGCTGGCCGTGGTGGACGAGGCGCGTTGCCGCTGGACGGTCTACCCGGTGGGTGACCACCACCGCCTTACCGGTCGTATGAGCATCGCCCATCCCGCGACCTTCGTCGCACGGCGGATGTACGAACGATACGGGCTTTTCGACTCGACCTTCAGAGTCTCGGGAGACTGGGAGTTCATCCTCCGCCTCTTCCGGACCGGAGAGCGTTTCTGCTCCATCGATCGGGTGCTGACGGCCTTCCGCAACTCGGGGATCTCGTCGGCCTACACACCGCGCCTTCTGGCGGAGAACCGGCGGATTTATAAACGTGTCCTGCCCTGTTGTGCTGCATGGAGGGCCATTCTCAAAATGCACCTGGAGCATTGGGGGAGGAGAACGGTCAATGCGCTGGGGCTGGCGGAGATTTATGCCCGCTATCGCGACGGACGGCTTTTGAACGCCGAGCGAACGGGGGAGTTCGACGGCGATTTCGAGAAACTCTGGAGGCTCCTGTCCCGATAGGATGACGGGAGCCCCTGAACTCAGGATAATTCATCCGGATGAGTCAAATCCCCTCGGAATCGGGATTCGTCGTACTGCACCCGTCGGAGGAGACGTGCAGCGTCATATCGACGGTGGTTCCGCTTCGGATGTAGGGAAGGATCCTGACGTAGGAGGGATGGATGCCGGGCAGGGTCAGGCTTTCGTCCAGATCGGCCCAGAAGAGCGGCCCCTCGTCGCTCTCCCGGAGCTCCCCGCTGAAATCGTGGCAGACGAAGTAGTACGATACGTACTCCCGGTCCTCGCCATCCCGGAGGACGTGCAGGATCCCCGCAAAGGTCAGTTCTCCGACGGTATAGCCCGTCTCCTCCAGCATCTCGCGCGCGCAGGCGGCGCGAAGGGACTCCCCCCTCCGCTTTCGCCCCCCGGGCACCGTCGCCTCGCCCTTATAGGGTTCCTTGGCACGACGGATCAACAGAATTTTGTCGTCCCGAATCAAAAAACAAAAGACGATGGGGACGCAATAGGCGCAATGTTCCCAGCTCTCCATACTCATCGGATTTCCTCCTTAACATAATCAATTATACAATCTGGGGCTCAGAACCACAGGGGCCTCTCGTCCCTGAAATGCGGGATCGCTCCGTCCCGGTAGGGATCGTAGCGGTTTATGTTGCAGCCGAATTCCTTAAGAAGACAAATTTTGTCCTCCGGCATCCATTCGATCCGCGACATGCCGTCGAAGGCCTGGATCTGCCCGTCGTGCATGGCGTCCTTGAAACACCATTCGACCACGGTCTGGTCCCCTTTGTGAAAAAACTGCCTGATGTCCCATCGAAGGACGCTCCCACGGGTGTTCCACTCGTCGAACCACTGTTTGATCCTCGGCAGGCCCCTGTATTCCGGACCCCAGCTCTCAATGTACACGGCGTCGTCGGAAAAAACGTCGGATATCCCCAGTGCGCTCTTTTGCAGCCACATATCGAACCACAGCCTGACGATCCTTTCCCTTCTGTCCCTTGTTTCCATATCCTCTCCTCACTCCCTTTCCCCGTCGTGCCAGAGCTTTCCTTACGAAGCGTTCCCCTCCGCTCTCGGCTCGTGGGACTCCCCACCCCTCTCCGGGGCGGCTGGGAAGCGGACGTCCACCTGCGGGTAGGGGATATCCACGCCCTCCTGTCGGAACAGGGACAGGATGTGGTGGCGCATGTCGCTCGCAACCTTCGTCGAGGAGGCCGTGCTCAGGTCCACCCAGAAATAGAGCGTGAAGTCCAGGGAGCTGTCCCCGAAGCCCTGGAAGAGGACGAAGGGAGCGGGATCCTTGAGGACCTTGGAGTGGTCCTTCAGCACCTTCAGCAGCAGCTCCTCCACGTGGCGCGAGTCCGAATCGTAGGAGACGCCGACCTTCAATGTGTCCCGCTTCTTCGCGTCCGAGCCCGTCCAGTTCGTCACCCGGTTCTCCAGCAGATAACGGTTCGGCATGATGACGTCGATGTTCTCCCAGGTCTTGATGCGGGTGGAGCGGGACCCTATCTCCTCGACGGTCCCCGAGATGCCGTCGACCTCGATGATGTCCGCGATCTTGAAAGGGCGGCTGAACATGATGATGAAGCCGCTGATCAGGTTGTTGAAGAGGGTCTGGGCCCCGAAGCCGATGGCCAGCACCAGGGCGCCGCCCAGGAAGGCGAAGGCGGTCAGGGGGATGTTGACGATCTGGAGCGCGATCAGGACGAAGGAGAACCAGAGCACGTAAAAGACGATTCGCTGCGTGGCGTTGGCCGCCGTGATGCTCGCGGCGAAGCGGCGGATCATGCGCCTCTGGATCCAGCGGCTACCCCAGGCGCTGAGGAAGAAGCTGGAGACGAAGACCATCAGCGCCGTGAGCAGCTTGCTGATGGTCACGGAGTACCCCTCGCCCTTCCAGAGTTCCGTGTTCCAGAAGCTCAGGAACGTTTTTTTGCCGAAGTCCCCAACTTTCTCCGCCAGCCGCAGGGTATCGATGCGGGCGCTGGCCTCCTCGTAGAGGGTGCGCTCCAGCATGATCTGACAGGGCAGGAGGTAGGCGTAGCGGTTGAGGACGTTCGCGATCGTGTCCTGTTGGCTCTGCAGCATCTGGTTCAGGTTCTGCCGGGCCCTGCCCGTGGCCTCGCCCGCCATGTTCCGGGTCGTGGAGAGGCGCTGATAGAAATCGCTCTGCAGGGCCTGGACGCTCTCTAGGCGAGTCTGGAGCTCGGAGATCCTGCCCTGGGCATCATTCCTGTATCGCCAGATCTCCTCCCCCGTGGCCTTTTCGTTGAAGAGCCGGTAGCGGGCCCTCCAGATATTCTGGGCGTCCGTCAGGAACCCGATCTCGTCCTGGATCAAGGTGGTGTAGTATTCCAAATAATTCAGGTTGGCGAGACGCGCCATGAAGCGGGTGTTCTCCGGGGTCAGGGCGTCGATGTCCGCGCCCTCGGCGACGACGGCTGCACGGGCCTGAGAGAGTGAGGTCGAGGCCTCGTCAAATCGACCTCTGACCGCAGCCATCTGTTCTTTCAGGTCGTCGATGCGCTTTTGCAGCGCCCCGACGTTCCGGTTCAGGACCTCCTCGGGAAAGGTCAGCGCTGCCCGGACCCCCTGGAGCCTTTTCCGATCCTGGCGGATATTCCGAATGATCTCGTCGCAGCGCTGCTTCAGCTCCCTGGCCTGGCTCCACGATGAGGCCAGGTTCAGCCTCGCGCGCTCGACCTCCAGCGCGCGAATGTTGGAGGGCGTCGCGCCGTCCTGATGAGCCGATTCAGCCTCCTCCCTGAGACGGCCGACGTTGGACAGCCCGATGGACAGCTTGTTGAGGACGGAGCTCAGGTTGAATACCATCAGGTCCAGCTCCTGCCGGGACTTGTGAATGGCCTGGTTCAGCGCGTCATAGGCGTTGATGTCCGATGATGCGGAGGCGGGAAGCTCCGCGTCCTTCGAGGCCGTCACGGCGACGGCCATCGAGTCCTGCCTGGACGCCAGGGTCTGGAGGTTCGTGTTGTAGGCGGCGTAGGCCAGGTTCAGGTCGGAGAGCAGATGGGCGTAGCGTTCCCTCTCCGCATCGGTATAACCCCACTGGACCGCATCCTCGGAGGCCGAGGCCGTCAGCTTTGCGAGCTGCTTCATACGGAGGGCGACGTCCGCGCTGCCGAGAGGAAAGTCCTTGAGCGCCGCCTCCACGGCGTCCCTGGAACCGGCGATGTCCTCGCTGACGCGCTGCTGGAGGATGGCGACGGTGTCCCCGAGCCCCTCGGCGGCGTCCCCGCCGGTATCGGTCGCGGAGAGGACCGGCGACGAAAGGGCCAGGCAGAGCACGAGCGTCAGCATCCCCCCGGCCATGAGGCGGCTTCGGCGTCCGCCGTCCCTCGAAAACAGGCTCATCCGCATGATGTTTCTCCACATGATATTTATCCAACCTCGTTCCCGTTTCCATGTTCCCGTTTCCATCCCCGCACCCGTGAGCGCCTCCCTGGGGGAGGATTCCATTGTACCCGCCGTTCCCCGGAGAGGCCAGCCCCATGCCTCCGAATAGGGCCATGGCCCCTCGGCGAGGACCTCCGGCGTTTTGCGGTGTCGGCTTCATGATAGAATACCCGCGGGCGGCGGGCCGTCAGGGGCGCGCTCGTTCCCGTATCAAGGGGCGTGCCCTTATTAAGGAGATTTTTCATTGGACGATTATATTCGCATCAAAGGGGCCAGGGAGCACAACCTCAAGAACGTGAGCGTGGACATTCCGAGGGGCAGGTTGGTGGTCATAACGGGGCCGTCGGGGTCCGGCAAGTCGTCCCTGGCGTTCGACACGCTCTATGCCGAGGGGCAGCGGCGCTACGTGGAGTCCCTGTCGGCCTACGCGCGCCAGTTTCTGGGCGTCCAGAAGAAGCCGGACGTGGACGACATCTCCGGCCTGTCTCCCGCCATCTCCATCGAACAGAAGGGGACGGGCCACAACCCGCGTTCCATCGTGGGGACCGTCACCGAGATCTACGACTACCTGCGCCTGCTCTACGGCCGCATCGGGGTGCCCCACTGCCCCCATTGCGGCAAGCCGGTCATCCGCTATTCCATCGACGAGATCCTGGAGCTGATCTTCCAGAACGACGACGGCTCCCGCGTGGAGATCCTCTCCCCGCTCGTCCGGGGCAAGAAGGGCGAGTTCCGCAACCTGTTCAGCCAGACGCGGGAGAAGGGCTATACGCGCGTCCGCGTCGACGGCGCGGTCCTGTGGCTGGACGAGGACATCGAGCTGGACAAGAAGAAGCGCCACAACATCGAGGTGGTCGTCGACCGGCTGAAGGTGACGGAGGAGCGGCGGTCGCGCATCGCGGAGTCCGTGGAGGCCGCACTGGGGCTCTCGGGCGGCTACGTCCTGATCGCCCCGGAGGGCGGGACGGAGTACATGCTGACGGAGAACTACGCCTGCGCGGACTGCGACGTCGCCATCCCGGAGATCGAGCCGCGCCTCTTCTCCTTCAACAGCCCGTTCGGGGCCTGCCCCGACTGCGCCGGGCTCGGGAGCCACGAGCACTTCTCCGAGGAGCTCGCGATCGACCCGGACCGCTCCCTCGCGGAGGGGGCCATCCTGCCCTGGAAGACCAAACCGTACTTCCTGACCAAAATTGCCCTGTTCGCCAAAAAGTACGGGTGGGACCTGACCCCCAGATATGGGGACCTGGACCCGCGGGTGCGGAACTTCATCCTGCACGGCAGCGACGACCGGGTGCCGATGGTCTTCGAGGAGAAGGGGATGGAGCGCACCTATATGGGGCGGTACGAGGGGCTGCTGGGCTGGCTGGAGGCCCGATGGCAGGAGACGGAGTCCGAGACGGTCCAGGAGGAGCTGGCGGCCTACCGGGTGGAGGACGTCTGCAAGAGCTGCAGCGGCCTGCGGCTCCGGCCCGAGGCGCTGTCCGTCAGGGTCGGGGGGTATGGGATCGGGGAACTGCTGGTCATGCCTATAGACCGGCTCTCCCGGGTGATGAAGGAGCTCTCCCTGGGGTCGACCGATACCCACATCGTCGAACAGGTGATGCTGGAGATCGACAAGCGCCTGGATTTCCTGGTTGACGTCGGGGTGGGCTACCTCTCGCTGCTGCGCCGCGCGGACACCCTGTCGGGCGGCGAGAGCCAGCGCATAAGGCTGGCGACGCAGATAGGGTCGAAGCTCAGCGGGGTGCTCTACGTCCTGGACGAGCCGACGATCGGCCTGCATTCGCGGGACACGGAGCGCCTGGTGCGGACGCTCGACTCCATCCGCGAGCTGGGCAACACGGTCGTGGTGGTCGAGCACGACCGGGAGACCATGAAGGCGGCGGACGCCCTCATCGAGATGGGGCCGGCCGCGGGGGAGCTGGGCGGCGAGATCGTCCACAGCGGCAGCTACGAGGAGGTGCTGGGGACGGAGGGGCTGACGGGCCCCTACCTGCGGGGCGACGCAACGGGCATCGTCCGGTCTGGGGCCCGGCGGAAGCCGTCGGGCTGGCTGACCATCAAGGGCGCCGAGCACCACAACCTCAAGGGCATCGACGTCAAAATTCCGAGGGGCGTCTTCACCTGCCTCAGCGGTGTCTCGGGGTCGGGAAAGAGTAGCTTCCTCTATGACATCCTCTACAAGGGGATGCGGCGTCGCCTGGACCGGGACTTCCGGGAGCGCCCCGGCCGTTTTCGGGCGCTGGAGGGGACGGACGCGTTCGAGAACGTCGTCCTCGTCGATCAGAGCCCCATCGGACGGACCCCGCGCTCCAACCCCGCCACCTACACGGGGGTCTTCTCCCTCATCCGCGAGTTCTTCGCGGGGCTCCCCGAGGCGAACATCCGCGGGTACAAGCCGGGGCGCTTCAGCTTCAACGTCAAGGGCGGGCGCTGCGAGGCGTGCGGCGGCGCAGGCTCCGTCAAGGTCTCCATGCTTTTCCTGCCGGACATCTACGTGGACTGCGAGGTGTGCGGCGGCACGCGCTACAATCACGAGACGCTGGAGGTCCGGTTCAAGGGAAAGTCCATCGCCGACGTCCTGGCGATGACGGTGAACGAGGCCGTGGCGTTCTTCGCGGACATCCCGAGGATAGCGGGAAAATTGCGTCTGATCCAGGACGCGGGGTTGGGCTACATCCGCCTGGGACAGTCGGCCCTCACCCTGTCGGGAGGAGAGGCCCAGAGGGTCAAGCTCTCCAAGGAGCTGGCCAAGCGGTTCGGAGGGCGGACGCTCTACCTGCTGGACGAGCCCACGACGGGGCTCTTCTACACCGACGTGCGCAAGCTGCTGGAGATCGTGCACCGCATCGTGGATCAGGGCAGCACGGTCGTGTTCATCGAGCACAATTTGGACGTCCTGCTCTCGGCCGACCATATCATCGACCTGGGCCCGGAGGGCGGCGACGGCGGCGGGCGCATCGTGGCCCAGGGGACGCCGGAGAGGGTGGCGACGAGGGGCGAGGGGTACACCGCCCGCTTCCTCAGGGAATACATGGAAGAAATCGAGTCCAACAAGAGTAAAGGAGAGCTGAGGCATGCCGGGTAAGTTCGACGGAAAAAGGGGAGGGGACGGAAACCGTCCTCGCGGCAGGCGCGAGGTTCACGGAGCCGGGGCGGCCCGCGGCGGTCGACCCGCGGCGGCCAGGCCCTGGAGGAAGGAGCCGGCGGAGCGTCCGGTTCCGCCCGACGACGTCTGTTGGGGGCGCCAGCCGGTGCTGGATCTGGTGAAGGGGTCTCCCTCCCGCTGCACCCGGCTGCTGATCGCCAACAACGTCCGTCCTCCGTTTCTGGACGAGCTGGTGGATGCCGCGCGAGCGGGTCGGGTGGTCTATCAGATGGTCGCGCCCGAGGCGCTGGACAAGCTGTGTCCCGACGTGCGGCATCAGGGCGTGGCCTGCCGCGTGACGGAGACGGAGCCCGTGGAGCTGGAGCCCTTTTTGAAGGGGTTTTCCGGCTCCGAGCCCGCCCTGATCGTCGTTCTGGACCATATCGAGGACCCGCACAACCTGGGGGCCATCGTGAGGTCGGCGGAGGCGGCGGGCGCATCGGCCGTGGTCTACTCCCGGCGTCGTTCGGCGCTGCCCGGGGGAACGGTGGTGAAGACCAGCGCGGGCGCTGCGCTTCGCCTTCCCATGATCCCGGTCGTCAACATCGTGCGGACCCTGGAACAGCTCCAGGCGGCCGGTTTCTGGGTCGTGGGGCTGGACGGGGGGGCTCTGGAGTCCCTGTGGGATGACGCGCTCCCCGCACGGCTGGCCCTGGTCGTCGGGGCGGAGGGCGATGGGCTCTCCCGCCTCGTGGGCGAGAGATGCGATCAGCGGCTGCGCATCCCCATCCAGGGGGGCGTAGGCTCGCTCAACGCCAGCGTGGCGGCCGCCCTGGGGATGTTCGAGTGGCGCAGGGGGCACCCCGGCCAACAGGGGAAAGAGGGGGATTGAGGCATGGAACTGAAGGATTTGCGTCTCTCCATCATCGGGGCCGGCGCGTTGGGCGGCGCGGTCGCCCGTGGGCTGGCGAGGGCCGGCTGCGAGGTCACGGCGTCGGTGCCCCATCCGGAGCGCCGACGCCATCTCGAGGCGGATGGGGTCGCCCTGATATCGGACAACGCCCGTGCCGCCTCGCAGGGACAGGTCGTGATGTTCGCGGTCAAGCCGCACCTGACACTGAGCGTCGTGGGGGAGGTCGCTCCTCTGCTCGAGGGGAAACTCTGCGTCTCCCTGGCCGCGGCCGTGCCCCTGGAGCTGCTGGAGAGGACGGCTCCGACGGCGCGCTGGGCCCGTGCGATGCCGAACATCTGTGCGGCGATGAACGCCTCCTTCACGGGGGTCGCTCCCTCGGGCTCCTGTTCGGAGGAGGAGAGGACCGGGCTCGTCGGGCTCTTCTCCCTCGTGGGGTCGGCCGAGCCGACCGAGGAGAGGAATCTGGATGCCCTCACATCCCTGACGGGCGCCGGCCCAGCGTTCTTCCTGTCGTTGCTGGAGGCTGCGGCGATGGGCGGCATCCAGGCGGGGCTGCCCAAGGAGATCGCCTACAAGGGGGCGGCGGCGGCGGTGTTGGGCGCGGCACGTCTGGTGCTGGATTCCGGCCGGTCGCCGTCGGCCCTTCGGGACGACATCTGCACGCCGGGCGGCATGACGATCGAGGGGGTCGCCGAGCTGGAGCGCGGCGCGCGCGGCTCCATGATGCGGGCCGTCCTCTCCACCGCCGAAAAGGGCCGGGTGCTGACCGAGAAGGTCGTGCAGAGTTTGAAGTAGGAGCGGCCTCCTTCGATGGGTGACATGGCCGGGGGCCGAACGATCGTCCTGCTGATGAGCGGCGGCGTGGACAGCAGCGTCGCGGCGCTTCTGCTCCTGCGGGAGGGGTGGAGGGTGCTGGGCCTGACGCTCCGTATCCCGGGCGTCTGGGGCGGCCCCGGCGATCCCGAGGGGCCGGCTGGGAACGGCCCCCCGGTCGAGGCGGGCGCATCCGCCGCGCGGATGGCCGGGGTGCTGGGCATTCCGCACCGTGTCCTGGATGCCGGGGATGCGTTCCGGACGTGGGTGATCGCTCCCTTTCTGCGCGCCTATCGTGAGGGGAGGACGCCCAACCCCTGTGCGGACTGCAATCGGTCCATCAAGTTCGGCCTGCTGATGGATGCCGCCGCCGAGTGGGCGGGGGACGCCAGCGTTCCCGTCGCCACGGGGCACTATGCGCGCATCCTCCGTACGCCGTCGGGAGCGCGGCTGGCCTGGGCCCTGGATGAGGGACGGGACCAGAGCTATTTTCTCTGCGACGTGGATCGCACCCGCCTGGACCGTGTCCATTTTCCCCTGGGGGAGCTGACCAAGCCGCAGGTCCGGGAGATCGCACGCGATGCGGGGCTGGCCGCCGCCGACAGGCCCGACAGCATGGAGGTCTGTTTTTTGGCGGGGACGGACTATCGGGAGCAGGTCGGGGACGACGGGCCGGGGCTTGTCCGGGACCTCTCGGGCGCACTGTTGGGACGGCACAAGGGGTTGTCCCGCTATACCCTGGGGCAGCGGCAGGGCTTGGGGATCGCCGCGCCGCACCCGCTCTACGTCCTGAGGCTGGACAGGGAGGAGAACGCGCTCATCGTGGGGCCGAAGGAGGCTGCGTTTCGGACTGTCGTAAATGCGGAGAGGCCCAACCTGCTGGCGCCGGAGCTTCTGGGGCGGGGCGCGGTCCTTATGGGCAAGACGCGCTCCCGTTCCCCGCTCTCGCCCTGCAGAATCGTAAGCCTCGATGAGGAGGCGCTGACGGTCGAGTTCGGGTCCCCTCAGTTCGCCCCGGCGCCGGGACAGCGTCTGGCGCTCTATGTCGGGGCGGTCCTGGCCGTCTCCGGCACGATCGCTTGATGATCCCAAAACCGCAGGCAAAATTTTAACGTGTGGTAAAGACAGGTTTTGCACGCTTTCCGCTGACCCTGGCGGATGCAAAATGAGAGTTGGCTCAAGCTATGCAGTAACGCACTTTATTCTTCATAAGACTATCGCAGCCTGCGGATTGGGCGGGGATAATTCTCTTGACACTGATTGCGAAATACAGTTATAATAAAAAAGTTAGAATCCGTGCGGAGAAGTGGCCGAGTGGTCGAAGGCGGTTGACTCGAAATCAACTGAGCGGCTTGCCGTTCCGTGAGTTCGAATCTCACCTTCTCCGCCATTTTTATTTTCAAGAAAGACCGATACCGGACTGCAGCCGTGATACAATTTTTCCGGAGATATGCTGGGGCCTGTCCTCCTTTCATGAAGGAACTGCTGACCTTGGTGAGGATGGGCGCTGCCGGTGAGGATTATCCCGAACAGGATACTTCCCATTTTTCCGTAGTTTCTTTTCAAATGATGTCCTTCAAATTGTCCGCCGGCGAGGTAAAATGAAAACGAGGCGAGCCAGCAAACCTCTGGGGCGCGATGTTTTCGTCTCGCCTGAAATCATGAAAGCCCGACGGGCTACTTCCAGGATAAGGAGTGGTGCGATATGGCGGAGAAGTTCATCTACAACTTGAAGGAGGGCAAGGGCGACCAGAAGCTGCTCTTGGGGGGCAAGGGGGCCAACCTCTGCCAGATGGTGCAGAGCGGGCTTCCCGTCCCGCCCGGGTTCATCCTAACGACGGAGGTCTGCCGCAGGTACATGCAGGACCCCGGGATCATGGATACGGTCTGGGATGGGGTCAAAGAGGCCGTCAAGGCGCTGGAGAAGGAGACGGGCAAGGGCTTCGGCGACGGGAAGAACCCGCTCTTGGTCTCGGTGCGCTCCGGCGCGCCCATCTCCATGCCGGGGATGATGGAGACGATATTGAACCTGGGATTGAACGACGAGACCGTCGAGGGGCTGGCCTCCGTGTCCGGAAACCGGCGTTTCGCCTTCGACAGCTACCGCCGTTTCATCCAGATGTTCGGCAACGTCGTGGATGAGGTGAACGCCGACCGGTTCGAGTCCGCGCTCGCGGCCTGCCGGAATGGGCTCGGGGTCTCCCAGGACTTCGAGATCCCGGCTGAGGCGCTGGAGAAGCTGGTGGCCGAGTACAGGAAGATCTATAAGGAGGCGACGGGCAGGGACTTCCCGACCGACCCGTGGGAGCAGCTTCGCAGGGCCATCGAGGCCGTGTTCAGGAGCTGGAACATCCCGCGCGCCGTGACCTACCGGAAGATCAACAGGATTTCCGACGACCTGGGGACGGCGGTCAACGTCATATCCATGATCTTCGGCAACCTGGGCGATGACTGCGGAACGGGCGTCTGCTTCACCCGAAACCCCTCCGACGGCGAGAACAAGCTGTATGGCGAGTTCCTCATCAACGCTCAGGGCGAGGACGTCGTGGCGGGCATCCGCACCCCCATGCCCATAAGCCAGCTGGAGAGCGCCATGCCGGAGATCTACAAGGAGCTTTGCCGGCTAACGAGGCAGCTGGAGATGTCCTACAGGGACATGCAGGACATCGAGTTCACCATCGAGCGCGGCAGGCTCTTCCTGCTCCAGACCCGCACGGGCAAGAGGACGGCGGCGGCGGCGGTGAAGATTGCCATGGACATGGTGAACGAGGGGCTGATCGACACCGCGACGGCGGTGACGCGCGTGACCCCCGAGCAGGTGGAGCAGCTGCTGCACCGTCAGGTGGACAAGAACGCGCCTCAGGAGCTGCTTGCCGCCGGCCTGCCCGCGTCGCCGGGCGCCGGGGTCGGGATGCTGGTCTTCACGGCGGACGAGGCGGAGGATTTGGCGCATCAGGGAAAGTCCGTCATCCTGGCGCGGCCCGAGACCTGCCCGGACGACATCCACGGCCTCTTTGCGGCCGCCGCCGTCGTGACGAGCCGCGGCGGCATGACCAGCCACGCGGCGGTCGTGGCGCGCGGCATGGGCAAGCCGGCGGTCTGCGGCTGCGAGGAGATGGCGATCGACCTGGAGTCCGAGACCCTCACGAGCCGCGGCAGGACCCTGAAGAAGGGGGACTTCGTGACGGTGGACGGCTCCTCGGGCCGAGTGCTCGCGGGGCAGGTGCCGCTGACCGAGGCGACCTTCTCGGAGGACTTCAAGAGGCTGCTCGGCTGGGCGGACGAGGCGGCCGGACAGGAGGTCTGGGCCAACGCGGACACGCCGGAGGATGCGAGGCGCGCCCGCGAGTTCGGGGCCAGGGGCATCGGCCTCTGCCGCACGGAACATATGTTCATGGCGACCGACCGCCTGCCCGTGATGCAGCGGCTGGTGGTGGCCGAGTCCCTCGAGGAACGCGTCGCGGCGCTGGACAAGCTGAAGGTGATGCAGAAGGACGACTTCGTCGGGATCTTCAGGGCGATGGATGGGTACCCCGTCATCGTCCGGCTGCTCGACCCGCCCCTGCACGAATTTCTTCCCAAGGAACCGGCCCTGCTGGAGGAGCTGGGCGAGCTGGAGAGGAAGGGTGCCGCCACCTCCCCGGAGGCCGAGAAGCTGCGACGGACGCTGAACAAGGCGTATCAGCTGCATGAGGCCAACCCGATGCTGGGGTTCCGCGGCTGCCGCCTGGGGATGGTCTACCCCGAGATCTACGAGATGCAGATCAACGCGATCTTCGAGGCCGTGGCGGAGCTGACGAAGGCGGGCGTTAAGGTGAGGCCGGAGGTCATGATCCCGCTGGTGGGGACGCGGGCGGAGATGAAGTTCTTCCGCGAGATGGCCGACCGCATCGC
>CAUPUB010000032.1:0-22297 GCA_963514535.1 uncultured Fretibacterium sp.
CATCTTTGAAGTTCATCCCCCTGGGCGGCCTGGGGGAGATCGGCAAGAACATGTACGCCGTCGAGTACGGCGACGACATCATCGTGGTCGATTGTGGCCTGATGTTTCCGGATCAGGAGCTGCCGGGGATCGACTACATCGTCCCCGACATCTCCTACCTGGAGGCGAATCGCGAGAAGGTGCTGGGGATCATCATCACCCATGGACACGAGGACCATACGGGGGCCCTGCCCTTCGTGCTGCCGCGTCTCAACGTCCCGCTCTACGGGACGCGTCTGACGCTGGGGCTGATCGGGAACAAGCTCAAGGAGGACCAGCCCACCCTCAAGACCCGCATGAACGAGGTCAAGGCGGGCGACGTCATCCAGATCGGACCGTTCGGCGTCCGCTTCATCGCGGTCAGCCACTCCATTCCCGATGCCGTGGCCCTCTCGATCGAGACGCCCCTGGGTCGGATCGTCCATACCGGGGACTTCAAGCTCGACTCCACCCCCATCGATGGGCGCGTCACGGATTATGGAGCGTTCGCGGAGGAGGGGGACAAGGGTGTCCTGCTCCTGGCGTCCGACTCCACCAACGCGGAGCGCAAGGGCTTCACCCCGTCGGAGCGCATCATCAGCGGGACCCTGGAGCAGCTGTACCGCAACTATCGGACCCGGCGCATCATCATCTCCTCGTTCGCCAGCAACGTGCACCGCATCCAGCAGGTCGTGGACGGTGCGATGCGCTTCAACCGCAAGATCGCCTTCCTGGGCCGCAGCATGGTGCGCAACGTGGAGCTGGCTCGGGAGCTGGAGTATCTGAAGATCGACAAGAAGATGATGGTGCCGATCGAGGATATCGGAAAGGTGCCCGACAACCAGCTGGTGATCCTGACGACGGGTAGCCAGGGGGAACCCTTCTCCGGGCTCGTCATGATGAGCCGGGGCGAGCATCGGCAGGTCTCCCTGGGGGACCACGACGCCGTGTTCCTGCTGGCCTCCGTCATACCCGGCAACGAGAAACTGGTCAACAACACGATCAACCGTCTCTTCGCCCTGGGCTGCGAGGTCGTGTACGAACAGGACCGCCAGACCCATGTCTCGGGCCACGCCTCGTCCGAGGAGCTGAAGATCATCCTCAACCTGGTGCGCCCCCAGTACTTCGTCCCGATCCATGGCGAGTACCGCCACCTGGTGCGCCACTCCCAGCTCGCGCAGGAGGTGGGGATCCCGGGGCGCAACATCTTCGTGATGGGGAACGGGGATGTCCTGAGCTTCTCGAAGGGGGCGAAGCCCCGCCTGAAGGACCACGTCCAGTCCGGGGCCGTTTTGGTCGACGGAAACGCGGTCGGCGGGCTGAAGAGCACGGTGATGAAAGAGCGCCGGGAACTGGCGGAGGACGGCGTCCTCGTCATCGCCGCGACGCTCGACTTGCGCGGAGCCCTGATGGCCCCCCTCTCCCTCGAGACCCAGGGCGTCTTCATCTCCGACGACCGCAAACGGGTCTTCGAGGAGATCCGCGCCGCCACGGAGCGGGTGCTCAAGGAGTTCGCCGGGGCCCCGAACATCGACGCGGAGGCCGTGGCCCGGGGGATAAGGGGCCGGGTCCGGGACGTACTGAGACGGCGCAGCTCCTCCTATGCCGTGGTGCTGCCGATCGTCTCCATCGCCGGGCAGGAGTCCTCGGCCGACGAGACCTGGCTGGAGAAGGAATTTTTCTAGGTTTAGGGATTCTCCTTCCCGCCACGGATGTTCAGACTGCGGATTTAAATTCGGATTTGGAGAGCTGGAGGATCATGCTGGATTTCAGTTGGGAGACTTTTATCCTTGGCGTCGTGCAGGGGCTGTGCGAGTTCCTTCCCGTCAGCAGTTCCGGGCACCTCGCCCTGCTCCAGAACCGCTTTGGGCTGGGGGGAGAGGGGTTGCTGGCCTTCGACCTCCTGCTGCACTGCGCGACGCTGCTCGCTGTCCTGATCTTTTTTCGTCGGGATCTTTGTGCCCTGGCCTCGGGATGGTTCCGCGGCTACGTCTCGCGGAGCGCCCGCGGAGAGGAGGGCTGGCGGTACGGGTGGGCGGTCCTCGCGGCCACCGCGGTGACGGGGGTCGCGGCCCTGCCGCTCAAGGGGGTCGTCGAGTCCGCGATGCAGTCTCAGATCGCCGTCGGGAGCGGCCTCCTGGTGACGGCGGGGCTGCTGTTCCTCGTCCCCCTTTTCCCGGAAGGGGAGAGGAAGCCGTATCTCGGAACGGCCCTCCTGGTGGGGCTGGCGCAGGGGCTGGCCGTCTTCCCGGGGGTCTCCCGGTCCGGCACCACGATAGCTGCGGGGCTCTTCTTGGGGCTGGCCGTCGCCGAGGCATTCCGCTTCTCCTTCCTGATCTCGATCCCCGCCATCCTGGGCGCGGCCCTTCTGGAGGCCCTGGAGCTCCGGAAAAGCGGGGGCCTGGGTTCCCTGCCCGAGGGCTGGGTCTGGGCGGCCCTCGCGGCCTTCGTCCTGGGCTGGCTGGCCCTGATCCTGCTGCGCCGGCTCGTGCTCTCCGGCCGGTGGGTCTATTTCGGGTTGTACTGTCTGCTCCTGGGGATCTTCGTCATCGTCTCCAGCGTGGGGCTGGGGTTTTAGTCCATGGAGATCGGGAACGGGCCCCTCTCCATCCTCCTGGCATCGGGCAGCCCCAGACGCCGCGCGCTTTTGGCGGACCTCGGCTGGCGTTTCGAGTGGACGGCGCCCAGGGTGGACGAGTCCCCGCTGCCGGGCGAGGCCCCCGAGGCGCTCTGCGAGCGCTTGGCGCGTCTGAAGGTGGAGGCCCCCGAGGCTCGGGAGGGCGTGCTGGTCCTGGCTGCGGACACCATCGTAGTGGTGGATGGGCGGGTCCTGGGGAAGCCCGCGGACCTCGGCGAGAGCCGGGAGATGCTGGCCCTCCTGCAGGGGCGTGGGCACGAGGTGCTGACCGGGGTTGCGCTGCGGTGGGGCGGACGTACGGTCTCTGCCGTCGAGAGGACGGCGGTGCGCTTCCGTTCCCTGCCCCCCGGAGAGGTCGCCGCGTATGCCGCCACCGGTGAGGGGATGGACAAGGCGGGCTCCTACGCCATCCAGGGCAGGGGCGCCCTTTTGGTGAGCGGCATCGATGGGGATTACTTCAACGTTGTCGGGCTCCCGCTCTGTCGTCTCGGAATGTTGCTGGAATCCATAGGGCTGAGCCTGGAACGCCTGTGGGGCGGGTTCCGAGTGGAGGATGATTTTTGTCTTTGCGGAGGTGCTGGGGCTTGAGGTTGTCCTGTCGTCTTTTTGCGGGGATACTGGCCGCCGTGGTCCTGGGGTGCGCCGGGTGGGGGCTTCTGCCGCGATGGCGTCTGGAGCGCGGGGACAGGGACGTCGCGATCATCGCGGATTTCAGGGATATCGTTCCTCTGGCCCTCGGGGCCGGGGTGTCCGTCGACGGGGCGCTTGCCCTTCTGGAGGAAAAGGGGCTGCGCGGGCTTATGGTCAGCGAGCTGACGGGCGAGGACGCGGTCAACGGGGTCGGTCCCGTCTCCGCGGCGGCGGTGCACAGCGGTGGATACGGCGCGGTGCTGACGCGCCTTTCCGTCGAGGAGGGTTTCCCTCAGGCCGACAGGGCCAGGGAGTGGCTGAGGCTCAAGGCGGTGGGGGAGGCCCCGGAGGGGGGCGATGTCCTCCTCCCCGTTCCGCTCGTCAGGCTGCGGACCGTGGGGATCCTTCCGGACATCACCGGGCTCGAGGCCGGGGTGCGGTCGGGGCTGTCCCTCTATTACAGGCCGGCGCCCTCCCTGGGTTGGCAGACGAAGGGGGCGGCCGAGCTGCTGGGCAGGGTCCTGGACGCCTATCCCATCGCCGCCGTCACGCCCTCGGGGGAGAGTGTCTCGGGGTACCCCGACGTGGGGCCCATCGCCGCCGAGCCAAAAAAACGAGGGGTCCCCGTGGCCGTGGTCGAGTTCTCACGACAGCTTGGGGCGGCCCAGCTGAGCAACCTGAGTTTTCCCTCGCTCCTGACCCTGCACAGTGTCACGAACGAGGAGCTTGTCGCGCGCAGCATCGACCGTCAGACCTTGCTGGAGCGGCTGGTTCGGGCGGCCGCGGAGCGCTCCGTTCGGCTCCTGGTCTTGCGGTCGGCCCCCTCGGGGCATTCGGCCTCGACCCTGGATGCCTACGCCGGGGAGGTCGCCTCCCTGGCCGCACAGCTGCGCGGGCACGGCTTCCGGATGGAATGGCCGCACGTCCTCTTTTCCGGCGGGGGATGGCGTTCGGGTTTCTTGTCGTTTTTGTCCGCCTATGCCCTCGTCGCCGCGTTCCTGTTTGCCCTGTGGCGCTATGTCCTGCGTCTTTTAGGGGACGAAGGGGCTGGGGAGATGGTCGGACTGGCCGCTGTCGCCGCATTTTTTCTCCTCGCGGGAGGAGGGGCGTTTTTGATCCGGTCGGTCCCGGCCGCAGGCCGCCTCCTGGGGGCGCTGGCCGCCCCTCTTATCGTGACGGAGGCATCTTTGATCGCCATGAGCTCGGGTCGGACGCGGACTTATTCACAATTTTATCCATGGGGGCCGATCCTCTGCGGCTTCCTCACCGCCGCCATCGGAGGACTTGCCCTGGCCGCCTTCTTCAGCGACCCGCTCTACATGCTGCGGTTGAGGACCTTCTCGGGGGTCAAGCTCACCCTTCTGCTGCCGCCGCTCCTGGTGCTGCTGCATGATCTGAAGAACCGGGTCCATCCGGAGTCCCTGGACGCCTTCCTGTCCCGCCCCCCGCTTTGGGGAGAGCTGATGCTGGGCGGCCTGCTCCTGGTCCTCCTGGGCATCATGCTGTTCCGAAGCGACAACGTCCGGTTTATCCCTGGCTTCGAGGCCAGGGTACGCGGGACGCTGGAGCAGTGGCTGGTCGCCCGTCCCCGCAGTAAGGAGGTCTTCCTGGGCTATCCGTCCTTGATGCTGCTTGCCTTTGCCGTCAAAAACAGCCTGTGGGCGCGCTACCGCGAGCTCCTCCGCCTTGGCGCGGCGTTGGGGTTCTCCTCCGTCGTGAACAGCTTCTGCCACTTCCACACGCCGATCGCCTTCATCCTGCTTCGGGAGTTCAACGGCCTGTGGCTGGGCCTGCTTCTCGGTTTGGTCGTGGTCCTGGTCGTCGGCTGGGTCCTGCTGCCTCTGTGGCGTCGGCTTCGCGTCCTGGCCGAATAACCCGATGACCCCGCGAGGAGGGGCCCGGCGCTACCGGGTTGCCCTGGCCGGCTACTATGGGTTCGGCAACCTGGGGGACGAACTTCTGGCCAGGGCCTCCCTGGAGGCCCTGGAGCGGGCGGGCGTCGGGCGGGGAAACGTCGTCGTGCTCTCGAACGATCCGGAGGGCTCCCGGTGTGCGTTCGGGGTCGATTCCGTCTCCCGCTGGAGCCTGTGCGGCGTCGTCTCGGCGCTGCGGTCGAGCGAGACCCTGCTCCTGGGGGGCGGAGGGCTCTTCCAGGATGGGACGAGCCTGCGATCTTGTCTCTGGTACTGGGGACTGGTGCGTTTGGCACGCATCTGCGGGGCTGTCCCCTGGGCCCTCGGGCAGTCGATCGGGCCGCTGCGGAGCGCGGGGGCGCGATGGATGACCCGGAACGCGCTGAGGGCCTGCCGCGTCCTGCACCTGAGGGATGCGCCCTCGATGGAGTGGGCCGGTCGTCTTGGGCTGTCTGCCGTGCACGGAGGGGATCTGGCCCTGACGTTGAACCTTCCGCGGGCCGCGAGAGAAGGTGTAGGGCGGACGGAGGAAAAAGCGGAGCGGCTCCTGCTCAACCTGCGCCCCTCCCCGGACGTGGACCGCTGCGCCCGGCTGGCGGGGCCCTTCGCAGCGGCCTTTCCCGGCGAGGTTGTCGGCGTGGCGCTGTCGGGCGAGGACGAGGTCCTGCTTGGAGCCATGAAGGGGGCCGGGAGGCTCAGGCTCGATAGGGTCGAGCGGGTCGCGGGGCTCGAGGAGGCTGCTCGCCTCTGGCCGGGGGCGTCCGTCGCGGTAGGGATGCGCCTGCACTTCGCCGTGCTCTCCGCCCTGTGGGGGACACCGCTCGCCGTGCTGCCGTACGACCCCAAGGTGGAGGCCTTCGCGAGGGCCGTCGGGGTCCCCTGTGCCGGGGAGGAGTTGCCCCGACCCCGCCCACCGGCCCCGCTCGACCGCCTGGCTGCGGTTTCGGAGGTGGACGCGCTCTGCCGTGCGGTTTTGTCAAAAAATTGAGGAAAACACCGATTCAATTAGCACTTTTTGAGGTTCCGCGGCGTGGGGCGGGAGGCGCACCGGACTCTCCGATGAGGCCGGAGCCGTGCTTTTCAGGAGGCTCTTCGTGGGTTATACTCTAACCCGATGACCGCTGCGTGGCCGGGAGTTACCGGCACTAAGGGTATAATTTTGCCGGGGTGCCCCTGTTCGGGGCTTGTTTTGAGGAGTTGAGGAGGGATGGGCGATGCGGGGCGCAATGTTCTGGATGGTTGTCTCCTACTTTATCGGCTCTCTGCCTACGGGATATCTGGTGGCCCGTATCTCCAGAGGGGTTGACATACGCACGGTCGGGTCCGGCTCCATTGGTGCGACCAACGTGCGTCGCCTGATGGGGCAGGGATGGGCTGTCTTCGTCACCCTGGTCGACATGCTCAAAGGGGCCCTGGCGCTCCTGCTCACCGTGGACTCGGCCTCCTCCGACCCCTGGATGCTCTCACTGTCGGCCCTGGCCGTCGTCCTGGGACACAATTATCCTGTCTGGCTGAGGCTCAGAGGGGGGAAGGGTGTGGCCACGACCTACGGAACCATGTTCTTCATCTGGCCTTACAACTCCTTCGCGATCGTCCTGATGAGTGGGGCCCTCTGGTATGCCGTCATGACGTCGACGCGCTACGTATCCCTGGCCTCCATGGTGTCCCTGCTGGCGCTGCCGGCCTTTTTCTGGATGCTGGACGCGCCCCTTCCCTTTATCCTCCTGGCGCTGATCCTTGCGCTCCTGGCGATGTTCCGCCACAGGACCAACGTCTCCCGCCTGCTGGAGGGCCGGGAGAGCCCAGTTTGACAAAACGCCGGACGGAACCCCTCGCCAACCGGACCTTGAGCGAGGGGGATGAGGGGAATGGGATGCAGGACGGGACGGGGAATGAGAGGCTCGTCCTGGACCTGGGAGCCGTGGGAGGGGGTAAGTGTTCCCTCGAGCTTCGGCGGAGCACACGGGCCAGGCGCCTGCGGCTGATCGTCGGGGCTGGAGGCGTGACGGTGGTCGTGCCGGCAGGTCTGGACTCGCTGCGGAAGATCAGGCGCCTGATTGAACCTCACAAGGCCTGGATCTTGAAGAACCTCGAGCGGATGAAACTTTTGTCCTCCGCTCGGCCCCGCCGCCAGGCAGTCTCCATTCCGGAACGCATCGTCCTGAGTGCTCTGGAGGAGACCTGGCGGGTCGAGCTCTCGGAATCCGTGTCGCAGAGGACCCTGGCTCGGGACGGGGTCGTGTGCCTGCCTCGGGATTTCTGCAGGGAGGAGGCCCTGGCTGCACTGCGGCGGTGGGTCCTCCTGCGTGCGCGGGAGGTCCTGCCCCGACTCCTGACGGAGCTGGCGGCGGAACATGGTTTCAAGGTGGGGCGGATTGCGGTCAAGGAGATGAAGAGCCGATGGGGAAGCTGTTCGTCCAGGGGGAACGTCAACCTGAATGCGAGGCTTCTCTTTCTGACGTCGGGGCTCATGCGACATGTCCTGCTGCATGAGCTCTGTCATTTGAGGGAGATGAACCATTCCAGGGCTTTTTACAAGTGCCTGAGGGACGTGGACCCCGAGGCCGACCGCCATGCCGCGGAGCTCAGGGGGGCCTGGGGGATGGTGCCCCCGTGGGCCTGTCGCTGAGCGGGCAGTCCTGCCCCCCTCTGCTTTTTGTGGATTTTTGGGTTGGTTTGTGGATTTTTGGAGAGGAAATATCTTCCAGGAGGTACGGTTGATGGCAAAGAAACTGATTTACGGATTGGATGACAATCCCCCCTTCCCCATTATGGTCCTCGCCGGGGTCCAGCACGTGCTGACGCTGTTCGGGGCGACCACACTGGTCCCGCTGATCTTCGGACCGGCCATGGGGATGGATGTGCTCCAGATCGCGGCGTTCATCTCGTGCGTCTATTTCGGCATGGGGGTGGCGACCCTCATCCAGACGCACCCCAGGCTGGGGTCGGGGCTCCCCATCGTGCAGGGGTCGAGCTTTAGCTTCATCCCCTCGGTGATGACCGTGATCGGGGCTTACAAGGCCATGGGGCCGGAGGCCGTGATGCAGTACATCGGCGGGGCGCTCATCCTCGGTGGCATCCTTCTATCCGTCGTCGGGTACAGCGGAATCGTGGGCTATGTCCGGAAGGTCATCACCCCGGTGGTCATCGGCCCCGTGATCATGGCGATCGGTTTTTCCCTCGCCCCCGTCGCCATCCAGGGCAATGCCGCCAACTACTGGCCCGCGTCCCTGGCGGTCGTCCTCCTGATCTTCCTGTTCAGCCTGGTGAGCCGGAACAAATACGTCAACATCTTCGCCATCCTCTCCGCCATCGTCATCACCTATCTGGTCTGCCTCGGGCTGTCGCACGCCGGGGTGTTCCCCGAGGGGCACCCCGCCCACATCGGCCTGGACCGTGTGGCCGAGGCCCCCTGGCTGCGCTATGACATCTTCATGCCCTGGGGGCCCCCTAAGTTCAGCCTGCTGGCCTTCGGCGCGATGCTCGCGGGCTTTTTCGCCGTGATGATCGAGTCCATCGGGGACTACCATTCGGTCTCCTACGCCTCGGGGATCAAGGATCCGGACGAGGCGACCATCAGCCGGGGCATTGGAGCCGAGGGCCTGAACTGCGCCCTGTCCGGTCTCTTCGGCTCGGTGGGGACGACCTCCTACACGGAGAACGTCGGGCTGATCGGCCTCACAGGGGTGGCATCCCGGTGGGTGGTCCGGACCGGGGCTATCCTGCTGATCCTCATGAGCTTCGTCGGAAAGCTGGGTGCGCTGATCGCGACCATGCCGTCGCCGATCATCGGCGGGGCCTACATCGCGCTCTTCGGAACCATCGGCGCCCTGGGCATCCAGGTCCTGATGCGCGCGGATATGGGGAGCCAGCGCAACGTGCTCATCGTGGGCTTCTCCTTCCTGATGGCGCTGGGCCTGCCCGGATGGGTGGAGAAGAATCAGGAGCTTTTCATGAACCCTGCCTGCAGCACGCTCGTCCAGACCCTGGGGGGCATGCTTTGGGCCATCCTTAAGACCCCCATGGCCGTGGCGGGCATCTGCGCGGCCGTCTGTGACTCGCTGGTCCCGGGCACCGACGAGGAACGGGGTATCGGAGCTGGGGCACGCTGAGAGTGCCCCAGCGATCGCTGGTCCTTTATTGGCACCCCCGGGTTCGGACATCCACCTCCCGTTCGGACTGCCGATCGAGCCGTGTGTTCCGGAAGTATAGGACCGTCTCGGTCCCCACGAGGATGAAGTTGATGGAGTAGGGGATGAGCAGGAAGCCCTGGATGCCGTCCACCAGGTACACCTTTGCGATCCCGGCCGTGTATCCCAGCAGGATCACCATGAGGAATCCAAGGCTCTTGCCCCTGGCTGTACGCGCCCTCCAGGACTTGAGGATCGACAACGGCCAGGCGGCCCCAAAGCAGATCAGCATCAGCGTCTCCAGCAGATGAACCCAGTTCAAGACGGACATGCCCCTTTCGTTGAAAGATAAGGTAAAGGCCAGGGTAAATGCGGGCGGTTCTTCACGCGGTCTTCATCATAGCACATCGCCCCCGCGTAAAACCGGCTTTCCCCTAAAGGTGCAGCCCCATCCAGCGCACCAGCCAGGGGTACGCCTTTGCAATCGGGGTGGGGTTGACGCTGTACACGATGAAGGCGCCCATGGACATGGCGAAGGGAAATACGGACAGGAAAAATCCCCGATATCGGTCGGCCTTTGCCATTCGGGAGAGCACGAACTCGCAGCAGACGAGCCCGGTGAGGTAATATTGAACCCGGCCGGCGGGCATACCGCGGGTGTAGACTATGCAGCGGAGCACGCACCAGGCCGACCATCCCGTCAGTACCCAGGCCAGGGCCATGGAGAGGAGAATCTGGATGAGCAAGGACAGGGGAGCCCCGAGGGACCCCATTCCTCCGTCCTCGCTGCGAAGCCCCTCCAGTGCGTCGTAGACGGGGTAAAGGAGCGGCATGATGTGGCGCGGGACCACATCCGAGGCGATCCAGGCGATGAAGACGAGCCAGCCGGCGAAGTCAAGATAGTGCAGCATAAGTATCCTCCCTGAGTAAACGGGGTATCCCTGTTCGTGCGAGGCCGCGGTTCGGGCGTGGTGGATGCGAGATATCACAAAAAAGGAGGTGAATGACCATGGACATATCGGGAGATGTCGCGAGGTACTCCATGGAGATGGCTGCCGCGCGGGTAAGCTCCGCGGTGCAGGTGTCGATGCTGAGGAACGTCATGGACCTCCAGCAGGCGACGATGACCCAGCTTCTGCAGTCGATGGGTATGGGCAGGACGCTGGATCTCCAGGCATGATTCGGTCTTGGAGCCAATGAGCCGGTTGGGGACGGGAGGGAGTGGTTCCACCGCTCCCCCCTCCCACGGCTCAGGCGTCCTCCACCAGGGGTTTGCTGTAGGCGTACTCCGCATCCCACGGGAAGAGGATCCAGGTCTCCTGGGAGACCTCCGTGATGAAGGTGTCCACGAAGGGACGCCCCTCGGGCTTTGCGTAGACCGTGGCGAAGCAGGCGTTGGGAAGGAGGGAGCGCACAACCTGTGCCGTCTTGCCGGTGTCCACCAGGTCGTCGATGATAAGCCAGTTTCGGCCTCCGTCCTCGGTCTGGATTCCCTTAAGGATGTGGGGCCTGCCTTGGGTCCTGAGCGTGTAGCTCGAGATACAGACGGTATCGACCAGCCTGATGCTCAGCTCCCGCGCGACGATTGCCGATGGGACCAGTCCCCCTCGGGCGATCCCCACGATGTGCTCCCATCTCCCCATCCCGTGGAGCCTCTTCGCCAGGGACTTGCAGTCCTGATGGAGTCTCTCCCATGAGATGGAATACGTCTTACAATAGCGGTCCTCGGCCCCCATAGCGATCCCCTCCGTCGTCTTCATTACCTTAAATTGTATTATATCGTCCCGCCGACGGTTCTCGGGCTGAGCTACCTCCAAGAAATACGGCATAAGGAAACCCGTTCATGTCCCCCGAATTTTTGCGCCCTCCGAAGCAGGGGTTTGTCCTTTGTTTCCGATTACGGTAGAATACAGGAACGAGAATACACGTATGAGGGAAACGAGGCAACAGGGGTACTGTGGTGGGGACGGACATAAAAACAAACGGAATCCCGAGGGATTCCGCACCGTTTTTCTTTCGTTCCGTCCCCGCAGAGTCAGACTGCCGACGCCGCTCTTTTGACGAAGCCGGACTTCAGGCACTTCGTGCACACGCGGACCTTGAAGGTGGATCCGTCGCCCGCATCGATCCGGACACTCTGGAGATTGACCAGCCAACGACGACGCGTGTGTCGGTTGGAATGGCTGACCGCGTTCCCCGTCGCGGGGCCGCGTCCGCAACACTGACAGACCTTTGCCATTGTAATTTCCCTCCGTTTTTTCTTCGACTCGGACGGGGGTAGGCTCCTTGCCCTCTCCCCGCCGAGGGATTGCATATTTTTGCCTCAGGATTCTACCATATTTTTTTCAAAAGGAAAAATGTCCGGGGGCTGGACTTGAGGAATTTAAATGAGGAAGGATTTGATGGGTTCGAGCCTGTGTCCGCACAGCGGGGATGAGGAATGCGGGACGGCGTGTATGGATCTGGACCGGAAGGCTGGGAGGGGAAAGGGCCGATGTCGTTTGGCGATAACCTGGAGCGGTTGGATGAGGTCCTGAGGCGTCTGGAGTCCGAGCCGATGCCTCTGGACGAGGCGCTCGAGGTCTTTGAGCGCGGGGTCTCCCTGGTGCGGGAGAGCCGAAGGATTCTGGAGCGGGCGGAGCAGAGGGTGACGCTCCTGGCCCGGGACGGCGAGGAGCCCTTCGAGGGGAGCGCCGGAGGTGAGGATGAAAAAGTTGAAAGCTAAAAAAAGTTGAAAGCTAAAAGTTGAAAACTAAAAATTGAAAACTTGATTCCTGGTGCCTTTTTTGTTCGTCTTGTGCTATTCTTTAGCGGATGCCGCAGTCCCCTGCGGGCGCGTGCAGGCGTGGGGCCAGGTTAGGTGTCGCTGCGTGGGTTTCAAGTTCTATCCGGTTCCTTTGCCAACAAAAATTGTGTGGAGGTGTCTGGTATGTCGGTTACGAGAAGGACGGCTACGAATGTGTTGCTGGATACGGCACTGAAGAATTTCTATGGTGCTGCGGAGGAGATGGGGCTCGACGACAAGCTCATCTCGATCTTGAGCAACTCCGAGCGCAGGCTCGAGGTCTCCGTGCCCGTGGAGATGGACGATGGCTCCGTCCAGGTTTTCAAGGGCTACAGGGTGCAGCATTCCACCGCTATCGGCCCGGCCAAGGGCGGCATCCGTTTCCATCCCGATGTGGACGTGGACGAGTGCGAGGCTCTGGCCATGCTCATGACCTGGAAGTGTTCGCTGGCCGGCATCCCCTACGGCGGCGGCAAGGGCGGGATCTGCTGCGATCCCCTGGTCCTCTCCAAGAAGGAGAAGGAGCGCATGTCCCGCACCTTTGCGGCCCGCATCGCGCCGATCGTCGGGACCTGGCAGGATGTGCCCGCCCCGGACCTCAACACGGGAGGCCAGGAGATGGTATGGTTCAGCGACACCCTCACCAAGATGCGAGGCCAGCTGGAGCCGGGCGTGTTTACGGGCAAGCCGATCCCGTACTGGGGCTCCAGGGGACGTAACGAGGCCACAGGCCGCGGCGTTGCCACCTGCGGCCTCGAGCTGATGAAGGTCCTGGGCAAGAGCCCGGAGGGCATTCGGGCGGCCATCCAGGGGTTCGGCAACGTCGGCAGCTACACGGCGAAGACACTGGCGGAGGCGGGGGTCAAGGTCGTTGCCATCAGCGACATCACGGGGTCCTACTACTCCCCGAAGGGTATCGACCTGGAGAAGGCCTTCGAGATGGTCTCCTCGCACCCCAAGAGGCTGCTGGAGGGCTATACCTGCGACGGCTGCGAGAAGCTGGGGGTCTCGGATGTCCTGTTTGCGGACTGCGATTTCCTGTTCCCCTGCGCGCTCGACGGCGTTTTGAACGAGAAGACGGCGGACAAGGTGAAGGCCAAGTACCTCGTTGAGGGCGCCAACGGCCCCGTTACCCCCGAGGGAGACAAGATCCTTGCAGACAAGGGCGTTACGCTCGTCCCCGACTTCCTGGCCAACTCGGGCGGCGTCATCGGCTCCTACTTCGAGTGGGCGCAGAACCTCCAGGGCTTCTTCTGGACGGAGGAGGAGTACAACAACCGCCTGATCCACATTATGAAGGGCAACTTCAAGCGCGTCTGGGACTACGCCCAGGCCAAGAACGTCAAGATGCGCCGTGCCGCTTTCATGGCCGCTATCCAGCGCGTCGCAGACGTCGAGGCGCTGCGCGGCATCTTCCTGTAGGCTTGCTTTCCCTTAGGCTTGCTTTCCCTGCTTTGAGGAGGCAGTTCTCGTGAAGGACAGGGTGCTTTTAGCAGTTGAAGGGCTTCGCGGCGAGATGGTCGAGGCCCTGAGTCGGATCTGCCGCATTCCCGCCGTCTCCCCCCATAACGGGGGGACGGGGGAGGAGGAGAAGGCCAGGGAGATCGAGCGTCTCGTCGCGGAGTTGGGGCTGGGCGCCGTTACATGGCAGAGGGTCGAGGACGAGAGGTCCCCGACGGGGGACCGGCCCTCTCTGTTTCTGGAGTTTCCGGGGAAGCAGCGGCGCCGACTCTGCATCCTGACTCATGTCGATATCGTCCCCGAGGGGGATCGGTCGCTCTGGACGACCGATCCCTATCGGCCTGTCGTCAAGGGGTCCCGTCTCTATGGGCGAGGGGTCAGCGACAACGGGATGACCCTCATCGCCTCGCTCTACGCGCTTAAGGCACTCGTTGCCTCCAGCGCCGATCCGGAGTTCTCCGTGTGCCTCGTCTTTGCCGCGGACGAGGAGATGGGGAGTGCTTTCGGCCTGGGGCCCCTGCTGGAACGGGGGCTTTTCCGCCCGGACGACCTGGTGATCGCACCGGACGGCGGCAACGATGCGGGGGATTTCGTCGAGATCTCCGAGAAGGCCGGCCTCAAGCTCGCCTTTACCGTGACGGGGCGCCAGGCCCATGCCAGCCTGCCCAATACGGGGCTGAACGCCTGCCGTGCGGCCAACATCCTGGCAGTGGAGGTGGACGAGGCCCTGCACAAGGCGTTCCCGGACGAGGACCCGCTTTTCGATCCTCCCGTCTCGACCTTCGAACCGACCCGCCGCTTCGCCAACGTCCCCAACACGAACACGGTCCCCGGTAAGGAGCGGTTCGAGTTCGACTGCCGCGTCCTCCCCTCCGTCTCCCTGGACGAGGTGCTGGGGGTCGTGGAACGGGTGCGGAAGGACGTGGCGAACCGGACTGGTGCTACGATTGACCTCGAGGTCAATCGAAACGATGCGGCCGTTCCCACCTCTCCGGACAGCGATATCGTCCGGCTGCTCTGCGGCGCCGTGAGGGAGGTGCTTGGGGTGGAGCCAAGGACCGGGGGAATCGGAGGAGGCACGTTTGCGGCGTTCTTCCGCAGAAAGGGCATTCCCGCGGTCGTCTGGCAGCAGGAATGTGCCGGCGTGGCTCATCAGCCTGACGAGTACACGGAGATCGACTACCTCGTCAACAACGCGAAGGTCTTTGCCCTGATGATGCTGGGCGGGCTCTGAGCGGGCTCCGATCTGAGGTTCCGCCGCGTTTTTGCCGAAAACTGCGTGCCGGGGAGGGAGAAGAGGATTTCTCCCTCTCCGGTGTGTTGTTTTCCAGTGTGTGCCTCCGCTTTCCCAAGAAGGGAAGGTACGAAAGGTCTCGTCTGCTCTGGTAAAAAAACGTTCCAGGCGCTACAATTTTCATCATGGGTTCATCGTGTTCTTCTTCTCCGAATGATAGGTGTCCGGAAGGGGAGGCGCGGGCCCGGCCGAAGCCCCATGGGGGTTCATATCGAGATGGGGCGGAAACGCTGATGAAAATAGGGTGCTGGCCTCGGCGGCGAGGGGCGCTTGATGTTTCGGCCTCCCGAGGAGGTTTGACGATGTTCGGAACGGATATAGGAATCGATTTGGGCACGGCGACGATCCTGATCTTCGAGAAGAGGCATGGGGTCGTGCTGAGGGAGCCCTCGGTCGTGGCCGTCGATCAGGATACCGGCAGCATCCTGGCCGTGGGATACGAGGCCAAGAACATGGTTGGGCGCACGCCGGGTAGCATCGTCTCCGTTCGTCCGCTCAGGGACGGCGTCATCGCGAACTACTCGATGACCGAGGCGATGCTCCAGCACTTCATGCGGCGCGTCACGCGCGGCTGGCAGCGTTTCTTCAGGAACAGGGCGATGATCTGCGTCCCGTCCGGCGCCACGGACGTGGAGCGCAGGGCTGTCCTCGAGGCGGCTCTGGAGGTCGGGGCCAAGGAGGCCTACCTCATCGAGGAACCCATGGCCGCGGCCATCGGGGCCAACCTCAACGTCGAGGAGGCCCGGGGCAAGATGGTCGTCGACGTGGGCGGCGGGACGGCGGATATCGCGGTGATCTCCCTTGGGGGGGTCGTCGTGTCCAAGTCGCTCCGAATCGGAGGGGACAAGTTCGATGAGGGGATCATGCGCTACCTCCGGCGCCAGTACAACCTCGCGATCGGCGAGCAGACGGCCGAGAACCTGAAGATCATGATCGGCACCTGTATCCCGCTGGACGAGGAACAGCGCATGGTCATCAAGGGCCGGGACCTCGTGCAGGGGCTGCCCCGGCAGATAGAGGTCTCCAGCTCGGCCGTCAACATGGCGATAGGGGAGATGGTCCAGGCCCTGGTCGATGGGGTGCGCAACGTCCTGGAGCTAACGCCGCCGGAGCTTTCGGCCGATATCATAGATAGAGGTATCGTCCTTACCGGAGGGGGTTCCCTGCTGAGGGGGCTGCCGGAGTTGATCTCGCAGCAGACGGGGATCAACTGTTTTACGGCGGAGAACCCGATGGAGTGCGTGGCCCTGGGCACGGGGAGGGCGCTGGCCGCCATTGACAAGCTGATGGGGTCGGGACGCAACAGTGTCCTGGTAAACGTCAAAAAGGGACGCAGACGTCGCTGATCGCCGGCCCGAACGATCTTTTGGGAGTTCACGGAGTCTTATGAAGATGTTGGCTGAAACGGTTTGGCTCCACCTTATTTAAAAAGGGGGCGTGATTTTTTGCACAGAGGGCTTTATGCGGCGTGCTCCGCAATGTTGGTCCAGGAGACGCACCTGGACGTCGTGACGAACAACCTGGCGAACGTGGACACGCTCGGCTTTCGCCGCCGCATCCCCGTCAACGAGGAGTTCAGTGCGCATCTGGACCGCCTCGAAAAGGTATCGGAGGACGACGAGCGGAAGATCGTGACCGTCCCCCCGTTCACGATGAACTGGAAGGGGAAGCAGACTATTGGGACCCTGGCCCTGGCGAACGTCTTTTCTGAGAGCGCCATGGACACGACGCCAGGCGTCGTCCGAGTGACGGACAACCCGCTGGACCTGCTGATCGACGGGCCGGGCTTCTTTGCCGTCCAGGACGGGGCGGGGAACACCTTCTATACGCGCCAGGGCAGCTTTACGCTGAGCGACAACGGTGTCGTCGTCACCCAGGACGGAATGACCCTCCAGGGCGACGGTGGGGACATCGAGGTGGGGACGGCCACCCGCCTGGTCGTCAATCCTGGCGGCCAGGTCTACGCGGATGGGGCGCTCGTGGGGACGATCCCGCTCTATACCTTTGAGCGGCCGACCTATCTGAAGCAGGTGGGCCGGAACCTCCTGGCGCCCAGCGACGCTTCGGGGCCGGCCGCCGAGGCCGAGGACGTCCGGCTCGTCGGGGGGGCGCTCGAACGGTCCAACGTCAGCGTCGTCGAGGAGATGGTCCGTATGATCGAGGCCCAGCGAGCGTATGAGGGTGCCTCGAAGGCCCTGATGGCGCACGATGAGCAGACGGGCAAGCTGATTACGGCCTACGGTAGGGGCTAAATTCTTTTTTTGCCCTTTTTGCGTTAATGGGAGGACTTATTGCATGTTGAGATCTCTTTGGTCCAGTGCCTCGGGCATGGTTGCCCAGCAGACTCATCTTGATGTCGTCTCGCACAACCTTGCGAACGTCAATACCCAGGGGTACAAGAAGCGGAGAGCCGACTTCGAGGACCTGCTCTACCAGGTCGGTCGGGAGCCCGGGACCCCGGTCGAGCCGAACTCCATGGTTCCTACGGGCGTCCAGGTAGGCCTGGGCACACGGGTCGTTGCGACCCCCAGCTTCATGACCCAGGGGAACTTCCAGATTACGGAGAATCCCCTGGATTGGTCGATCGCAGGCAAGACAATGGCGGGGGAGAACGCCTTTTTCCAGGTGACGCGGACGGACGGGACGATCGCCTACACCCGCTCGGGGGTGTGGGATCTGGATGCGGATGGGCAGATCGTCAACCACGACGGCCTGCTGCTCGAGCCCGCGATCGTCATCCCGCGGGAGGCCACGTCCATCCAGCTGAGCCGGGACGGCATCGTATCCGTCAAGATGCCCGGGCAGACGGAGCTCCAGGAGGTCGGGCAGCTGGAACTGGCGCGCTTCATCAACCCGGCGGGCCTCCGGGCCGAGGGGGATAGGCTGTTCCTGGAGACGGAGGCCAGCGGCCCCCCCATTCTCGGGCAGCCCGGCACAGACGGGATGCCCGAGGTGCGGCAGGGCGTCCTGGAGATGTCCAACGTCCAGGTCGTCGAGGAGATGGTGGAGATGATCGTGGCCCAAAGGGCCTACGAGGCCAACTCCAAGGGTGTCCAGACGGCGGACGATCTGCTGAGGATAGCCAACGGTCTGAAACGTTAGGGCGATGAGAGCTTTTGTGCGGCGGAGGACACTCCGCCCTTTTTTTATAGCGCTCGCCTGTGCCGTGCTGCTCCCGGCTTCCGGTGCTCCGGGCGCGGAGCGGCCTGTCCGCATCGATATCCCCCCCTCCGTCCAGGCGGATGGCACTGCCTTCGCGCTGGGGGATATCGCGCGGATCTCCGGACCGGACAGGGTGCGGGATGCCCTGAGCCCTCTGATCCTGTCGGTCGAGGAGGGGGGCGTCGTTACCCGTGAGCAGGTGATCCGGGCTGTCGAGGCCAGCGGGCTCGAGGGAGTTCGTCTGGAGGTTCGGATGCCCGACAGGGTGCGGGTCGAGGCGGCCGGTACGGACGGGACGCCCGGGGGGGGCGGCGGGCGTTTCTCCCCTGACGAATCCCTCAAATCTGTGATAAAATCACTTGCAGCATGGGATGGCGATGTCGAGGTCTCCCACGCGGGCCCCGTTCCCGAGGGACGGCTTGTCTCGCCTGCATCCTTGGTCCCTGGGGTCGCGGCCGCTACGCTGCGTTTTCGAGACGGAGCGGGGCGGGAACGCTCTCTGGCCGTCCGTCTGGTCTGGACCCGGGACGTCCTCGTCATGGCGCGGTCCGTGCCCAGAGGGCAGCCCCTGGTTGCGGAGGATTTCGTGACGCGCCCCATGCGCATCGCGAAGCCCGGTGTCTACGCGGCGCAGCTCTCCCAGGCCGTGGGGCGCACGTCTCGTAAGCCCCTGCCCCAGGGGAAGCCTGTGCCGTTGGAGTTCCTGTCCGAGCTTCCTACGGCGGAGAAGGGCAAGACCGTCCGGATCGTCGTGCGTCGGGGAGGGCTTGTGGCGACGGCCAAGGGCGTTTTGCTGGACGACGGGGCCGTGGGCGCCGTCGTGAGGGTACGCCGGGCGGACGACAAGAAGGTCGTCATCAGGGCCCGGGTCTTGGATAGCGAAACCGTGGAGGTGGATGTTCCGTGAATGCCTCGAGAGGACGGGCGGGTTTGATTTTGTTCTGTCTCTGCCTTTGTGCGGCGACGTGGGGGACCGGGAGGGCCGAGGCCGCCTCCCTCTGGGACGACAGGACGAACTGGACGGCGGACGAGCGCCCCGGCAGGGTGGGGGATATCGTCACGGTGCTGGTCAACGAGCGGACCGACGCTAAGGACGAGGCGACGATGGACGTCAAGAAGTCCTCGAAGAACTCCGTCAGTGACGGAACGGGGATTCTGAGGTTCATCAGGAGCCTTGGGCTGACGAGCGACAACAGCAGCAAGGGCGATGGCTCCGTCGAGCGCAAGCACCACGCCAGGGCGACGGTAGCGTGTCTGGTCACGGACGTGCTCCCCAATGGAAATCTGCTCATCGAGGGGACGCGCGATGTCCGGACCAGCGAGGAGACGCTGCAGTTCCAGCTGATCGGCGTGATCCGCCCTCAGGACGTCAACAGCAACAACCAGATCCGCAGCGAATTGATCGCGAACGCCGAGCTGGCGGTGAAGGGCAAGGGCGCCATCTCCCGGACCCAGAAACCGGGGATCATCACCCAGATCCTTCAAATGGTCTTCTGAGGGCTCCGATGTTCATGTCGTTCGGTGACGTGTTTCACGGGAAGAGGAGGGACTCTTTCGGGATGAAGGGCAGGAGTGCGATGGTCCGCGCCGTGTCAGGGATCGCCTTGGGGTTCGTTTTGGCCCTTTGCGGCATGGCCTCCGCGGCGGTGGAACTTCGGGATATGGACTTCAGCCGGGTCCATCCACAGGTGCGCATCAAGGACGTCGTGGAGATCGAGGGTGCGCGCGGGAACCAGCTGACGGGCGTGGGGCTTGTGACGGGGCTCGCTGGGACGGGGGACAAGTCCTCCATGGCCGTGCAGATGATGCGCAACATGATGCGCAACTTCGGGGTAACCCTGGACGAGAAGGCGGCCCGGACCAAGAACGTCGCGGTGGTATCCCTGACCGCGACGCTGCCGCCCTATTCCCGTCCCGGCCAGGCCATAGACGTCAGTGTCAACGCGATGGGCGATGCGAAGAGCCTCCAGGGCGGGACGCTGATGCAGGCCCCGCTGAAGGCGGCGGATGGGAAGATCTACGCCGTTGCCCAGGGGGCCGTACTCGTGGGGGGGTATGCGACGGCCGGTTCCGCCGCTTCGACGACGAAGAACATCCCAACGTCGGGGCTCATCCCATCGGGGGCGATCGTGGAGCGTGATGTGCCCGCGGATTACGCCGTCGGCGGACAGCTGGCGCTGCTGCTCCGGGACCCCGACTTCACGACGGCACAGCGCATCACGGACACGATCAATCGGCAGTTTGGGGCGGTGGCCTATCCCGTGGACGCGGGGCGGGTCGTGGTGAACCTTCCGGGGCAGTACCTCGCGGCGCCGACGGCCTTTCTGGCGAACATGGAGAAGCTGGAGATCGCGCCGGACAGCCCGGCGCGCGTGGCTGTCAACGAGCGGACCGGCACCGTGGTGATGGGGGGTAACGTCCGCATCAGCTCGGTGGCCGTGGCGCACGGCGGTCTCACGGTGACCGTGAAGGAGGATCCGAACGTCGTGCAGCCTGGCCCCCTCAGCGGCGGCGAGACCCGGACGGAGCAGAGGACGGACATCACGGTGGAGGAGGATGGCACCAGCATGATCGCGATGCCCTCGACGACGACGGTACGGGACCTCGTGCGGGTCATGAACTCCATCGGGGCGACGCCCCGGGACATCATCGAGATCCTCCAGGCGATCGACAGGGCCGGGGCCCTGCACGGCGAACTGGTGAACATGTGAGTGGACGATCGGATCTTTGAGGCCGACGGGCCCAAATGCCGAGTATAAAAGGTGGAATGGACGATGATTAACCCCATAAGCAAGTACAATTTTCGCGCCTACGAGACGCAGGTCCCCCCGGAGGTCCATAAGACGCCGGAGGCCCTGGAGCTGAAGGACGCCTGCCAGCAGTTCGAGTCCATACTCTGGGCGCAGGTCTGGAAGAAGATGCGCGACAGCGCCCGTACGGTCAGTGGCTCCGAGCGGGACCGTCCCTGGAAGCAGATGGAGGACCTTTCGCTTGAGATGGCCACAGATGACCTGGCGGCCAGCGAAAATGGGCCGGGGCTCTGGAGGATGCTCTACGATCGAATGGTCGGCAGCCTGGCGGCTCGCGATAAGTCCGTCACGGCCGAGGGGCTTTCCGAGAAAAGGCCGGAGCGGGTGTCCGCTCGGTCGTGAGCCCCGTGTGGTGGGAGCGGGGCGTTCGTTTTTCCTGCGTCGGGTGCGGCCGCTGTTGTCGGGGCGAGCCCGGCGCGATTTTTTTCTCCCGCGCCGAGGGCGAACGGGTATGCGCGTTCCTCTCTCTGGATAAGGGAACCATGGTTGAGGGGATTATGGACGAGGGGACCTTTCGGAGACGCTTCGTCACCCTGCGCTGGGGGCGCCCCAGCTTCATCGAGCGCCCGAACGGCGACTGCATTTTTTATCGAGGCGAGGAGGCCCGGTGCTCCATCTACGGTGTCCGACCCTCCCAGTGTCGCCTCTTTCCCTTCTGGACCGAGGTGATGCGGTCGGAGGAGAGCTGGACATCCTATGCGAGAAGCTGCCCCGGGATGAACGACGGTCGCCTCTATTCGGCCTCCGAGATCGAGGCGCTGCTCCGCGAGGACGCGGCGCAGCGGGCCTGAGGCCCAGGCGGCAGAGGTTTTCCGAAAGAAGTTTTCCTAAGGGGGAGATTTTCCGAGGGGAGGGGGCCCGATGCGTTGTGGCAGCCTGTTTGACCCCGTCGTCCGGGGGGAGGCGGAGTTTCTGGAGGTCCTGGAGACCTTCGATCTCCCGGGGGATGGGGAGGTTGGGAAAAGTGCCTTGGGGCCGCGTATCGAGCGTATCGTGTCCGAGGGGCACGCCTCCCCTGAGGGCTTTTGGTACGATCAGGACGAGCCCGAGTGGGTGGCCCTGCTCCAGGGGGCTGCGGAGCTGGAGTTCGAGGACGGCCGGCGGCATTCCATGGGGGCGGGGGATTGGCTGGCGATCCCCGCCCACGAGCGGCACCGTGTGGCGTACACCTCGTCCGACCCGCCCTGCGTCTGGCTCGCCGTCTTCGGCGCGGGCTCCCCGGAGACGGCCGGCATTGACTTATTAGAGGAGGAGATGTCTTGAGGCGGATTTATGGTAGGGTTGTGGGCCTGTTGCTGCTTGCGGCGGCATTTTCCCTTGCGGTGCCGCAGGGCCTGGGGCTTGTGGTCGGCGCGGGGCCAGCGGAGGCCGTCGTCCGCGAGGGGGCCATCGAGGGGCGGCCGGGGTTCTCCTTTCGGAACCTGATCTACAAATGGGGCCATTTGTTCGTGGATAT
>CAUPUB010000033.1:0-22169 GCA_963514535.1 uncultured Fretibacterium sp.
GCCCTGTGCCATACCCTGTGCCATACCCTGTGCCATACCTTCGGCCATGGCCTCCTGTTTTGCGAACTTCAACGCGTTGCGGTAGTCCGTCTCGGCACGCTCGTTTAACTTGTAGAGCGCAAGATTTCCACGCTCGCGGAAAAACGTCCGAACCCCCTCATCGAGCCGTCCGATCCCCCTGTCACCTGTCACCAAACGTTCCATCTCCGGTTCCCCTCCTATCCGTCCAAGATATCTCATCACGCGGATCAGGCCCGTATCCTCGACGATGCCTACCGCCGTCAGACGCTCCAGCTTCGGCAGCTCCAGAAAATGAAACTCCATACCGTTGCAGTAGCTCCGGTGTTCCTTCACGTCCTGGATGCGGTGCAGTGAACGCCAGTCCTCTGCTCGATCCGGGAAAAGGCAAAAATCCAGGATCGACACGAAGATCACCGGCCTCAGCTTGTCGTAGTCGTCACCGGCGGTCAGCTGGTCCGAGTAGCTGCACGACGCATAATACAGCGAGCGCTCGAAGAAATACCCCTCTCTTCCCAGCTGGACCTCCACGTGGAATGTCCTGCCGTCCCCCGCGCGGGCCAGGACGTCCACGTAAGAAGCCCGGCCGCCGTCCCGCCGGGGATCGTTTTCCCGGTCCAGGTACTCCAAGGAGAGGATGTCCTGCTCCGGCTCCAGAACATCGTTCAGAAGGCGTAGAAGGTTCTCCTCGTTGCCCTTTGTGGCGAAGAGATACTTGAAAAGCGCGTCATTCAAAGGATTAGCCGAACGGACGCAGCGCTCGAACTCCTCCGGCGGCATTCCCGCTCCTCCAGGTCCCCGCATCACGATCTCCCCCCTTCTCGTTATCGTCTTATCGTCATTATAGCAACAATATTGGGCCTGAAATGATGAAACGAGCTGTCGGCCACCGGCCGAGAGAGTCCAGGAGAGGCACTGACAGCGACAGTCCATTTTTGCGCTGCGGACGGGACAGCGGGTCCTGGAAGTCCCGCCTGCACTACCTGATGGCGTAGAGGTTACCGTCCGCGCTGCCCAGGTAGAGCACGCCCCCCGAGAACGCGGGCGAGCCGTTGATGCCGTCCCCGGCCGAGAAGGTGAAGTGCTCCGCGCCCGACGCGGCGTCGAGGGCGAAGAGCGTCCCCTGCCCGCCGCCGGCAAAGACGAGCCCCTCGGCGAGGACGGGCTGGGCCGCCACGCTGCCCCCATGGGTGTCGAAGGTCCAGAGCACGGAGCCGCTCTTCGAGTCGAGCGCGGCAACTTTCCCGTTCGCCGTCCCCACAAGCACCTTGCCGCCACCAATGAAGGGGGCCGTCGTGACGGGGTCGCCGACATTCACCCTCCACTGCGGGACCACGCCCTTGATCCGGACGCTCTGGACGGATCCGTCCCAGCTGGAGAAGAAGACGTTGGTGCCGTCGGCGGACGGGGTGTTAATAGCTCCGCCTGCGCCCCCGCCCCACAGGCGCTTGCCGTTCGCGGGGCTGATGGCGCTGAAGATGCCTCTCTGCTCGCCCAGCAGGACGAGCCCGGAGGCAAAGGACGGGGCGCTGCGCAGCTCCAACCCGGATTCATAGGTCCAGAGGGCCCTGCCATTGGCCGCCGAGACGGCGTAGAGCTTGCCATCCCCCTTCACGAAGAACACCTTGCCATCCCCGACCGCCGTGCCGTCCACCACCGTCTCGGCGGCATAGCTCTCCTCCGGGGGAACGTACTGCCAGACGACGCTGCCGTTCCCCAGGGCCAGACACGTTATCGTCCCGTCCGCCTGGGCGAAGATCACCCTGTCGCCCGCGACCGACGGACGGCCGACGACAGAGTTCGTCCCCTGATAGACCCAGGCGGCCTTTCCCGATGCGCCGTGGACGGCGTACAGGTTGCCCACGCTGTCCCCTACGAGCACAAGGCCACCCGCCACTGCCACGGAGCTGGTCAGCGGCGCCTCGGCCTTGAAGGTCCAGCCGAGCTTGCCGCTCCAGGCCCAGGCCGCGTCCCCGAAGAGCGGGACCGCACACGCAAGAAGCGAAAGCAACATTACGGAAAGAACACGTCTCATCCTCGATAACCTCCAGAGATTGATCTTGACTGATCTTGACGGCGACGACTCGGGCTCGAATAATCCGAACCGGCTCGAACCGAAAGCACCGTTGCTCCAATATTATAGGCAGTTTCGAAGGGGCGGACCATGCTATAGTTACTGGAAATATTCTGCAGTGACATGATGCAGGTGTCCGGGCCCCGGGCCTCGGATTCCAGAGATGGCGGGATCGCGATATAATGGGCAAAGGGCCTGGGAGGGGGACGTTTTTCCTCCAAGGCCCGTATTGATGAAGCTCACGAAAAGATGAAATTCATAAAAATTTTGAAGAAAAGGGGAACGGCCTCATGGAGCATATCTTTGCCACCTGGCGTATGGCCTACATCGCGGCCCCGAAGCACGAGGGCTGTATCTTCTGCGACTTCCCCGCGGAGCACCGCGACGCGGAGCGCTACATCCTGCACCGCGGGGAGTCCTGCTTCGTCATCCTGAACCTCTATCCCTACAATCCCGGCCACATGATGGTGGTGCCCTACCGGCACACCAATGTCTACGAGTCCCTGACGGACGCGGAGGCCGCGGACATGCACCGGCTCACGGCGCACTCGGTGGCGCTGCTCAAGCGCAGGATGGGGCCGGATGGCTTCAATGTCGGTATCAACCTGGGGCATACGGCCGGGGCCGGAGTGGAGGGGCACCTGCACCGTCATATCGTGCCGCGCTGGAACGGGGACAACAACTTCATGCCCGTCCTGGCGGATACCCGCGTGGTCCCTGAGTCCCTGGAGGCGACCTACCGCGATCTCGCCGCCAGCTGGGGATCGGTCTGAGCTGGGATTGGGTCTGAGGGGATGGATTCTGAGGGGATGGGCGAGGACGGGCGGGGACCGGACGCCTACTGGGAGCCGTCGGGCCCCGTCGGAGTCGATGGGAGGATCGAGGAGCGGATCAAGCGATCGCGCTTCATCGCCTGTCTGGCGCCCTGCCGGGACGAGGCGGGGTGCCGCGGCTTTCTGAACGGCATACACGCGGCTCACCGGGACGCGACGCACAACTGCTGGGCCTATCTCCTGGGGCCACACCCCACGACGGAATACTGCTCCGACGACGGGGAGCCCTCGGGGACGGCCGGCCGGCCGATCCTCGGCGCGGTCCGAAGGAGCGGTATGGTCAACGTCATGGTGGTGGTGACGCGCTATTTCGGAGGCGTCAAGCTGGGGGTGCGCGGCCTGATCGAGGCCTACGGCTTGGCCGCGGAGCGAGTCCTGGCCGCGGCGGAGCGCTTGGAGCGGAGGGTGGCCCGGCCCGTCGAGGTCCGGCTTCCCTATGCCTCCATCGGCACGGTGACGCGCCTTCTGGAGGAACACGATGCCGGCGGCGCCCTGGACTGGACCTACGGAACGGACGCCTGCGTACGTGCCTCCGTCCCCCTGTCCCGCTCGGCGGCGCTCTTTGCGGCGCTGGACGAGCTGAGGGCGCGGGGGGCGCTCGATGCCTGGTCCACATGACCCTTTCAAGTTTCACCCCTTTATTATGCCGTCGCACAATGGATTTGCTGTACAATAAAGACGGCTCGACCGGGGTCTTCTCGATGTGAGTGCAAGTCTCTTGGCCATGTTGTCTGTACAAAATATATTGAATCGAAGGGGTGATGTATTGTGAGCGGCAAGGGAAGGAAAAGAGGTATGTCCCTGCTCTGGAAGATCGGCATTGGGTTCGTCCTGGGCATTGTGCTCGGCTTTACGGTCGGCCCGTCGGTTGCGGGGACCCCGGTTTTGAAGGACTTCGTGATGCCGGCGCTGGACGTGATCGGAAAGATCTTCCTCACGCTTCTGAAGATGCTTATCGTCCCGCTGGTGTTCGCCTCTCTGGTTGCGGGCTCCGCGTCCGTCGGGGACCCGAGGAAGCTGGGCCGGATCGGCGTTAAGACCCTGGTGCTCTACCTCCTCACGACGGCGGTGGCGATCGTGATCGGGCTGGTGCTGGGCAACCTCATCCAGCCCGGCGTGGGGATGAACATCGAGGGGGTAACGGCCGCGGCCAAGGAGGCCAAACCCCTGGCGGATGTCATCCTGGACATCTTTCCGTCCAACCCCCTGGACGCGATGGTCAAGGCCAACATGCTCCAGATCATCGTGTTCGCCCTGTTCTTCGGGGTCGCCTGCATCTTCGCCGGGGAGAGGGGGCGGCGCGTCTCGGACTTCTTCGAGTCGGTGGCCGAGGTCATGTACGCCATGACCCACATGGTTATGGGCCTGGCCCCCTACGGCGTCTTCGCCCTGATCGCGACGACGGCGGCCAGGTACGGGCTGGCGATTCTGGAGCCGTTCGCCAAGGTGATTGGAGCGGTGTACCTGGGTTGCGTCCTCCATGCCACGGTGGTGTACTCGGGGATGATCTCCGCGTTCTGCAGGCGTTCGCCCCTGTGGTACTTCAAGGGGATCCGGGAGGCCTCCATTACCGCCTTCGTCACGCGCTCCAGCTCGGGGACCCTGCCCGTGACCATTGCGAACGTGCGCGACAACCTGGGCGTCTCCGAGGGGGTCAGCTCCTTCGTGCTGCCGCTTGGCGCCACGATCAACATGGACGGCACGGCACTCTACCAGGGGGTCTGCGCGCTCTTCGTGGCGCAGGCCTTCGGCATTCCCCTGGACCTGCAGGCGCAGGTAGGGATCGTCGTGACGGCGACGCTGGGCTCCATCGGGACGGCGGGCGTTCCCGGCGGAGGGCTGATCATGCTGACCCTGGTGCTGACCAGCGTGGGGCTGCCCATTGAGGGCATCGGCCTGGTAGCGGGGATTGACGCGATTCTGGATGCGGCGCGCACCTCTTTGAACGTCACGGGCGATACGGCCGTCTGCGCCGTGGTCGCGGCCAGCGAGGGCGAGAACCTGGCGGGCTGACGCGGAGCGCTCGTTGCGGCGGCCACATCTATTGCGGCGATAACGCGAACGACCCGGGGAATCCCGGGCCGTTTTTTCATTCCCTTTGCGGAGCCCTTCAGGCTCGAGCCCTGGCCCAAGTAGAAGACCACATCCAAGTGAGGCGACGAAGCGGGGGCGTGTTCAGGGGAGGGGTTATGGGAATGTCCCTCTGCCGGGCAAACCCCAGGAAAAACGTGTATAATAAGAAAGTCTACGTAATCCATGCAATTTTAAACGGGTCTGTCCGTTGTTTCATATTTTTTCATTATTATTTAGGGGGAATCGTCCATGTCGTTCCGTCACAGCCGTTCCAAGCGCCCCGGTGCCCTGCAGCTGAGGAGCAAGATGCTTCTCTATATCCTATCCGTCGTTGTCATCATTTTTTCCGCCGTCACCTTCTATGTGGCCGTCTCCTCGTCAGCCAAGGTGTCCCATGATGCCGAGACCCTTACTCTGGCCTCGTCCAGGGTGGCCGCGCTCACTGTTACGGACACGATCACGAGCAACATCAACATCCTGACGACGATCGCGGAAGCCATCCCCCGTCTCGACAGCAGCCTGGGCAGCTCGCGGAACACCGTTCTGACCCTGCTGGAGTCGGGCGCACTCCAGCGCCCGGAGATCATCTCCATGTGGTTGGCCTTCGAGCCCGACGCCTTCGACGGCAGGGACAGCGATTTTGCGGGCGACGAGTGGTACGGCAAGACGGGGCAGTTCACCGCCTCCTTCGTGGAGCGGGACGGCAAGGCCGTCCGCACCAACGACGTGACGCCGGAGAAGATCTACGTCCCCGGCGACGGGGACTTTTACACGGTCCCGCTCAGGACGGGCGAGCCCACCGTCGGCGACCCGGAGTTCTACACCTACGAGAACGGGACGAAGACCCTGATCGCTCCCGTCTCCGTGCCCATCAAGGTGGACGGAAAAACTATCGGCGTCGTGGGCATCGACCTGGACTACGCCCTGATCCAGGAGAGTCTGAAGTCCATCCGGATCATCAGCGACCGCACGATCGTGTTACTGATCGACGACGACGGCTTCGTCATCTACTCCTCGGCCCCCAAGTTCTCCGGTAAGCAGCTGGGCGATATTATCCACGGTCAGGAGAACGCCGACGAGACCCTGCGGAGCATCAAGGAGGGCAGGGACTATTTCCGCTACGGTCACTCCGCGACCCTGGGCGGACAGGTTCTGATGACCTACACCCCGGTGCGCCTTCCCCCCACAAAGCAGACCCTCTCCGTCAATGCCCTGGTTCCGGTGGACGACATGTTGGCCGAGTCCCACTTGATGACTCGCAACACGATCCTGGCCGCTGTCGTGGGGCTGCTCCTGATCTCCGGGACCGTCTACTGGTTCACCGGGCGCATCCTGCGTCCCATCAACGCCTTTGGTGGGCTTCTGAAGCGTGCCGCCACGCTCGACTTCTCGACCGACCAGTCCAAAGTCTGGCTGTACGACTACAAGGATGAGATCGGCGACATGACCCACAGCTATTCCCAGCTGAAGCAGAGCATCGTGGACATGCTGCGCAAGTTGAACGAACAGGCGCACAGCTTCACCGAGTCCGCGCAGAACCTTGCGGCCATCTCGGAGGAGGCCGTAGCCTCCATGGAGGAGGTTAAGGCCTCCGTAGACGAGGTGGCGCATCTCTCCGAGGAGAACTCGGAGTCGTTGGCGCGCACGAACACGGGCGTCGAGGAGGTCTCTCACGCTGCTTCCTCGACGGCGAACTCCGCCGAGGAGGGCGCGGGCATAGCCGCCCGCACCGCGGACCTGACGCAGTCCGCCTCCATGGAGGTGGACGAGGCAGTGGAGAAGATCCGCCAGGCTGGTGAGCGCTCCCGCGTGGGCGGCGAGTCCATTCGAAAGGTCAACGGGTCGGTGGAGTCCATCGCCGGCTTCGTCTCCACGATAACGGGCATCGCCGACCAGACGAACCTGCTGGCACTGAATGCGGCCATCGAGGCCGCCCGGGCCGGAGAGGCGGGACGGGGCTTTGCGGTCGTCGCCGAGGAGGTTCGCAAGCTCGCCGAGGAATCGGGCAACGCGGCCCAGGAGATCCAGAAGCTCATCGCGGGGCTCCAGAGCGACTCGGACAAGGCGGGATCGGTCGTCCGTGACCTGGAGACCCTGCTCGGAGAGACGGTGAAGAAGTCCGGCGAGGCCCAGGAGAGCCTGAAGAAGGGATTGGACGAGGTCAATGCCCTGAGCGGCCACATGCAGACCATCGCTGCTGCGGCCGAGGAACAGGCGGCGTCGAGCAGCGAGATGGCCGAGTCCATCGGAAAGGTGACCTCCGCGACCTCGGAGCTGGGGCAGACGCTTGAAAACATCAAGCGGGCTACGACGGACACCTCCGCGGCCAGCGAGAATGTAGCGGAGGAAGCCCAGAGCATGAGCGAGGGCATCGCGCGCCTGGAACAGCTGCTCGATCAGTTCCAGTACGACGGCAAGGCGCAGGAGACCAGGGACAGGGCGGCGCTGCTTCCTGCCAGGGCCAAAAAGCCTGCCAGGAAGTAAGGTCCGGCAGCACTTCCGCTGCCCTCGTTCAACGCTTCAAATACGCTTCAACTACGATTCAACGCTTCAAACACGATGAGTCCCGAAGACGAGAGGGTCGGCCCCAACCGGAGCCGACCCTCTCGTCCCACTTTACCAGGCCTCCAAGGGGCCGGAAAGTCGTCTTTGAGCTTTATGAGCTTTATACGTTCAGCTCCTGCTCTCGCGCCTCATCGCATTGACCTCGTCAAGAGAAAGCTCCGTCACCTGAGATATTTGCTCGGATGTAAAATCCATATCCAGCATCCGCCGTGCAGTTTCAGCCCTGTTTGTGGCCTCGCCCCTGGCTCAAGCCCGTCTCCTCCATTCCGTCGGCGGGTCAGAGCCGTGTGTAGACCGCGCCCCGGGGCATCAGACGACTGCGCATCAGCGAGATGCCGGCGCAGCACCACGCGATGGACGGCACGCGCTCCAGCTCCCTCATCAGGGCCGGGGGCAGGGGCGAACCGTCCGACCGCGCCAGGGTCAGGTGCGGACTGAAGGGCCGGCCGTTGCGCGGAATGCCAACCCCGAACAGGGCGTCGTTCACCCGCCCCGCAAGGGCCGTCAGCTCCGGCGTGCCCCGGTCCCCGCCCAGCCAGAGCGTGCGCGGACGGGTCAGGTTCGGGAACGCGCCGGCACGGTACAACTCGATGTCGAAGGGTTGGACCGTCACAGTCGCCATAGCCGCCCGGACCCGCTCGACCACCGCCGGGGACAGCTCCCCCAGAAAGCGCAGCGTGATGTGGAGCTGCTCCCGGGTCACCCAGCGACAGCGCGCCAACGGCCTCAGCCGCTCCAGCAGCCGCTCCGCCTCCCGGGCCGCCGCCTCGGAGAGCAGCACGGCCACGAAGGCTCGGACCGTCTCCCCGGACTCAGGCACGGTTCAGTTCCTCCAGAACCGGGATCACGCGATCCAGGGAGTCCACACGCCTGTAGAGAAGGCGCTCCACCTCGGGGGTCGGCGGCAGCAGGTCGGGGACCATGACGGGGAGCATCCCGGCGGCATGGGCCGCCTTGATGCCGTTGTAGGAGTCCTCCAGGACCATGCAGTCCGCAGGCGCTGCGCCGAGCTCCGAGGCGGCCTCCAGGAAGATGTCCGGCTCGGGTTTGCTCCGCGCCACGCGGTCTCCGGTCACGACCGCGTCGAACGGATGGTCCAAGTCGGCGTGCGCCATGTAGAAATCGACGAAGCGGCGCTCGCTGGAGGTGGCGATGGCGGTCTTCAGCCCGTTCGACCTCAGCCAGGAGAGCAGTTTCCTGAGCCCCGGCTTCTCGGGCATCCCATTTCGCTCGATGTGCGAGAACGACCACGCCACCCGGTCCGCCCGCACGGCGTCGAAGTCGAATCCGGGCCCGAAGTGCTCGGTCATCAGGCGGCGCGTCACGGCGAGGTTGGCCCCGATGTGGCCGTATACGACCTCCTCCGTCATCTCGTACCCGTGCCGCCTGCCCGCCTCGACCCAGCCCCGCATGTTCAGGGACTCCGTGTCGAACATCAGACCATCCATATCAAAGATAACCGCAGAGACCAATCGCCTCAGCCCGCCTTTCTTCGTTGAAGATCTCGACGGCCATTATAACAGGATGACCGGGCCCGACCAGGGTACGGCGCATGTGAAGGGCTTGAAATCGAGATCAGCTCTTGTACGCCTCGGGGATCGAATGGAAGTCCTTGTCCCCGCGCCCCGAGAGGTTGACCAGGACCATCTCGTCCTTGCCGAGCGTGGGCAGGAGACGCAGCGCCCAGGCCAGCGCGTGACTGCTCTCCAGCGCGGGCAGGATGCCCTCCCGACGGCAGAGCGTCCGGAATGCGGAGAGAGCCTCCTCGTCGGTCACCCTCTCGTAGCGGGCCCGTCCCGTATCCTTCAGATATGCGTGTTCCGGCCCAACGCCGGGATAGTCGAGCCCCGCGGATATCGAGTAGACGGGGGCGGCCTCCCCGGCTGCATCCGTCAGGACATAGCTCTTGAACCCCTGGAAGACCTTGGGCGTCCCGAAGGCCAGTGTCGCCGCGTGGTCCCCCAGTTTGTCCGTCCCCCGCCCGGCGGGCTCCACGCCGACCAGGCGGACCTCCGCATCGTCGAGGAAGGCCGAGAAGAGCCCGATGGCGTTGCTACCCCCTCCGACGCAGGCGACGGCGTAGTCCGGCAGGCGCCCCTCGCGCTCCAGGAACTGCTCCCGCGCCTCGCGCCCGATGACGCTCTGGAACTCCCGCACGATGGAGGGATACGGGTGCGGCCCCACGGCCGAGCCCAGGAGGTAGAAGGTATCCGGCTCCTCGACGTAGACGTCCAGGGCCTTGTCCACCGCCTCCCTGAGGGTCTGCTGTCCGTCCGTCACTGCCACGACGTGGGTCCCCATGGCCCGCATCCGCTCGACGTTGGGCCTCTGCCGCTCCATGTCCAGGGCCCCCATGTACACCGTGCAGTCCATCCCGAAGAGCGCGGCGGCCATGGCCGAGGCCGTACCGTGCATCCCCGCGCCCGTCTCCGCGATGATGCGCTTTGCCCCCATGCGCTTCGCCAGGAGGATCTGCCCGATGCAATTGTTGATCTTGTGCGCGCCGCTGTGATTCAGGTCCTCCCTCTTCAGGAAGAGCCGTCCCCCTCCCAGGTCCTTCGAGATGTTGCGGCACTCCGTCAGAGCCGAGGGACGCCCCACGTAATCCCTCAGGAGCTCCAGGTACTCCTCGTGAAACGCCTTGTCCGCCATCGCGTCCCGGAAGGCCGCGTCCAATTCGTCCAGGCGCTTCTTCAATGCCTCGGGGATGAACTGCCCGCCGTATTCTCCAAAAAATCCCGTGACCATCGCTTTCTTTTCGCCTTCGTTCGCCATTGCAATCTCCTCCTTGGGAATTCAAAATCCGCAATGAAAAAAGCCCGGGGTCCGAATACCGGCCTCCGGGCTTCAACGCTCTGTTGTCCAATAAAAAAAGGCCGGAGGGTGTTCCATTTCCCCTCCGGCCCTTAAGCACTCTCTCGACTTCCGAGGCACGCGGACAGAGGGCAGCTCAGGGCTGCCACCACCACATCCCGCCGTTCCGAACCCGTGCCGCGCTCTCCCCGTTCATGATTCCCATGGCTCTTGTCCTCGCTCTCCTGTCCTCCCCCACGAGAGGGGGCGGAACTTGGCGAATAAAATAGCACCCCTGCGGCAGGGTGTCAAGAGCCCGGGAGGTGCCCAAAACCGCAGGCAAAATTTTTAACATGTGGTAAAGACAGGTTTTGCACGCTTTCCGCTGCACCTGACGGATGCAAAATGAGAGTTTGCTCAATTTATGCAACAACGCACTTTATAGTGCTATCGCAATCTACGATTTTGGGTTTTCCCCCTATTCTTGACAGTCCATAGGTCTTTTGCTAAAGTCTTCATGGGAAAAACTCAGTAGAATCGCCAAGAGGAAATTTCCTACAGGAAGGAGGAAAGCTATGCGTCGCCCCGAAACTTGATGCAACACTGTTTATGCACGTGATGCATTTTTGTCTTGGTTCGGTGGAGACGTTTAACAGATTTTTTCTTGCATTATTATTGCCTCCAGCCCAGTTTCAGGGTAGAGGGAAAATCTTACCTTTCGTCTTCCGAATCCGAATCTTTTTATAGTCACTACGTACTTATTATTTACTGTGCAGGTTGGAAATGCCTGTGTTTCTTGTGGTGTCTTCTCCAAATATGCCTTATACGACTCGTAATACAGCAGCCGGGCTTATTGGGGAAGATAGGGCGTGCCAGTGTGCGGTTTCAAGTGCGGGGTGCTTAATTCCCTTAAAACCTTGCCATCGCGAGGGTAGTGTGATAAAGGCCCTCTAAATGCAAGTGCATTTGCCGTATTGTTCTCCGGTTTTATATCTTTGACGGCATTATCGCATTCTCGATTCTGAAAGCTGAGCCCTAAATGTCGCTATGGGCGGCCAATGGTGCTGGAAAGGAGTTACCATGAACAAGAGAGAACTTGTAAAGACCGTTTTTGATGGGAAGGCAGGAGACCGTGTTCCGGTTGGATTCTGGTGGCATTTTACGGGCAGTGCCGATCGTGCCTCCGGATATCTCGACAACGGCATCGTCGATGAATCCCTTGCCGGACATAAAAAGATGATTGAGGACTTCCAGCCGGATATGGTGAAGATTATGTCCGACGGCTTTTTCTGCCATCCGGGTCTGGTGGAAAATAAGGTGCGGTCGATTGCGGATCTGCGCAAGATTCGGCCCATAACGAAGGAACATCCTTGGATCCGGAAACAGATTTATGTCGTCGATCAAGTGCTTGAGATGACAAAAGGGGAAATCATAGCGATTTACAACATATTCAGCGCGGTACAGCAGCTTCGAATATACCTGGAGCATGTCTGCGGAGATCTCGGCTCTTATCGCGGTCTGATTATGGAGCACACGGCTGAGACGATGGATGCGCTGAAGATCGTTGAAGAGGATACTCGAATGCTTCTTGACGAACTGAAGGCGCATACTGGGGTTGATGGTATTTATTACAGTGTCCAAATGTTGCAGTACCCCGAAGCGGACCACGCCTTTCACGATCGATGGATTGTCCCCAGCGACATGGCGGTTCTGAATCACATCAACAAACTTTGGGAGTACAACATGCTCCATATTTGTGGATACGAGCATTATCATAACGACGTTGGGTTTTATGCGAAATATCCCTGTAAGGCATACAACTGGGCGACGCATACGGAAAATATATCGCTGAAACAGGGGAAGGAAATTTTTAAATCCTGTGTGTGCGGGGGCTTTGACAACAATAAGGGCTCCTTGATCGACACGGGAACGATTGAGGAATTGGCGCGGTATACAAAAGAACTGATCGCGGATACCGGAAGGGAGGGCCTGATTATCGGCGCCGACTGTACGTTGCATAGCGATGTCGATTATACGCGGCTTTGTGCGATCCGGGACGCCGGGAAATAAGAGATTTTGCTTGAAAACCAGCATTTTTTACACGCAACGGGCATCAAAGCCAACAGCCCCTGAAACTATGCCGCAAAGGAGAGGTTAACTTATGAAAAAGTCAATGATCTTTACTTTATCCATGCTGTGCATGGCGGTTTTCTTGTCTTCAACTGAACCGCTTTCAGCTTCGGAAAAGGGCACCATTAAATTTGGAGTTCTGGCTCCCCTGACGGGAACCAACGCCGAATACGGCAAAAGTTTTGAAGTCGCAACTCAGATGGCGGTGGATAAGCTCAATGCAGCCGGCGGGGTGAATGGATATCAATTTGAGCTCGTCGTCAAGGACTCCAAGGGCGATCAAAAGGAAAGCTCCGACCTGTGCCGACAGTTTGTGGATGACGAGGACATCATGGCGATTATCGGCGACTTCACCAGCGGAGCCTGTATGGCGAACGCTCCGATCGTCGATGAGGCGGGACTGGTTCAGCTCTCCCCCACTGCTTCCAATCCACACTACACGAGCATGAGCGATTACTGTTTCAGTATCATGGGACGTCAGGACCGCGAGGCCCCGTTCTATGCGAAATACATCATGAAGAAGTACATGGGCGTCAAAAAAGTCGGCGTTATTTACATCAACAGCGATTGGGGCAAATCCTGTTTCGATCAATTCCAGAAGGAATGTGATCGTGAAGGGATGGAAATTGTGAGCGCCGTCAATTACGTCCAGGACGAAAAGGACTTCGCTTCGTTGATCACAAAGCTTCGGGCGTCGAATCCAGAGGCCGTCTGTATCATGGATCAGGGCGTTGTCCCTCAGATTATCAATCAGATACGCGGCATCAATTGGGATGTTCCTATCTCCGCCCTTGGGCCGGGGACATCTCCGCAGGTCTTGGACCTCTGTGGCAAGAACGCTGAAGGTCTGGTCCTTACCTCCTTCTTCTTCTTCGATCCCAAGAAGCCCGAGCTTATCGCCTGGAAAGATGAATTTGTCTCAAAGGCCGGTTTCGAGCCAACTGCTTATCCCGGTAACGCCTATGATTGCGTCCTGATGCTTGCGGAGGCGATCAAAAACATTGGGGATGACAAGGTTACCCGCCAGACTATCCGGGACAGCCTGGCCAGGACCGAGATTGTTGGGATTTCAGGACCGATCCATTTTGACGAGACTGGAGGAGTGGTCAGAAAGTATCTGATTTTCCAGATCGAGGACGGAAAATATGTCCTCAGGAAAGGGTACGATTACGCGAACGAGTAGAATGAAATCTTCGTCGTATCAATACGCCTCCGTCACCGCTGCATGGGGGCGTATTTTGTCGTTCCTGGCAGCCTCCGGATCAGACCGTTTATGACGAAGCGTGCGAACGGCTTCAAACTTGGAATGATACGTCAGGGAGAAGTGTGTAGGCTATGGAATACTTCCTCAACCAGCTTATCAACGGCCTGTGTCAGGGGGCCATTTACGCATTGATGGCTATCGGTTATTCGGTTGTCGTCGGCGTTGTGGGAATGGTCACCTTCACTCACGGCGAGGTCATCATGATCGGCGCCTTTGCTTCCTTCTATGCCTTTGAGATGCTTGGCAACAACATCCTGATTGGAGCGGCGGCAGCTTTTGCAGCTTCATGGTTGATAGGCATGTTCGTTTACAAGGTCTGCTACGAGCGATTTTTCAATGCTCCCAGACATATTTCTCTGCTCTGTACCATCGGTGTCAGTATATTGATAAAGAACCTGGCGCAAATCCTCTTTGGCCCCAACCAGAAGCCCATGCTCAATGTCGTCCGCAACTCCATCTATTCCATCGGATACGTGAATGTCTCTACCGTTCAGATGGTGATCATCGTGGTCGTCGTCCTTTTGGCGGGCCTCCTCTCCTTCTTCTTCAATCGAACCCGATGGGGTATCGCTCTTCGTGCTGTCAGTCAAGATAAGAACGCCGCTTACCTGGTTGGCATCAACGTCAGGCGTACCGCAATGGTCGGAAGCTGCCTTGGTTGCGGCCTGGGCGGGATTGCAGGAATGCTGCTCTCCATCTACTATCAGACTCTGAACGCGACGATGGGAGGTCCTTTGGGGATGAAAGCGTTCTCCTCCTCTGTGCTGGGGGGCTTGACGGACACCCGTTACTCCGCGATAGGCGGGCTGTGCATCGGGATCATCGAGAATCTGGGGATCACGATCTCATCGGCCAGCTTTCGGGATATCTTCGCTTTTGGGTTCCTTATCCTGGTGTTGCTGATCAGACCGGGTGGATTTGTCCCCAAAGTCAAGGTGAGACCATGATTCTCAGACTCCTGCGTTTGCCGAGTCCGTTGGCTTCGCGCCTCCGAACTTTTTCTCTTATGCTGCTGCCGGCGATTCTGGCTTTTGCCCCTCAATTTGTCACGAAAACGTATATCATGGGTATCCTTTGCCGAATACTGCTTTACATCACTTTGGCGGGCTCATTGAATGTCATCAATGGATACAGCGGTCAGACCTGTATCGGACATGCCGGATTTTTTTGCATCGGCGCATACGTGGAGGCCATTCTGGCCACGAGGTATGGGGTCAGTTTCTGGGTCCTGGTCCCGGCTGCGGGTGTCTTTACGGCAATGGCAGGTTTGCTCATCGCCCTGCCTACCCTCAAAATGACGGGAATTTATCTGGCCATCGTTACCTTGGGTTTTTCGGAAATCACGCGCCTGACGGTGCTGAACTGGGAAAGCCTTACGGGCGGCCCCCTGGGGATTAAGGGGATACCCGTGCCTCGTCTCTTCACTCTCTCCTTCCGAAACTCTCGGAATTACTACTATCTTTTCCTTGTGACGGCGCTTCTTTTCCTGTTTGTGACGGAGCGCGTCGTTCGTTCCCGGGTCGGGCGAGCTTGGATGTCCATCCGGGAAGATCAGGCTGCGGCTCGCGCTCTGGGCGTCGAGGTCTCCTGGTACAAGGCTCTCAACTTCATGTATGGCGCCTTCTGGGCTGGGGTAGCCGGTGCTGTCTACGCTCCGTACGTTCGATTTATCGACTCGACTTTCTTCACCCTGGACGAAGGTTTTAACATCTTGTCCATGGTCATCATCGGTGGACAGGGAACCTTGTCCGGTCCCGTGGTGGGATCCGTTATCGTCAATTTACTCACCGAGCTGCTGCGTCCTATCGGGCAATGGAGAATGGTCGCCTATGGAATCCTGATTATTGTCATGATGTGGTGGAGACCTCAGGGCCTGGCCGGAGCATCCGACAGCATCCTCGCAGGACGGGAGATCCGGCGGCGGCAAAAGGTCAGGGAAGGGGCGGAACAGACATGAGTATCCTCCTCGAAGCACAGGGGGTCGGCAAGTATTTTGGCGGTCTTAAAGCGGTGGATGGCGTTGATATGGCTGTCCGAAAGGGTGACATATTCGGGATCATCGGACCGAATGGAGCAGGAAAAACTACATTTTTCAACATCTGTTCGGGGTTTTATTCCCCAACCCATGGCACAATTCGTTTGAGGGGGGAGAGGATATCCGGCATGAGCCCTGAGCGGATTGCCCGAAGGGGCATGACCCGGACCTTTCAGAACATTCAGCTGTTCAAATTTATGAGCGTTTTGGAGAACGTCAAGATTGGCTTCCACAGCCAAACCCGTACCCGCCTTATGGACGCCATTCTGCGCAACAGAACCTACAGGCAGGACGAGGCCTTTGTCGTCGAGCAGGGAACTAGAATTTTGGACAAAGTGGGTTTGGCGCAGTACCGGGATACCCCCGCGGGAAACCTGCCTTATGGTCTTCAGCGAAAGGTTGAGATTGCCAGGGCTTTGGCAATGAAGCCGGAGATACTCCTTCTGGATGAGCCCGCGGCGGGCATGAATCCCCTGGAAACGCAATCTCTGCTCCAGCTCATCAAGGATCTCAGCGCCGAGGGACATACCCTCGTGGTGATCGAGCATGATATGCATTTCGTAATGAACGCCTGTAATCGCATTTTGGTGCTCAACTTTGGGCAGAAAATCTGTGAGGGTGCTCCAAACGAGGTCAAGTCCGACCCGAGGGTACAGGAGGCTTACTTTGGCAAGGGGCTGCTTACGGCAGCCGGCAGGGCGGTATCCCATGCTTGATATTCGGAACCTCTCCGTCAGTTACGGCTGTATCTCCGCATTACAGGGTATCAGCATCAAGGTGAACGAGGGAGAGATTGTCGCCCTCATTGGGGGAAACGGCGCAGGCAAGACCACGACTCTGATGGCTGTTTCCGGCTTGATCGAGAAGGAGTCCGGAGAGGTCTTCTTCAAAGGAGAGGCGATTTCCCGAAAAAAGCCGGATCAGATTGTACGGATGGGCTTGAGTCATGTTCCGGAAGGACGCAAGATATTTCCCGCCCTTACAGTCCACGAAAACCTCATGGCGGGGACTCTGGGCAATCCCGCCCTGACTCGACAGCGCAGGGCCGAACTTCTGGCAGAGAGCTACGAGCTCTTCCCTCGACTCAAGGAACGAGCGAATCAGGCCGGAGGCAGCCTCTCTGGAGGGGAACAACAGATGCTGGCGATCGCACGAGGATTGATGATGGAGCCCGAGATGATGATGCTTGATGAACCGTCTTTAGGACTGGCTCCGATCATCGTAGAAGAGATCTTCGCCCTGATCTTGAAGATCAGGGGCAGCAGAAAGACCGTGCTCCTGATCGAGCAGAACGCCTCCATGGCTTTATCCATAGCCGATCGCGCCTATGTACTGGAGACGGGACGTATCGTCCTGGAGGGACGAGGCGAGGAATTGCTTTCCAACCCCGAGGTCAAGCGCGCCTATCTGGGAGCGGATCTCCACGAATGACGGTATTTACGGCCCCGTTCGCGCCGACGGGTCCGCGTCGGCCGGGTCCGCGTCTCCATAGTCACCGTCCAGGAGGGATCCGTCGTCGATGGAGGCCCCCAGTTCCCGCGCGTCCAGCCGCTTCACGATCCTGCCTCCAGACAGGACCAGGGCGACATCGGCCAGCCTCCGGGCCTGCCTCAGGTTATGGGAGACCAGGATGACGGAACGGCGTCCCCGAAAGGACAGGATCAGCTCCTCTATCCTGAGGGCCGCGTCCCGGTCCAGCGAGGCGGTTGGCTCGTCCAGCAGGAGCAGCTCCGGGTCGAGGGCCAGGGCCCGGGCGAGGCAGAGCCTCTGCTGCTGACCCCCGGACAGGGTGGACGCCGGAGAATCCAGACGGTCCGCGACCTCCTCCCAGAGCCCGACCTCCTGGAGGCGTTCCCTGAGGATATCCTCGAGCCTGTCGCGGGAAAGGTCTCCGGCCAGCGACACGGGGAGCGTGACGTTCCTGCGGATGCTCATGGGCAAGGGGTTGGGCGTCTGGAAGACCATCCCCGCAGCGCGGCGCAGCCGGGAGACGGAGGGCGCGTTCGGGCCCGCCGTCGGCCTCAGAATCCCGCCGAGCGAGACCCGGACGTCCCCCGAGCTCTCGCAGCCCTCGAAGCACTCGTTCAGCCGGTTCAAGGCCCTGAGGAACGTGGTCTTTCCGGACCCCGAGCGCCCCAGCAGAACCGTGATCCTCAGGGCGGGGAAATCCGCGTCGATGCCGTGAAGGACCCGACGCCCCCCAAAGGAGACGTCGAGGGACCGGACGGAAGCGCAAAGAGGGGCTCCGTCCCCGGACGGTACAGGCAAGGCGAATGCCTCCTTTCTCACGATACCCTTTTTTCTCACGATACCCCCCGGTCTCACGATGCTCCGCCCCGGCGCCATCGCCTCTCCAGCCTTCGCTGCAGGCAATACGCGGCAAGCGACAGGAGGGCCGACAGCGCCAGCAGGACGAGGGCCGTTCCGAAGGCCCGGGCGAGCTCGTCCTGGTCCGCGTACTGTGCGGCCGTGTAGTAGATTCGGAAGGGCAGGGCCTCGAACTTGGCCGTGAGCCCGGAGGGGAGCCCCGCGTTCGCGACGGCGCCGGTGAGCATGATGACGGCGGTGTCCTCCACGGTGCGCCCCATCGCCAGGATCACGCCGCCGAGGATGCCGGGCGAGGCTGCGGGAAGCAGAAGGTGTCGCAGCGCCTGATCCCGGGACAGCCCCAGGGCGGCGGCATCGATGTAAAGGCGCTCCGGAAGGGCCTCCAAAGCCGATTGAGTGGCCGTGACCAGGGTGGGCAGGACCAGGATGGCCAGGCAGACGGACGCGAGCAGCAGGCAGGTCGTCCCCCGGGGCAGCAGCGTGCGCCGAAGGGAGAGGATCAGGACGAACCCAAAGAGCCCCATCACGATGGAGGGGATCCCCGCAAGGACGTCGACGGCCGTCTCGAGGACCTGTTTTTTCCGGGGCGGAGCGTAGCAGGCCAGATAGATTCCGCAGCCGATCCCCGGGACGAGCGCCAGCGCCATGGTCACGGCCAGCAGGGACAGCGTGCCGAGCATAGCCGGCCAGATACCGTCCCAAACGGGTTTCAGCGCCAGGATGGCCTCCATCGGAGGGGTGCTGCCGAAGAGGAGGGCGGGACCCAGTGTCGGGACGCCGCGCGCCAGGAGGAAGGACAGCAATCCCCCCAATGCGGCGCAGACGGCGATGACCGACCCCCAGCTCAGGGCCCAGAGCCCCGCCTCCCGAGCCCTCACGAGGACCTCCTCCCGCCCAGGTTCCGGGCCAGAAGGCTGACGCAGACGGAACCGATCAGGAGCAGTCCCCCGGCCAGCAGCAGGGAGAGGTGCTCCCCGCCCCCATGTCCGAGGAGAGCACCAGCCCGATATGGGCCGTCAGGCTGCGCATGGAGTCGAGGGGAGAACGTGCGAACTGGACGGCGTTCCCGGCCAGCATGGTGGGGAGCAGGGTGTCCCCCAGGGCCCGGCCGAAGCCCAGAACGGCCGCGGTCAGGAGGGCGCGCCGGGACCCCGGGATCGCCACCCGGGCGAGATGCTGCAAGGGCGTCATCCCCAGCGCCGAGGCCGTCAGGGCCGTCTCGGCACTTCGGGAGCGCATGGCGCCATCCATGACGAGCGTCATGGTCGGGACGCCCTGCAGGGCAAGCATCGAGGCCGCCGCCAGCCAGCAGAATCCCGTTCCCCCCAGCGCGCCGCGGATGACCGGGACCAGCACGAACGTGGCGGTGAAACCGTAGACGACGGTCGGTACCGCGGTCATGAAGCGCAGGATGCCCATGAGGGATCGGGCGACGGGGCGCGGCGCGGCCCCCCGGAGCATGCAGCAGCACCCCAGGGAGAGCAGCCACCCCGCACCGAGCGAGGAGAGGGCCAGCAGAAACGAGGCGTGAATCATGGCCGCGATGCCGAAACGGCCGGCACGGGGGTCCCACACCGGCCCGAACAGAAAGAGCCCCTGCCCCGCCCTCAGAGCGTCCAGCGCCGAGAACAGGATGAAGGCGAAGACGGTCGAGAGCACGCTCCCCACGAAACAGGCCAGCACGCGCAGCCAGAGGGGGGCCGAGTGCGAAGGGCGCATGGGCTCGGGGCCGTCCTCAGTTCTCGGGCTTGGGGACGGGGATGTAGCCGCTCTCCTCGATGATCTTCGCGCCGTCCGGACTGTAGATGTAGTCGATGAAGGCCGCGGTCAGGCCCGTCGGGGCTCCCTTGGTGTTCATGTAGAGATCGCGCACGACCTTGTAGGCCCCGGACGCGGCGTTCTCCTGAGTCGGCAGCGCGCCGTCCAGGGCGACCCCGGCGATGGAGGCGTCCAGGTGTCCGATGCCCACGTAGCCAATGGCCCGCCTGTCCTGAGCGATGGCCGTCTTCATCGCGCCGTTGGAGCTGACGACGTTGACCGACGGGGAGAGCTGCGCCTTGCCGAGCAGCTTGTCGGTGAAGGTCTCGCGGGTCCCGCTGCCGTCCTCACGGCCGTAGAGGTCGATCGCCCCGGGCTCCCCGCCGAGCTCCTTCCAGTCCGTGACCTTGCCCGAGTAGATGTCCATGATCTGCTCCCCGGAGAGGCTCTTGACGGGATTGTCGGGATGGACCGCGACGGCCACTCCGTCGATGGCGAAGGGGAAGGTCACCAGTCCATACTTTGAAATCTCCTCGTCCTTCAGGGGACGTCCGGTGTTTCCGATGGCCGCGAGGCCCTCCCCCACCTGCTTGACGCCGACGCCCGAGCCGCCCCCCGCGACGGAGATGCGGATGTCGGGGTAGGCGGACATGATGTTCTGGGCCGCCTTTTTCATGACGGGGATATGGGCGGTGCCGCCCGCGATGTCCAGGGTCCCCGAGAGTCCCTTGAACGCGTCGAGGGGCTCGGCAAGGGCCGATGCCGCAGAAAGGGAAAGGGTCAGCAGAGCTGCCGTCAACAGTTTTTTCATCATGGTCTTCATTTTGAAGGCTCCTTCCGTTCAACGATTTTCCGAGTATGTTCACGATCCGAGGATTTCGAGGATGAATAGAGGATGGAGGACGCTGGAGGCGAGTGCAACGTGCTCCGCATCCGGAGCACGGGCAAATGCACCTCCGCACAAATGTGGGGGGCCTGGTTCGGTCGGGTCCGCCCTTGCGGGCGACGGCGCCAAAGCTCCCGCCGGTCGAGTCGAGGCTCCGGCAAGGCTCGCCGGGGTCATGCGCCGGCGCGGCGGCGGAGGTGGAACGGAGCGGAGGGGGCCGAGGGCGGCAGGGACGGACTCCGGGGATTCGAACATGCATCCCGTGCATCTTCGCCGATCGCGTCCCGTCATGCAAAGCCGGCCATCGAAAAAACCTCCTTACTCGTAAAGGACACTGCCTTGCTCGTCAAATACGCTGCCTTACCCGTGAAATACGCTGCAGAATACGCCCGATCATTATAGCACCCGGCGAACCGGGAACCCCCCTTCTTCTGGGGGCTTCGTGTACAATGGTCCCGATATCGCGGGGGTCCTCGAGGGAGGGGACGGGATGGAGCCCCTCCGCATGGGGCAGGAAAGGGCATGGGAAAGGAAGGGATTGACGTGAAAATCGGTTTCATCGGTCTGGGCGTCATGGGCAGGCCCATGGCGGGCAACCTGCTGAGGGGCGGGCGGTCCGTGACGGTCTTCAACCGTTCCCGGGCTGCGGTCTCTGTACTCGTCCAGGGCGGGGCGGAGGCGGGGGAATCGCCGCGCGACGTAGCCGAGTGCTGCGATGTCGTCATCACGATGCTCCCGGACTCGCCGGACGTCCGGTCGGTCCTCTGCGGCCCGGACGGCGTTCTGGAGGGGCTGACCCCGGGAAAGGTCGTCGTGGACATGAGCTCCATCGACCCCATCGTCGCCCGCGAGCTCTGCGCCCTCGTCGAGGGGCGCGGCTGCGGCATGCTGGACGCCCCCGTGAGCGGAGGGCAGGAGAAGGCGGAGAAGGGGACCCTGTCCATCATGGTCGGGGGCAGGGAGGACGTCTACGAGCGCGTCCGGGACGTCCTGGACCTGATGGGCAGGAGCCTCCACGTCGGCCCGAGCGGGGCGGGGCAGGTGACGAAGCTCGTAAACCAGACGATCGTCGCGGCGAACATCGCGGCGGTGGCGGAGGGACTGGCCTTTGCCAAACGGGCCGGCGCCGACCCGGAGCGGGTGTTCCGGGCCATCCGGGGCGGGCTGGCCGGCAGCCAGTGCTTGGAGGACAAGGCGCCCCGGATGCTGGAGGGGCGCTACGAGCCGGGGTTCCGCATCGAACTGCACGTGAAGGACCTGGACAACGTGCTGGCGGCCGGGCGGGGACTGCACATCTCCATGCCCCTGGCCTCGCAGGTGATGGAGATGATGCAGAGCCTCATGGCGCGCGGCTGCGGCCCGCTCGACCATGGAGCCCTAGGCAGGTACTACGAGCTGCTGAACGGCGTGTC
>CAUPUB010000034.1:0-22100 GCA_963514535.1 uncultured Fretibacterium sp.
CCCGCCTCGAGGACTTCGGGGAGTGGGGGGACGAGGGTACAAAAAAGCGCGAAACAGACCTGTTTGGGGTCGCTTCGCGCCTGCGTTCGGAGGAAGTTCGTTCATCGGGGTTCACGTCGGGTGCGTAGCCTCGTGATGTCAAACGAATCCAACTTTATGGTGCATTGAGGTACAGCTTATCGCAATCGTCCTCAGCAAAACGCAAATTATCCAAATAGACAATAGGTCGTTTTACTGGAATTTGAAATATGTAACGAGCAGGCCCCCCTCACGCGGGGGCAAGGAGTTCCGACCTGAAAAGGCATAGTTTCATGGATCTATAGCGCACTCATGAAAAATACGTCAAGTATTGTTAGTCTTCATGGTGCTATACACTATCCCCCGGATTTTGAAGTTACCTCACAACCGCCTCCCGGGCCTCCCGGGCCTTCTGCACGACCTCCCGGCTGTCAAGCGTGGGGTAGTCCCCGCCGCGATAGAGCCACTTTCCGTTCACCATCGTCCCGACGACATCGGCGGAGCTCCCCGCATAGACGACGTACATAGCCAGGTTCTCCTCGTCCACCCCGATGTAGTGCGGTCGGTCCAGATCCACCAGAACGAGGTCCGCCACCCAGCCCTCCCGGATCATGCCCTTCCGGGTGAAGCCGAACGCACGCGCCCCCTCGTAGGTCGCCATGCGCAGCACGTCCAGAGCCGGGACGCAGGTGGGGTCCCGCCCCACCCCTTTATGAAGGAGAGCAGCGGTCCGCATCTCCTCCCAGATATCCAGGCGGTTGTTGCTGGACGCGCCGTCCGTGCCGAGGGCAAGGCCGACGTCCCGGCCCAGCCACGACTGCAGGGGCATGACCCCGCTGCCCAACTTGAGGTTGCTGCAGGGATTGTGGACCAACGTCACACGGGAGAGATCCAGACGCTCCGCAAGGGCCGGGTCCAGCCAGACCGCGTGGGCCAGCACCGTCCCAGGGGTCGAGAGCAGCCCCATCGCCTCGAGATACCGCTCCGGGTCCAGCTTGAGCTCATCCCGGATGTAGCCCAGCTCCCACTCCGTCTCCAGGAAATGGAAATGCACCCCCAGCCCGCGCTCCCGTGCCGTCCCGACGATCGCCTCCATATCCTCGACGGGAACGGTATAGGGCGCGTGAGGCCCCAGCTGGACGGTCAACAGCCCCTCCCGACCATGCCAACGCTCCGCAAGCTCCAGGTTCTCCTTCAAAGAGCGCTGCACCTTGCCGGGAGGCCCCGCCGTGATGCCGCGGCAAAGCGCCGCGCGGATACCCGATTGCAGGGCCGCCTCGGCCACGCGGTCCATCTCGAAGTACATATCGGCAAAACAGGTCGTCCCGCAGGCAAGCATCTCCAGGATAGCCGACAGGGTCCCCCAGTAGATGTAGTCGGACGTCAGCTTTTCCTCGACGGGCCAGATCTTCTTCTGCAGCCATTCCATCAGGGGCGCTTCCTCGCCGAGCCCCCTCAGAAGCGTCATGGCCGCATGGGTGTGCGCGTTGACGAAGCCGGGCAGCACAGCCATCCGCCCATGCCCGGCCACGACCTTGTCCGCCCCCGGCGGCGTCTCGCCGATGCCCAGGACCTGGGCAATCCTTCCCTTGGAGACGAGCAGGTGCCCACGCTTCGCCCGCTCCCCTCCCCCGTCCAGCATCAGCACATCCTTGAACAGCGTCGCCATCTCGAATGCCTCCTCTATCGCCAAATCCACCCCAAGAGATGCAGTTTGCTAATCCATTTCCAAATCATCCGTAGACAAGGCGGCTTTTGCGAGCCGAAGTGACGGCGTACAAAAAAGTACGTTGAGCGAGGCGAGCAAAAACAACGCAGTATACGGGTGATTTCGAAATGGATTCATTCTACCCAACTCTTCATATACTCGACCTGCTCCTCCGTCATCGTGTCGATCTTGATGCCCAGGGCCGCCAGCTTCGACTCCATGACGGCGCGGTCCGTCTCCTCGGGCACGGCGTAGAGGCCGGGGGCCATCTTGTGGGTGTAGACGTGCAGCGCGGACTCCAGCTGGAGCGAGAAGCTCAGGTCCATGATCTCGATGGGGTGCCCGTCCGCACAGGCCAGGTTCGTCAGGCGCCCCTCGCCCAGCAGGTTCAGCCTGCGGCCGTCCTTCAGGACGTACGTGTCGATGTTGTCGCGCAGATGCTCCACATGGTCCGCCAGGGCCGCGAGGTCCAGCTTGCTGATCTCCACGTCGAAGTGCCCCGCGTTGCCCAGAACGGCGCCGTTCTTCATCAGCTCGAAGTGCTCCCTGCGAATAACATGGATGTTGCCCGTCAAGGTCAGGAAGATATCCCCGACCCGGGACGCCTGCTCCATGCTCATCACGTCGAAGCCGTCCATCAAAGCTTCGCAGGCCTTGTGCGGATCGACCTCCGTCACGATCACCCTGGCCCCCAGTCCGGCCGCCCGCATGGCGACGCCCCGCCCACACCAGCCGTAACCGACCACGACGACCGTCTTGCCCGCCACCACCATGTTCGTGGTGCGAACGAAGCCGTCCCACACAGACTGCCCCGTCCCGTAACGGTTGTCGAACAGGTACTTGCTGAGCGCGTCGTTGACCGCAATCATGGGGAACTTCAAAACGCCATCGTTCGCCATGGCCTTCAGGCGCTTGACGCCGGAGGTCGTCTCCTCCGATCCACCCAGGATGCCCGGGATCAGCTCCGGCATCTCCTGGTGAATCGTGGCCACGAGGTCGGCCCCGTCGTCCACGATGACGTTCGGCTTATAACCCAGGACAGTGCGTACGTAACTAAAATATTCCTCAGTGGACATGCCCCGGTGGCTGTAGACGTGCACGCCCTTGTCCGCGAGGGCCGCGCAGATGTCGTCCTGGGTGGACAACGGATTGCTGCCACAGGCGGCGACCGTAGCCCCCAGATGGGAGAGGGTCAGCAGCAGATTGGCTGTCTTCGCCTCCAGATGAAGGCATGCGGCGATCGTCGCCCCCTTGAAGGGCTGCGCATCCTTGTATTTATTGTACAGGAACTGGAGCGACGGCATATACTGCCAGGCCCAAACGATCTTGTTCCAGCCATGCTCCGCCAACGCCATATCCGCAACGTGATACTTCTCCAAAACGATCCCTCCAAAGTCAAAATCCGGACAAAGACTTCATGGGGGCTTCGCCCCCATCCCCCCCACCCAAGGGACTTGTCCCTTGGGAATCCCGAATCAAAAAGACTCCTTAAGAAAACATGTAGGGCGGGCGAAAGACCCCCCGCTCGGTCACGATGGCCGCGATGTAGCGGGCCGGGGTCACGTCGAAAGCCGGGTTCCAGACCTTCACGGCCTCGGGCACGCGCTGCCCGTTGGACAGCCCGCGCATCTCCTCCTCCGACCGCTCCTCGATCGGAATCCCCGACCCGTCGGGCAAAGTAAGATCGAACGTGCTCCAGGGCGCGGCCACATAAAAAGGGACCCCATGCGCCGCGGCGAGCACCGCCAGGGCATAGGTCCCGATCTTGTTGGCTGTGTCCCCGTTAGCCGCAATGCGGTCCGCCCCCACGATGACGGCATCGACCCGCTTGGTACGCATCAGGGCCCCGGCCATCCCGTCCGCGATAAGGGTGACGTCGAACCCGTCCCGGGCCAGCTCCCAGGCGGTCAGGCGCGCCCCCTGCAGGAGCGGACGCGTCTCGTCCGCATAAACGCAAACAGTCTTTCCGGCCTCCCGGGCCGAACGCAACACCCCGAGCGCAGTCCCATGGCCTCCGGTCGCGATGGCCCCGGCGTTGCAGTGGGTCAGGACCACGGCCGTCTTCGGAAGCAGCTCCGCCCCGCAGGCGCCCATCCTCCGGTTCGCCTCGACGTCGGCCTCATGGATGCGAAGGGCCTCGTCCAGTAACAGGCCCGCAAGCCCCTCCCCCTCCAAAGAGGGTTCTGCCTCGAGGATCGCGCGCATCCGGTTCAATGCCTCGAAAAGATTGACCGCCGTGGGACGCGTCCGCGCAAGGCGCTCAATCGCCTCGAGGACCGCGCCGCGTCCGCCGACGGCCGCCAGAACGACGCCGTAAGCGGCGGCGATCCCTATGGCCGGGGCCCCGCGCACCGTCATGTTCTCGATGGCAAGCGCAACATCCTCGACGGCACGGCAGACGACATAAGCCTCCCTGCCCGGAAGGGCGCGCTGGTCCAGAAGCCTCAGCGCTCCATCCGCCTCAATCCATTCGACCGATTCGATCGTCCTCAAGGACGTCCCTCCTTCACATCGTCCACCGCACACTCCACCCTGCCGTCGGCGAACCGGACCTCCAACCTGTCCCCATGGGAGACCTCCCGCACCGAAATCAGCCTTTTACCGTTACGCTCGCAGGTCACGAACCCCCGCGCCAGGGACCCCAGCGGGGAGAGGGCGTCCAGGGAGGCCGAGCGGACAGACAGGGCGTTCCTCGCCTCCGACACACAGAGCCGCATCCCGGAGAAGAGGCGCAGGTAACGGGATGAGAGCTCCGCCTCCGCCTCACCCAGACGACGGGAGACATGGGAATGCAGAGCCTCGAGGAAATCGCCGCAGCGCTTTTCCCCCTCCACGAGCCGCCGGCGGACGGCCCCAACCATATGGGAACGGACCAACGCCAGACGATCCAGGATCTCTCTTCGGTCGGGAAAGACCAGCTCCGCTGCAGCGGAGGGCGTCGAGGCACTCAGGTCGGCGGCCAGGTCGCATAACGTCTCGTCGATCTCGTGCCCGACGCCGCTCACGACGGGGACCGGACAGGAACGCACGGCGCGGACCACACGTTCGTCGTCGAAGGGGACCAGGTCCTCCCGGCTCCCTCCGCCGCGCACCAGCAGGACACAATCCAGCCGCTCCAGAAGCGCAGCACACGCGAGGGCGCGAACGATCTCCTCCGGCGCCTCCAGACCCTGGACCTGAGCCGGGATGACCAATATCTCACAGAGCGGATAGCGCCGCGAGGCGATGCGAAGGACATCTCTCAGGGCCGCCCCGGTCGCGGAGGTCACAACGGCCACGCACTCAGGGAAGGCAGGAACCGGGCGTTTCAGCTCGGGGCGGAAAAGTCCTTCCTGCACCAAGCGTGCCTTCAGCTCCTGGCGGGCCCTGTCGATGGCCCCGGCCCCAACGGGAATGATGCGCCTCGCGTAGAGCTGGTAAACACCCCTTTGGGGATAGACCCCCACGCTCCCCTCCACCAGAACGCTGTCGCCGTTTTCGGGCCAGCGGGGAAGGAAGCCCGCGTACTGTTTCGTGTACTGTTTGAAGATAGCGCAAGCGACCCTGCTCTCCTTCCCCAGAAGCGTGAAGTAGCAATGGCCGCTTGTGTGTCGTTTGAACTCGGCGATCTCGCCCGCCACGATCAGGGACTTGAGCATGAGGTCCGAGAGGAAAAGCCCCTGGACGTAGAGGGTCAGCTCGTCAACGGTCAGTTGGGAGCGTTCCGGCCTCCGAGGGGCCATGGTCCTGTCCTTCCCCGCGCTTTTTCCCCGCGTTTTTTTTATTCCTCTCCGATTTATTCCTCTCCGACTCCGGGATCAGATGTTGAACCACACGCGCCAAAACGCCGTTGACGAAACGCCCCGAGTCCTCGGTGCCGAAGGTCTGGGCGATGTCTACGGCCTCCGATATCGCAACGGCGAAGGGCACGGAGCGCTCCAGGAACCCCTCGAACACAGCGAGGCGGAGTACGGCGCGATCCACGGAGACGATACGCTCCGGCCGCCATCCCGTAATCACGCGCAGAAGGACGTCATCCGATTCGCTGCGGCGCGTCCAGGCCCCTCGGACCAGGAATCGCAGATACTCCTTGACCTCGGGAGGCTCGGACTCCGCAACGCCCCCCTCGCCGCAAAAAAGATCCAAGGCCCCATCGGCGCTCTGGTCGGGCCGATTACCCAGAGAATACAGGAGCTGGACCGCGAGTTCCCGGGCACGGCGCCGGGCCTGTGCCATCCGAGTATGGGACAAAAACTACCTCCGATCAGCAAAAGGGACAAAGGACCTCTGCCTCGAAAGGAGGAAGGACGCCCCCTTCGCCAGAAACCACGCCGACGTTCCCCAGAAAGCGGTCCAGAACAGACTGCGCCAACCAGCGAGAAAGACCAGCGCAACGGCAGAGGACAAGGCCATCCACGCCCAAGGACTCCGATACAGAGCGGAACGAATTTCGCACCATTCCTCCTCCGGGCTCCCCTGGCTCGACCAGATGACGGAGGAAGCGATACCCAAAGGCTTCATGACGGCATTCAAACGGTTTTCCACCTTGCTTTCGAGGACTCCATCCTTCGAGGAGAGCACCAGGGTCATCAGTGCCGTCTCCCCGTCCTCCAGTACAAAGCTGCAGAACCGGGATTTTCGCGTCAGGAATCGGCGGATAAAGTCCGCCATCCCGTCATACGATACCCGGATACTGCCATGCGGTGTTCGCTTCCACAAAAAGTACACGATGACATCACTCCCGGAAAACGAAAAAATACCTGTGGTCATGAAAAAACGCCCCGGTACAAAACTCAAGTCACCCTGCGCGGCCAGCCTCACAACCTCCCCTTACGCTTCCTGATGCCCCTCCTCCTGGGGCGCACCCTCCCCCGGTGCCTCGTTGGAAGGGGTGGGAACCACCTCTTCCTCTGTCTCCTCGGGAAGGATGGGCTCGTCCGCATAAATTCCCTGGACGTTGATATTGACGGAACTGACGGTGTAACCCGTGTAACGCTCCAGGTTGGCCTTGATCTTCTCCTGGACGTCCCATGCCAGATCGGGAATACGCTGCCCGTATTTGACCAGGACATAGGCCTCTACGGATATGGAGGGGACCTTCCCCTCCTCGACGGCAACCCGGACTCCCTCGCCGGCCTTGCGGCCAAGGCCGAATTTGGACGCGATGCCCGTATTCGTGGTCTGGATGTTGGGGATACCCTGGATCGTCTTTCGCGTCAGCTCGACGATCACCTCTTCGGAGATATGGACACTGCCCTCAAAGCGCGCCCCTGAGGAAGCACTCACATCCTTGACGTTCTCCTGAGTCTGATCCACTCGAAACCCTCCCCTTTCGGTCAAGCCGTGCGGTCAATCTCCTCGCCGCACCCCGGACAGATGAGCTTGTCCTCCTCCTTGCCCTCCTCATAACGATAGTAGAAGGAGTAGGCACAGGACGGACAGGTTACGGAGATATAGCTCTCCGACGATGATTCCTCATCATCATCCGTATCGTCATAATCCTCGTCGGATTCCAGGCCAACGGACCGCTCCAGCTCGTACACGGCGTCGTGCAGCTCGTAGATCTCGTCCGCAAGCTCCTCGCCCGCCTCTCGAACGCCTTCGAGCTGCCGCGAATGTTCCTCGATCTCAAGAGACAGAGCATCCAGAGCCTCGACCACGGCGGTATACACCTTCGTATTTCGCTCCTCCGGTTCCATGCAATCCAAAAGGCCTCTCAGGTAGGCAATCCGCTCCCTGGCATTCAAATCCTCCGCCCCCTTTTCACATCCAGAAATCAACCTCCGAATTCAAGCCCCGAACATCGGCCAGGCAAAAGGCATCCCCTCAACTGCCCGGCAAAACCGGCGCTGTCACGGACAGTACTTTATTTTTTGGCCCTTTCGAGGTAGAGCCCCGAGCGGGTATCGACGACAACCTCCTCGCCGGGTTCCACAAACACGGGGACAGTGACGACGAGACCGGTCTCCAGCGTTGCCGGTTTGCCCCCACCCGAGACCGTATCCCCCTTGAAGCTGGGCGGGGTGTCCACGACCTTGAGCACAACGCTTTTGGGCAGCTCGATCCCCATGATCCTACCCTCGAAGACCTCGAGCTGGATCTCCATATCCTCCACCAGGTACTTGGTGGCCTCCCCCAGCACCTCCGGAGAAAGGGTCAGCTGATCGTACGTCGCCAGGTCCAGGAAGACGTAGTCCTTGCCGTCCTTGTAGCTGTACTGGGCGGGCTTGTCCTCGTAGATGATCCGCTCGAACTTCTCCCCCGGCTTGAAGGAGTTCTCCACCGTGGCCCCCGACTCCACGTTGCGCAGCTTGGTGCGGACGACGGCTCCGCCGCGCCCCATCTTATGATGATCGTAATCCACGATCTCCCAGATGCCGTCCTGCCAACGGAACTTCAAGCCTACGTAAAAATCGGTGGTGTCCACTACCTGAGCCATCAACATTCCTCCATTTTTGCCGCGAAAGGGTTAAAAAATCTTTTTTTATTATACCTCATAGTCAAGATTGACAGAGGTTGCAGCCCAGGCAAAAAGATGAGGGAGTGCCGCTACCCGGCATCCCTCCCTCATCCTTACGCTTACCTCTTCCAGGAAAGAAAAAGAACAGCGAGGTCTCAGCGCTTCGTCAGGACGACCTCCTGTTCCACCGCCACATCCGGGGTCTCCAGGATATGGGGCACAACAAGCATGACGACCTGGGTTTTTCTGCGCTCTTTGTAGTGATAGGTGAAGAGCTCTCCAAGAAGAGGAATCTGGCCGAGCACCGGTATTCGGACGCGGTTGTTCGTCCGGTTATCCCGGAAGAGCCCCCCCACGACGAAGGGCTCGCCATCCCGGACCCGTACCTGGTTCGATACGGAGCGGGTGGAGGTCCTGGGCATCTGCTCTCCTGTGCTCCCCTTGATCATCTCGATCACCTCGCCCGTCTCGACTTCAAGCTTGACGGTGATGATCCCATCACGCCCCACCTTCGGTGTCATCTTCAGCTGAGGACCAACCGTTTTTGTAGACCATGTTGCATTTCCCGCGTCGTCACGCTCGGAGATAAAGGGGTAATCCTCCGTCAGCTTGACCTCGGCCTCCTCGCCGTCCAGCGTGATCACGGAGGGATTGGCCAGGGTCTTGCCCTGTCCCTTTGTCTCTACGGCACGGAAGGCCACGTCGAACTCCCGCCAGATACCATGCATCGGGGTGAGCAGCCCCGTCCTTCCCGGGGCAAAGCTTTTGTCCGAGGGCTCCGTGAAATTACGCCCAAGACGGTTGTCATCGATATAACCGCCCACGCCGCCTTTTGCACCAGAATAAGAAAACCACCAGTGGTTGTAGACCGCGTTCAGCGCCGCCTCCACATCCCGGGTCGCCCCGTCCGAGAACTCCAGGATCCTCGCCTGGAGCATGACCTGCTTACCGGGACGGTCGAGTTTCTGTAAAAGGGCCGCGATCTCCGAAAGCTTAAAGGGGTTGGACGTCACATAAAGCGCCCGCAGGCGGGGATCGACGACCATACGGTCGGCCGGCATCTTCGTCAGGTTCACCAAAAGCGCCTGCAGGGCCACGGGATCGGCGTAGGCGATGTTGAAGGTACGCGTCTCCTCGTTGCCGGAGATCTTGGCAAGACCATCGACCGTCCCGACGGCGATCGTATCCTTCCCCACCATGTGATAAGAGATGTCGTAGGTCTTCATCAGGTAGGCAAAGGCCTCGCTCAGGGGGACGTTCTTGAGCGTCATGGTCACCAGGGCCGGGGGAAGGGAGGGGTCGATGATGATGTTCTTCTTCAAGTGCGCCCCCAGCATGCGGAAGACATCTCGGAGCTCCGTATCCCGAAGGTCCAGGGTTATCGGGGTCATACTGGCAAAAGGCCCCGTCGGGACCTGCTTTTTTACGACAACCCTCGTCGCAGCCGGCTCCTGGATCATCTTTTCCACTTTTGCGGAGGTGATGAAACGCAGGGTATAGGAGTCCGCAGGCGCGACGCCGCGCATCGACCGGAGCTCCAGGGGACTCTCCGAGGTCATTTCGATGACGACATCCCGGGAGACCTGGAGGGTACTGACCCTGGAGAGCATCGGAACCGTCACGGAACGGTCGGTCATGTCGGAGGCATCCAGACGCACCTCCTTAAAGGTTATCCGTACACGGTTCACATTGAAGACGGTCTCGGGCGCCGGCAACCCCTTTCCCTTGAAGCCGACGACGACCTCCGCATCTCCGATCGGGTACATCTCGACATCCGCCAGGACCGGAAGCCCCTCAAGTACGTCCCCGTCCTTCCGGTTCCCGGCGGCAAAGGCCGTGCAGCAAAAGGCCGCGATCGAGAAAGACAAAAACGCCACCCATAGGCTCCTGGAAATCAGGATCCTGGAAATCTTTCGTCTCATCGTTTTCTCACTCCTCATCAAAAGCCAGGGGCGATATCCCAGTTCTTGCCCGCCCATCGGACGACAACCTTGTCGGCGGCAATTTTAACGATACGCCCCTTCTTCCCCATAAAAGTATCGCCCTGGCGGACGATCATTCCCGACCCCAGCCCCGCTATATCCATGACGGCCTTACGCTCCTTGCCCAGGATCATGATAGCGCGAACCACAATGTCGGGCGGAGGTTCGACGGGCTCGATTAGCGGTGGAACGGGCCCCTCCTCACTGCTTGGGGCCTCCACCCACTTTGTCGGATCGTCGAAGATGTTCTTCCCCAGATCCTTCATGGACCGCGCCCAGATAAAACTGTTCGAACGCAGAGCCGATGCGGATCGAACTTGTTCAATCATGGCATCCAGACGACTCTTATCGGACTCCTCGGTCTGAGGCGTCGTGGAGGGTACGAAAATCTTATCCTGCCCCAGCAGCTGCATCTCGTAGTAACGATATCCCGCTCCAACAGTGCCCAACAGGAACAATAGAAAAAACAAAAGACGGACGCCCCTGGCCGATCCTTCGTTGTCAACCCCCGTGAGCTTGTTCCATGCGGTACCCCAAGCTTCCCGCCATCCCATCTGGTTCGCCATAGTCCCACCCTCCTAAGGTTTGGGAGCGACGATGGCCTCCACCGTCACATCGGCCTGGACCCAGCCCCGAAGTGCCTCCGAGGAGGGCCCTACAGACTTATCGGCCCCCAGTGTGAGGGTGGATACCCTCACCGTCGTCGGGAGGTTGCGCCATGCCGCCAGAACCTGCATCAACGCATAATACTCCCCCCGTACCGTCATCGCTATGGCACTGACGCCCTCTGCGTTCACACCCTGCTGGCGGGTGGACATGATCTCCACCGCGTTGTTCTGCACAACCTGCTGGACGTCGGAGTAGAACGCCATCTCGTTCAGGGCCACGTTGACACTGTAGTTCTCAAGTTCCTTGAACGCATTGGTAAAGACGGACTTCTGAGCCACGAGTGCCTGCGTGGTGCTCTCCAGGTCAACCCGCTGCTGCTCCAGCTCATCGGCTCGTGCATGAAGTTCGGCCAGGCGTTCCCCCAGGTAATAGACGGCGCCGCCAAGACCCGCACAAAGGAGGAAAAAGAGCAGCCCCAACACCACAACCTTGTTGTCCTTCATTGACGTCCTCCCTCGGGGACTCCCTGTCCGAAGGGGCGGGCAACCAATGTAAGGGTGAAGGACACCCGTCCCGTCTTCTCGTCCTTTTTCGTGGAGGGCATGGTGACCGTACTGAAGAGCCCACTGCCGCTCAGCCCATCCGTCAAGGCGATGATCTGATCCTCCGTCGCCGCCGAGGCATCGACCACCACGGTATAAAAGACCGTTTTATCCTCTCCTACGTCCGGGACGAATCGCACGGAGCTCGCACCCACACCCCGCTCCATGTGTGCCTCCAAGGCGTTCAGCACCTCCAGGGTAGGGGACTCGCTCTGCATGATCTTGAGGGTCTTCCTGAACTGCCCTTCCTGCTCCTTCAATCGAGCGATCTCGGCGGTCAGATCCGTTTGGCTGGTCTGGAGGTCGGCGATCTCCCCCTCTGCCACCTCGATTTGTGACTGCAGAGCCTGAGTTTCAAGGAAGGCCGAAACGATATAATAGCCACTGCTTGCAAAGAAGACCAGCAACAGCAGAACGGCCAGAAGCCGAACGAAGTTGAAAGAATGGCGCTTGCGCTCCCGCTCAAGATATTCTGCGGGCCGGAGATCGAATTGAACCTTCATAGCAGATTCCTCAGGGCGAGCCCAAAGGCAGAATCAAACCCCGGGACGCTGCCCAGGGGCGATGTCGTCCCCCAGGTAGACCAAACATCGGAGATGGAGACATTGACGGACACCCCGGCCTCCAGGAAGGACTTCAGCTTCGGGTTGTTCCCGATGCTGCCGCCCAGGATCAAATTGTGGATCTCGATTCCCCGGTACTGGTTACCGGCGAAGATCATCGTATTCTGGACATCTTGGAGGATAGGCATCAAATCCGTCTCGGAGTTTCGGCGGTCGGGATGCACCAGGTCTATCAGAGTGGACCGATAGAGGATGCCGTTATCCCGGTACCCCAGGACGATATGCGTCACCTCCGGCTCGACACCGACGACGAAATAGGCGTCGGCGCGAGCACGTGGTCCAGTGGAGGCCCGAAAGAACGCCACGTTCATGGGCTCGACGGCCGCAATCGGGATCCCGGCGCGCTCGGCCGTCCTCAGCAGATCTCGCATATAGTCCAACTTACACGTAGCCACGAGGACCGTCGATTTGGCCGAGGCATCCCGAATCGGGAGCTCCACCTCGGCGATATCGGCGGCCGACTCGGCCCAGGGATAGGGAAAATATTTCTCAAATTCAAGGGACAAGGCATCGCGAATATCCTCCATGGACATCTTGGGATATTCGACCAAACGCAGGGTCACATCTCTTGAGGGGACCCCCAAAATTATAGGATACGTAAACTTACCCACCTGGGATTTGAGGTCTTCAAAGGCCCTCTCCATCAACCCCACCTTCTGCAGCGATTCCTTAACGACGCCCCCTGCAGGTACAGGGATAAACTCCTGCCTCGCTACGCGCAGATCCGCTCCATTGCGTTCCAGTTCAAGGTAACGTAAGGAGTCCTCGTGCAGGGCCAGCCCTGCGAATCCTCCCCGAGCCTTTTTCCCCGAAAGCAATATACCGCCTCCTCCCACAGTAAGGGCTCCAACCCTCTCCAAAATTTAATCCATCACAATTATAGCAATCACTTTTCCATCCGAAAACAAAATTCTCTACGGAATGGGAAAAATATCAAAATGAACGAAGGGTCACCAAGGACGGCACGCGATCACGATATAATTCCGTTTCCTCTAAATCAGGAAATATCGTCCTTTAAATCAGGAAATATCATCCCTTCCCACAAGATATGCGAAAGCCAGGAAAACGCATACCTCCTCCATCAAGTATTATAGTATAATGAATCTAACCCCCGGGTGCGGGGGCTCAGTCCTGTGCGGCGAAGACCCGTGAACCCTGTCAGGCCCGGAAGGGAGCAGCAGTAAGCGGTGTTCTTTGGGTGCCACGGGGTCGCTGGGTTCCCGCACTCGGGGGTTTCGTTCCGCCCTGCCGCTCCCGTCACCCCATCCTCTGCAAGCATCTCTGTCGTATAATATCTTTCGTTGACCTGTTGGCCGCTTCATTCGACTTAGGGCCCTCGAACAACATTTTATCCTGTTTGGCGTCCGTTATAAAGATCACCTATAAAAGATCATTCACGACAACGATGCCACAATTCTTAAGATGTTTACGGCTTAGATGCTTACGCTATGGAGGTCTCATATGTCTCAGCGACTCGACAAACTGATCGGCGAGAGCGTCCTGGACCACAGCGGCGAGCCCTGCTACTGGTGGGAGGGGCAATGGCACGACGGCGCGGAGCTCCTGCGTCTGGCGGACGCGTGCGAGAGGGCCCTTATACAGGCTGGTTTCACGGAGGGGCAGCGGCTCGTCGTCATGATGAAGAACTGCCCCATGATACCGGCACTGTCCCTGGCCGTCTGGCGACTCGGGGGGGCCTTCTGCCCGCTGAACGTCGCCTCCGGGATGACCGCGCTGCTGCGGACGCTCGATCTGATCGAGCCCTTCGGAGTCCTGGTCTCCGATACCGTGAAGGGAGAGGTTGGGCAAGTCCTGCAGGAGAGGGGCATTCCCTGCGTCGTCTGTCCGCCGGAGGGCCCCCTGCCCCCCTTCCAGGGCAGATCCATAACCCCGGAGCCCCGCGACCTGGCCGTCATCTTCGCGACCTCGGGCACGACGGGGCTGCCCAAGGCCGTTCCCCTCACACATTCGAACCTCATCGACAACTGTCTGAGGACCCGCGAGGCCGTTGCCGAGCTGGTGCCCGGCGATGTACTCCTGGACGTCCTCCCCAACTTTCACTCCTTCGGCTACACCGTCTCGACGGTCCTGCCCCTGACCATGAACGCCCGGATGGCCATCGTCCCCGCCTTCCTGCCCCCCCAGACCGCGATGAAGGCGATCCTCGAGGCCCCCGTCACCGTCCTGTTCGCGGTCCCCGCGATCTTCTCCTACCTGATGGGGGCCGTGAAGCGCGGGGCCTTCCCCAGGGAGGGGCTGAGCCGAACCAAGCTGATGATCTCGGGCGGCGACCGTCTGAACCCCAGTCTGCACGATCAGGCGCTCCAGCTCGTCGGGAAGGACATCATGGAGGGTTACGGGCTGACGGAGACCTCCCCCGTCGTCGCGGTCAACCGCAGCTACGAGACGCACCGCACGGGGACCGTTGGTCCCTTCATCGGCGGATACGAATGGCGCCTGCGCACCCGCGAGGGACGACCGACGACCGAAGACGAGGGGGTCCTCTGGCTTCGGGGCGCCTCGGTGACGCGGGGCTATTTCCGCGCCCCCGAGCTCACGGCGGAACGCTTCGACGGCGACTGGTTCAACACGGGGGATTACGTGCGCATCGAGGACGGATACATCCGCATTCTGGACCGCGTTACGGACATCATCATCGTCGGCGGCTTCAACGTCTACCCGCAGGAGGTCGAAAATGCCCTGGCGGAGCACCCGGACGTCCAGACGGCCATCGTCGTCGGGATGCCTCACCCCGTCAGCGGCGAGATCGCGAAGGCATTCGTCCAGCTCAGGGAGGGAGGGACCGTCACGGAACGCGACCTGATAAAGTTCGCCAAGGAGCGGCTGGCCCACTTCAAGGTCCCCCGCAGCGTCGAGTTCGTGGACTCGTTCCCCCTGTCCGGGACGGGAAAGATCCTGCGCCGTGTGCTGCGCCAGCAGGCCGCGGAGAAAGGCCAGTGACCCCCATGGGGAAGAGAATCCGACTGGCCACCTTCAACGTGAACTCCGTCCGCAGCCGGCTGCCAATCCTGGAACGCTGGCTGCCCGAGGGGGACGTGGACCTTCTTCTCCTCCAGGAGACCAAGGTCACGGACGCCGACTTTCCGGCCGCTGCCTTCGAGGCCATGGGCTACTCGGTCCGCTTCTGCGGGGAGAAATCCTACAACGGAGTCGCGGTAGCGGCCCGTGACACCAGGGCCCTGGAGGACGTGACCTTTGGATTCGGGGACGGCGAGGAGCCTGACTTTCCGACCCGAGTTGCCCTGCTTCGCTGGGGAGAGCTCACGGTGCTGGATACCTATGTGCCCCAGGGCAAGGCAATCGACCACCCCGACTACGAGATCAAGAAACGTTTTCTGGATCGGGTCCGCGCCATCGTGGAGCGTGAGGCGGCCCGGCCCTTCGTCTGGTCCGGGGACCTCAACGTGGCCCCGGCGGAGATCGACGTCACCAATCCCGCCAACAAAAAGGATCATGTCTGCTTCCACACGGACATCCGTGAGAGGTTCGCCGGGACGGCCGAGGGGCTGATTGATGTATTGCGCCGCTTCCGTCCCGACCCCGGGGAATACACCTTCTTCGATTATCGGGTGAAGGGCGCCCTCGAACGCAACATCGGCTGGCGAATAGACCATATCCTCGTCTCTCCGTCCCTGGCGGAGCACGCGCTCGACTGCTTTGTGGAGCGTGCGCCCCGGGGCTGGGAGAGGCCGTCGGACCATACGCCCCTCGTCGCCGACTTCGCGCTCTGAGCCCCATGGCCTTGAGAACCCTGCAGCTGGGACAGGACATACCCGTTCGGGACCGCGACAATCCGCCGGGGCTCGCGGGGTTCTCCTGTCCTTCCGAGGATGGAGTGCTGTTCGGCAGCGTCTACTACGCCGAGGGGAAGGGCAACCCCACCATCCTCATCTGCCACGGATTCCCCGGATTTGAGAAAAATTGCGACCTGGCTCAGGCTTTGCGTCAGGCGGGATTCAACGTCGTCACCTTCTCCTATCGGGGCGCATGGGGCAGCCGCGGCATCTTTACCTTTGCCGGGACGGCGTGGGACGTCGCCAACGTGACGCGCCACGTGCTGCGCCGCAAGCTGCCCTTTCCGGATCGGTTCGACGCCAACACCGTCATCCCCATCGGCTTCAGCATGGGGGCCTTCTCCGCCCTGCGCGCGGCGGCCGCGTGCCCGGAGATCCGGAGCCTCGGCCTGGTCGGAGTCTGGAACATCGGCCGGGACGCGGAGGCAAGCCGGACCGACCATGCCCTCAAGGAGAAGCTCGACAGGCTTCTGATCGGGGCCGGATGCCTGGAGGGCACGACCCGTGCCGCCCTGTGGAATGAAATCCTCTGGAGGACGGAGGAGTTCGACCTTCGCCACGACGCCCTCTCCTGCGGGGATAAACGTATCCTGCTGCTGGGTGCGGCGCAGGACGAATCCGTGCCCGGCGATGTGCATCAGCGGCCCCTGGCGGACCTGCTGCGCAGGGTGGGCGCGAAGGTGACAGAGCGCCTCCTGCCCGGCGACCACTCCTTCTCCGCGCACCGCTGGGCGATGGTGGGAGCCGTCCTCAACTGGCTGGGGACCTTGGGGGATTGAACCCCCTACGCGCGGGGTAACGATTTAAAATTGGAACTACTCCGGCGGTACGGCCGGGGATATTAATCAGGAAGGATTGAGATCGCTATGGAAACCTGGATCAAGGCGGACGATATCTGGTCGTTGTGGGCAATTATTGTAGGGTGGGCGGCCGCGAGCATCTACCTGGAACAGAGGTACCGCTGGGCCGCGAAGGTCAGCGGCGCGATCATCGCGCTGCTGGGAGCGCTGGTCCTGGCCAACCTGGGGGTCATCCCAACGGACAGCCCGGTCTACGACAGTATATGGGGCTACGTGGTGCTGCTGGCCGTCCCCATCATGCTCTTCAAGGCAAACCTGCGCAAGATCTGGATGGAGAGCGGCAGGGCGTTTCTGGCGTTCCACATCGCGGCCATCGGAACCGTCGCCGGCACCGTCCTGGGCCTGCTTTTCTTCGGACGCTGGATACCGGAGGCGCTCCAGGTCGGCGCCATGATTACGGGCAGCTACATCGGCGGCACGGTCAATTTCGTCGCCATGTCCTCCCAGTTCCAGGCCTCGCAGAACGTCATCAACGCCTCCATCGTCGCGGACAACCTGAACATGGCGCTCTACTTCTTCGTGCTCCTGGCCATCCCCAACATCGCGTTCTTCCGAAAACACTACGCGCACCCCTATGAAAAGGCCGCCAACGAGGGGGTCCAGGAGGGCGAGAATCGCGCCGCAAGCTACTGGGGACGCAAGGAGATCTCGCTTCTCGACATCGCAAAGGTCGTGGCCTCCGGCTTCATCCTGGTGGCGGTCTCTGTCAAGCTGGCGGACTGGATGGGAGCGCATCCCTCCCTGCCGACCGCCCTGCGGGGTATTCTGGGCAGCAAATACTTCGTCGTGACAACGCTGACGGTGCTCATCGTCACGCTGTTCCCCAAGTTCTTCGAGGAGGCCCGGGGCTCCCAGGAGATCGGGACCTTCCTCATCTACATCTTCCTGGTGGTGATCGGAACTCCCGCCTCCATCAAGGCCATTCTGCTCCAGAGCCCGATCATCCTGCTCTTCTGCTCGTTCGCGGTCGTGGTCAACATGGCGGTGACGCTGTTGGTGGGCAAGCTGTTCGGGTTAAACCTGGAGGAACTGCTGGTCTCGTCCAACGCCACGATCGGGGGCCCGACGACCGCCGCGGCAATGGCCATCAGCAAAGGTTGGGACGACCTCGTCCTCCCGGCGATGCTCGTCGGGGTCTGGGGTTACGTCATAGGGAACTGGATCGCCATCGTCCTGGGACAAGCCGTGTTCCCCAAACTCCTTGGGTTGTGAACCCCTCCGAGGTGTCGGCATGAGAGAGACTCCGATCGGGAGCTCCCCCGTCGCGTTCACCTGGACCGGCTCGCGGTCCAGCCCCATAGAGGAGTGTGGAGAGCCGTTGGTCCCCATCAGCTGCTGTCCGGAGCGCATTCTCGCCCGGCCGCAGTATTATTTCCAGGGCCTGCCCCACGCACTGCCGGAGATTTACCTCCGAGAGGGCGTATTCGAGCGCCTGCTCGAGGCATCCCAGGCCCTGCCTCCCGGCCATCGGTTCGTCGTCCTGGACGGATGGCGTCCTCTCCCCTTACAGCAATCGCTCTTCGACCGCTATAAGGACGAGTTGGCCCGAAAATGGCCCGAACTGGATGAGGAAGAGCTGAGGGAGCTGGCGCGCCGCTTCGTCGCAGAGCCCCGAAGCGATCCGCTCTGCCCCTCCCCTCACAGCACGGGGGGGAGCGTCGACCTGACCGTGGCGGATGCCATGGGGCGCATCCTTCCCATGGGGTCGGAGTTCGACGAGACCTCGGATCGGTCGGAGACCCTGTACCTCGAATCCCGCACGGATGGGGACCTCTCCGAAGAGGAGCTCCGGGCGCTCGGGAACCGCAGGCTCCTCTATCACGTCATGGTCTCCGCGGGGTTTACGAATTACCCCGATGAATGGTGGCACTTCGACTACGGCAACCAGAACTGGGCTCTGATGTCCGGCCATAAGACCGCTCTTTACGGTGGGATCGTCCCCACGCTGCGCTGGCTGTGAGTTCTCACCCGATACAAAGAAGTGGCGTCGGAGCTCCCGACGCCACTTCTTTGTATCGATTCAATCCTCCGATCAATCCTCCAGAGCATTTCGGACCAGCAGATACGATGCCCCTCGATAGTCCCTGCGGTCGATCAGGGGGATACCCCCCTCAAACCTCATGTCGGACCGGATGTAAAGGGTAAAGCCGTCGGCCTCGGTTTTGACGTATTCCCCCTTCACGCTCTCATTTCCCGGCTTGGAGTTCTTCAGAAGATCGGGTGTGCCATTCCCAACGAGAATGGATTCGTTCTCCCCTCAACACCCCCGATATATCCCCCAGTAAAGATACCCTACGGAGCCGCGCTCCCGCAGCAGAGCGGCTCCCTCTGGAGTGAGCCGGAAGGCCGGATCGTCCGCCCCCGCATTTGCAAGGGGAAAAAGGCAGCACAGCAGAACGACAGCTAGAAGTTTCCTCAATACCACGTCACTTCCTTTCCTCTCTTCAATACCCGGATTGCCTCCCGCAAAGGCCCGCTTCATTCAAGACAAACACCCCAAGACGAACGGCCCGCAGGACGCGTATATTTTAGAGCAGCGCCGGCTCATCCCGTAAGGGCATTTTACCAGAAAACTCCATTGCCTCCGCCCGTGAAAAGAGCGAGGGGCTAGATTGTCAAACCAAACGTAAGTGGAGGTCCGGAGCGATTTTTCATATGAGCTTGGATTTACAATCTAAACGCCATGTCAAATGAGGAATATCCTGAATCTCCAATAGAGAGCCCCGGTCCAGGAATGAAACGAAAGGAGGGCAGCCTACAGTGCGCCCCCTCCCTTGAGTTCTACCCAAAATGGACGTATACTTTTTATCGTAAAAATTCATTGACGAGGAGGGCGTTTCATGAAGAGGATCCTTGCGGCTTTATGCGTTTGTATGGTTGGAATTTCGTTCTGCCCGGCCCCCGCCCCTGCAGCCCCCGTCAAGCACGGCCAGTGCTATACCGCGGAGCAGCTGACGGTGCTCGACAAGCAGGACGTCGCCGGGGGTAAAGGGACCCTTCACGGCGAGTTCGCCTTCACGAGGGATGCGGCCCTGGAGGACGACGCCATCAAGGAGATCGGGTGGATGACCCTGCGGCACGGCGAGTTCGTCGGCGTCCATACGCACAAGGACAACGAGGACGCGTATGTGATCGTCTCCGGCCATGGGGTCTTCACCGACGGCGAGGGCAACGCCTGGGTGGTCGGGCCCGGGGACATAACCATCGCCCGCCCCGGTCAGTCCCACGGTCTGGCCAACCTCTACGCGGAGGACCTCGTCTTCCTCGACATCATCGCCAAAAACGCGGGGGCCAACCTGGAGGCCATCACCAAGAACCCGACGGCTCAGGTCTTCCCCGCGGACAAGCTCTTCGAGAAGAACGTCGAGAAGGCCGGCAAGACGGGGGTCGGCACGCTCTACGGCCGGTTCGCCTTCCGACGGGAAGCGGCCACCGACGATCAGGCCATCAAGGAAATAGGCATCATGACCTTGAAGAAGGGCGACAGCGTCGGCGTGCATCCGCACGTCGACAACGAGGACACCTACATCATCCTCTCCGGCCGGGGCGTCTTCACCGACAGTCAGGGCAGGGAGACCATCGTCGGGCCCAAATCCGTCACGATCGCCTGCCCCGGGGAGTCCCACGGGCTGCGCAACGATGGCGACGAGGACCTCGTCTTCATCGACCTGATCGCCAAGAATCACTCCTTGAAGACCGGCAAATAACGCCGGCCTTCCCCACAATCTTCACATCAATCTTCACAACAACAATTTTCACAACAACAATCTTCACAAGCAATCGGCCCCGCCGGCCAAGGGCGAAGATGTCCCGGTGGGGCCGATTCTATGGTTCTCTCCGACACATGGGGCTCACTGCACGTGCCCCGCTATTTTATCCGTCGCCTTCAGGCCGATGCCGGAGAGGTAGACCACCGTGGGCTCCGCCGCGTCGATGCGGCCCGTCCCACAAAGTTTATCCCACCCGGCGGCCGCGGCCGCAGAGGTCGGCTCCACATACAACCCGGCGTGGCAGAGGTTGGAGTGCGCCGACCAGATCTCCGCCTCCGACACAGCGACAAAACCGCCGTCCGTCTCGCGGACCGCCCTCAGCACCTCGGCCCCACGCACCGGCTCCGCGGAGGCGATTCCCTCGGCCGCCGTCTCCTTCTTCTCTATCCGGACGGGCTCGTCCAGCCCCGCCTCGAAGGCCCGGGCCAGGGGATCGCAGTGCGCGGGCTGTACCGCGAGGATGCGGGGCAGGCGCTCCAGGCGGCCCGTCGCCCGAAGGTCCTCCATCGCCAGCCGGGCCCCCAGGGCGATGCTGCCCTGCCCAACAGGGACCACGACGTTCCGTACCTCCGGCAGCGCGTCGAAGACCTCCAGAAACCACGTCTTGATCCCATGCAGAAACCAGGGGCTCCAGTTGTGGCTGGCGTAGAACGACGTCTTTTCCTGCCCCGCCCGCTCGGCCGCGCGCGTCGTGTCCTCCCGGGTACCGGGCACACGGACGAGCCTGGCCCCATAGGCTTCGATCTGCACGCACTTCCCCGAGGAGGTGTAGTCCGGAACGTAGACGTCGCAGGCGATGCCGCCGGCCGCGCAGTAGGCCGCCATGGACGACCCCGCGTTGCCCGAGGAGTCCTCCACGACGTGCATCACCCCCGCCGACCTCAGCCAGCTGACCAGCACCGCCATCCCCCGGTCCTTATACGATCCCGTCGGGGCCAGGTAGTCCAGCTTGAACCAGGCGGCCCGACCGCCGATGCGGCGCTCGATCAGCGGCGTATCGCCCTCCCCCATCGAGACGATGTGGGAGACATCGAGCGGCAGGCCCCGAAGGTAACGCCAGATCCCCCGCCCATCGGAGGGGGCGGCTTCATACCCGGACAGGCGCAGCGTCCCCCCGCAGGGACAGCGCCAGACGATCTCCCTGTCCCCGAACTGTCGGGAACAGCGCATACAGCTCAACACGAACAGTCCCTCCCCATCATGGTCATCATCGCCGTCATCGCCGCAAGGGCTCCGTCATTTCTTATCCCATCGGGAATATTGGTAGATCAGGTGTATGGGGCGCGCGCCCGGCGAGTTCCCGGGAAAGCGGTTCGTCGCCTCGGGGTTGTAGGACAGAGTAACCGTCGTGTAGCGGTCGGGCTCCCATACGTTGTTCAACAAAAGACGCCCCTCCGCCCAGGTATTGGGCAGGGGCGACTCCTTCGTATTGCCGAAGCGGGCGGTGTAGGCCCGGCGCAGCGCGTCGTAAAGGGCCTTGTCCTCGTCGCCGTCCCCCGTGCTCGTCAGATAGACAGCCTTGTAATCCAGCCCCTTTCTCGCATGAAAGCCGAAGACGAAGACCGCAGGACGCCCCTCGAAGAGCCCCTCCATGGAGAGCCACCCGTCGCGGATAAACCCGGACGCCTCGGCCCCGCTGCGCTCCATGCGGAGCTGCGTCCGCTTCGAGGAGAG
>CAUPUB010000035.1:0-21905 GCA_963514535.1 uncultured Fretibacterium sp.
AAGAAGTACGTCGAGCAAGGTGAGCAAAAACAACGCAGCATACGAATGATTTGGAATTGGAAAGAGGGGAGGGGGAGGATCATGGAGACTACTCTGGACGCCCTGGGTAAGAGGCTGGACCTGGAGGTGTTCGGGGACGGGACGCGCGTCGTGCGCGCCGTCTCCTCGCCGGACGATGCCCGGGCGGACGCCCTCTGCGTCGTCTGGGACAAGCGGCTGCGGCTGCCCGCGGGAATTCCCGTGCTGGCGCCCAGGGGCGCGTTCGAGCCCGGGCGCGACGGCCTCGTCTCGGAGCGCCCCAGGGAAGCCCTGCCTCGTCTGCTGTCCCTTTTTGCCCCGCCCGTTCCCGAGCTGCGGGGGATCCATCCCACCGCGGTCGTCGCGGAGGACGCTCGCGTGGACGAGGGGGCCTGGGTGGGGCCCCTCGCCGTGGTGGGCTCCGGCTCGATCATCGGCTCGGGATGCCGAATAGGTTCCGGGGCCTGTGTCGGGTCGGACTGCCAGGTGGGCGAAGGAACCCTCGTCGAGCCCCGCGCCGTCCTGCTGGACAGGACGCGCGTCGGCAGGAACTGCATCCTGCACTCCGGGTGCGTGCTGGGCTGCGACGGGTTCGGCTTTCTGCCCTCCCCCGAGGGGCCGGTGAAGATCCCTCAGATCGGGGGGGTCGTGATTGGTGACGATGTCGAGATTGGGGCCTGCACCACGGTGGACCGGGGCACGATGGGGGACACGGTGGTCGGGGACGGGACCAAGATCGACAATCACGTGCAGGTCGGGCACAACGTGCGCATCGGCCGCTTCTGCATCATCTGTTCCATGTCCGGGATCGCCGGGAGCTCCGTCCTCGAGGATGGGGTGACGCTCTCCGTCCAGGCCGGGGTGACCGACCACGTGAGGATCGGCAGGGGGGCCGTCCTGGCCGCGCGCAGCGGCGTGACGAACGACATCCCCGCCGGGGCCGTGATGTCCGGCTTCCCGGCCCGGCCTCACGGTTTGGCCAAACGCGCCCAGATACTGGCCGCGGAGCTGCCGGAGCTCTTCAAACGGATGCGCCGGCTGGAGCGGGCCTTGAAGGACGGGGGCGGCGGGAATCGCGAGGAGGAAGAGGATGGCCGTTGAGGGAAGTTCCGGGCCTTTTCCCTTTCGCCGCCTGACGGGGGGATTTTCGTTGCGCGGGGTCGGGCTGCATTCCGGCCGGGACTGCGTCCTGACCGTCGAGCCCTGCGACGGTGGGCCGCTTCTGCGGCACGAGGGCGCGGAGATGCCGCTGAGCCGGCTGGGGCTCGTCGGGACGGGGCGGGGGTCGGACTACGTGTTTCCGGACGGACACCGCGTCAGGACCTGCGAACACGTCTTGTCGGCCCTGGTCGGGCTGGGGGCCTGGGGCGTCCGGATGACGGTGGAGGGGCCCGAGATGCCCGCCTTGGACGGATGTGCACAGAGGGTGGCGGAGTGCGTGATGGGCCATTCGGAGCCCTGCGGGGCCGGGCCGGAGCCCTTCGCCCTGGCCGTGCCGCTTCGCGTTGGGGACGAGTCCCGGTTCGTCGCGGCCTTCCCGTCCTCCGGTTTCTGCATCACCTGTGTCGTGCGCTACGAGTCCCCCCTGATCGGGACGCAGATGCTGGACCTGGCACTCGAGCCGGGGGCCTATCTGGAGCAGGTTGCCCGGGCCCGGACCTTCGCGATGGAGGCGGAGCTCGAGGCCCTCAGGGCCCGGGGTATGGCGCTGGGCGGATCGCTGGAGAACGCCGTCCTCGTCGGATCGGACGGAATACGGGCCGCGGGAGGGCTGCGGTGGCCCGACGAGTTCGTGCGCCACAAGGCGCTGGACCTTATAGGGGACCTGGCCGCCGTCGGCCGTCCGCTGTGCGCCCACGTCGTCGCGGTCCGGGCGGGGCACGAGCTGCACCTGTGTCTGGCGGAGCGTCTGCGTGCCCTGTCGGGCGGACGTCGAGGGGCATGATCTCGATCGACGCGGCTACAGCCGGCATGGCTTCGATCGGGTTTTGCCCCAAATCTTTTTCGCTTCTTTCGGAGGGACATCCATGGATATTCTGGAGATCATGAAGATTCTGCGGCACCGCTATCCTTTCCTGATGGTGGACCGCATCACGGAGTACAGCGACAACCACGTCGTGGGCTACAAGAACGTCACCATCAACGAGCCCTTTTTCCAGGGGCATTTCCCCGGAGAGCCCGTCATGCCCGGCGTGCTGATCCTGGAGTCCATGGGGCAGGTCGCCTCCGTCATGGTGGCGGTCAGGCTGGGCGAGGACCAGAAGGACAAGATCGCCTTCCTGGCCGGGGTCGACAACGCACGCTTCCGCAGGCCGGTTCGTCCCGGGGACAGGCTCGTCACCAGGGCCGAGCTCACGCGCCTGAGGGGCACGATCGGAAAGGCAAAGGTGACGGGATTCGTCGAGGACGAGGTCGCAGCGGAGGGGGAGTTCATCTTCATGGTGGCCTCGACGCTCGAGAGGACGAAGGGGGCCGGGAAAGAGGAGGCGGAAAAATGAGCGTGACCGTCCATCCCTCCGCGGTCGTCGATCCGGGGGCCGAGCTGGGGGATGGCGTCCGGGTCGGCCCCTGGTGCCGCATCGCCTCCCGGGCCTCGATCGGGGAGGGTACGGTTCTCGAGGCGTTCGTGAGCGTGCACGGCTGCGTGACGATCGGCAGGAACTGCCGCATCCACGAGTACACGGCGGTAGGCGGCGACCCTCAGGACCACGGATACAGGGGCGAGGAGTCCTGGGTGCGCATCGGGGACGACAACGTCATCCGCGAGAACGTGACGATCAACAGGGCGACGGGGGAAGGGTGCGAGACCGTCGTCGGGAACGGCTGTTTCATCATGGACGGCGTGCACCTGGCCCACAACGTCCGGCTGGGCGACCACGTGACGCTGGCCAACAAGGTCGGGCTCTCCGGGTTCGTCACGGTGGGGGACCACACCGTCTTCGGTGGCATGTCGGGCGTCCATCAGTTCGTCCGCATCGGGAGCCACTGTATGATCGGCGGGCTTTACCGCGTGACGAAGGATGTGCCCCCCTACACGCTGGCCTCGGGCGAGCCCCTGAGGCTGGCGGGGCTCAACGTCGTCGGACTGAGGCGGGCCGGGTTTTCCTCCGAGGTGCGCCGGGCCCTCCGTGCCTTCTACCGAAAGCTCTATCGCCGGGACCGGCGCTTCTCCGAGTCCCTGAGGGAGGCCCTGGCGGAGCGGGATGCCTGTATCCCCGAGGTTCGGGCGATCCTCGATTTTTACGAGGGGAGCCGCCGCGGGGTCACCTTCTGGGGCCGGACCGCGGACAAGGCGGAAGAGGACCGCTCCTCCGTGGGAGACTGATAATTTCCCTCCCCGATGGAGTTCATCGATCAGGGAGTTTGTCGAGTCAGTAGGGAAGTTCACCAAATAGGGAAGTTCACCAAATAGGGAAGTTCATCAAATAGGGAAGTTCATCAAATAGGGAAGTTCACCAAATAAGGAAGTTCGTCAGAAATGAGGGAGGTCGTTTCCATGGATGCCGTATCGGATGCCGTATCTGGACCGCCGCGCAAGATGGTCAACATTCCCGGGCTGATCAGCGATTACTACACCCTCGCCCCGGACCCCGAGGACAGGGCCCAGCTCGTCGCCTTCGGGACATCCGGGCATCGCGGGTCCTCGTCCCGAAAGAGCTTCAACGAGGCGCATATCCTGGCCGTGGCGCAGGCCGTCGCGGAGCACCGCGCGGAGGCGGGCATCAAAGGGCCGCTCTACATCGGCGCGGATACGCACGCCCTCTCGGAGCCCGCGCTGCGGACCTGCGTGGAGGTGCTGGCGGCAAACGGCGTTACGGTCGTCCTGCAGACCGGGCTTGCCCCGACCCCGACCCCCGTCGTCTCCCGCGCGATACTCGTCCACAACCGCGGGCGCTCCTCCGGCGGCGAGGCCGACGGCCTGGTGATCACTCCGTCGCACAATCCCCCCGAGGACGGCGGCATCAAATACGACCCGCCGAGCGGCGGCCCCGCCTCGCCCGAGATCACGTCGAAGATCCAGAGGCGCGCCAACGAGCTGATCCGCTCCGGCGTCGAGGGGATTCGGCGCATTCCCTTCGAACGGGCCCTGGGGTGTGACACCACGAGGTTCTATGACTACGTCATGCCCTACGTCCGGGCCCTGGCGGACGTCCTTGACATGAGGGCGATCGCGGGCGCGGACCTGCACATCGGCGTCGATCCCCTGGGGGGATCGGGGATCGGCTATTGGGGGCCCATTGCCGAGGTCTATGGCCTGAGGCGCCTGGAGGTCGTCAACCCCAGGGTCGACCCGACATTCTCCTTCATGCCCCCGGACCACGACGGAAAGATTCGGATGGATTGCTCGTCCCCCTGGGCGATGGCGAACCTGGTGGAGATGAAGGACCGGTTCGACGTGGCCTTCGGCAACGACACCGACTACGACCGCCACGGCATCGTAACTCCGGAAGGATTGATGAACCCCAACGCCTACCTGGCCGTTGCCGTGCAGCACCTCTTCTCCACCCGCGGGGAGTGGCGGGCGGACGCCGCTGTGGGCAAGACGGTGGTCTCGAGCTCCGTCATCGACCGCGTCGCGGAGGGCCTGGGACGTAGGCTCTGCGAGGTGCCGGTCGGGTTCAAGTGGTTCGTGGACGGGCTGCTGGACGGCTCCATGGGGTTCGGCGGCGAGGAGAGCGCCGGGGCTTCGTTCCTGTGCCGTGACGGCTCGGTCTGGACGACCGACAAGGACGGGATCATCATGGACCTGTTGGCGGCGGAGATCCTGGCCGTGACGGGCAAGGACCCCGCGCGCCATTACGCGGAGATCTCCGCGCGATACGGCGCGTCCTGCTACGCGCGCATCGACGCACCCGCGACGCCGGCCCAGAAGGCCGCGCTCTCGAAGCTGTCCCCCGATAAGGTCGAGGCCGACGCCCTGGCGGGTGACCCGATCGTCTCGCGGCTGACCGCGGCCCCGGGCAACGGGGCCCCGATCGGAGGGCTCAAGGTCGTGACGAGGAGCGGCTGGTTTGCCGCGCGTCCCTCGGGGACGGAGGACCTTTACAAGATCTACGCCGAGAGCTTCCAGGGCGAGGCGCACCTGAGCCGGATCCAGGATGAGGCGAAGTGCATCGTCTCCGAGGCGATCCGCGGGGCAGAGTGAGTGCAAGATGAGGATCGACAAGTTTTTGAAGCTGGCCCGTCTGGTCAAGCGCCGCAGCGCGGCCCAGGAGATGATCGAGCTGGGCGCCGTGCGCCTGGACGGGCGGTCCTGCAAGTCCTCCGCCGAGGTCCGGGAGGGGGGCGTGCTGGAGGTTGCCTACATGAACCGGGTGCTGGAGGTCCGGGTCCTCTGCGCCGATGAGACGCTGCTGAAGCGTCCGGGGACGGTCGCGTGGGAGACGATCGGGGAGCGCCCCGTGGCCCCGGACCGGAACCCCTGGGAGGAAGGGTAGCGTCGCCCGGGGTTTTTCCTATTTTGTTCTATAATGTACCAGAGACGATGGGCTTGGGAGCTGCGCCGGAAATGGGGAAGGGGCAGCGTTTCGGGCGTTGAGCTTTGAGAGTGTGAGAGTAAAGGAAGGGAGACTGGGCGTATGGCTACGATAGTCGGGATTCACGGCAGGGAGATACTGGACTCCAGGGGCAACCCCACGGTGGAGGTCGACGTCTTTCTCGAGGACGGCAGTTTCGGCAGGGCCGCCGTCCCCTCGGGGGCCTCGACGGGGGTGCACGAGGCTCTCGAGCTCCGGGACAAGGAGAAGCGTTACTGTGGCAAGGGGGTCCAGAAGGCCGTCGAGAACGTAAACGACAAGATGGCCTCGGAGCTCATCGGTCTGGACGCCGACGACCAGGGCGGCCTGGACCGGGCCATGCTGGAGCTGGACGGGACGCCGGGTAAGTCGAACCTCGGGGCCAACGCCGTCCTGGGGGTCTCCATGGCCAGTGCCCGGGCCGCGGCCCAGAGCCACGGGCTCCCCCTTTGGGCCTATCTGGGCGGGGTCGGCGCCTACATCCTTCCCACCCCCATGATGAACGTCATCAACGGTGGGGCCCACGCGGACAACAACGTCGACATCCAGGAGTTCATGATCGTCCCCCACAGCGCGCCGTCCTTCTCCGAGGCGCTGCGAATGGGTGCGGAGACCTATCATGCCCTCAAGGACTGCGTCAAGTCGCGCGGCTATTCGACGGGGGTCGGGGACGAGGGCGGCTTCGCCCCGAACCTCAAGAGCAACCGTGAGGCCCTGGACCTGCTGATGGAGGCGGTGGCCAAGGCGGGCTACCAGCCGGGGAAGGACATCGGCTTCGCGCTGGACGTGGCCTCGTCCGAGTTCTTCAAGGACGGTAAGTACGTCTTCGAGGGCGAGGGCAGGACCTTCTCCGCGGAGGAGCTCATCGGGTATTACGAGGGCCTGGTCCGGGAGTATCCCGTCCTATCCATCGAGGACGGCATGGCCGAGGACGACTGGGAGGGCTGGGCGGCCCTGACCCGATCGCTGGGCGGGAAGGTCCAGCTGGTCGGCGACGACCTGTTCGTCACGAACCCGGAGATCCTCGGGCGCGGGATCGAGAGGGGGATCGCCAACGCCGTCCTGGTGAAGCTGAACCAGATCGGGACCGTGTCGGAGACCCTGGAGGTCATCCGCATGGCGGCGGCGGCGGGCTACGCGTCGGTGATCTCGCACCGCTCGGGCGAGACGGCCGACACCTTCATCGCCGACCTGGCCGTGGCCTCGAAGGCCGGCCAGATCAAGACGGGCAGCATCGCCCGCACCGACCGCGTGGCCAAGTACAACCAGCTGCTGAGGATCGAGGAGGAGCTGGGGGAGAACGCTCGTTACGCGGGCCTGAGCCATTTCTCCAGAAAGTAGCCCAAAGGGCGTTGCGGGGGACGCAGAACCCGGCCCTTTGGCCGTGGGGTTCGTAAGTGCGGCCGCTCCGCCGTCCCGATGATGTTTTGACTCGATGTTTTCTTAATTTTGGGAGGGTGAGTTTATGAAAAAAATCGTCAGCACCGACAAGGCCCCGGCGGCCATCGGGCCCTACAGCCAGGCGGTCCAGGCTGGGCAGTTCCTCTTCGCCTCGGGGCAGATACCCCTGGACCCCAAGACCGGGAAGATGGTCTCGGGCTCCGTGGAGGACCAGGCCGTGTGCGTCCTGGAGAACGTGAAGGGGGTCCTGGAGGGCGCGGGCTATTCCCTGCAGGACGTGGTGAAGACCACGGTCTTCGCGACGGATATGGCGAACTTTGCCGCGGTGAATGGGGTCTACTCGAGGTATTTCGGCGAGAATCCTCCGGCCCGCTCCTTCGTTGCCGTCAAGGCGCTGCCGAAGGACGCGCAGGTCGAGATCGAGTTTGTGGCCTGGAAGGCGTAGGTCGTTCCCATCCCGCAGTCGTCTCTGGTGTATCCGAGCGGTCTGCGATAGGGCGTCTGGTATAATCAAAAGCTGAGTTTCTTTTTTTGCGAGTCGTGCCTCTCGTCGGGTGCTCGTGTTTCCGCCGAGGGGCAGTTTTGTGACTGGAGCGGCTTTGTCCTCCAGTTCAAGTCTTTGAGGAGGAGATATCATTGGCGGATCAGGCTACGACGACGACGGCGGTTTCCCCCTGCGGAGCCCCTGGCGGAGGAGCTCCAGGCGGCGAGGGTGGCGCGGCGGGAGGGGCTCAGGGCATGATGGGGATGCTCTTTCCCCTGGCGATATTCGTCCTCATCTTCTACTTCTTTATCATTCGCCCCCAGCGTAAGCGCCAAAAACAGCACGAGGGACTGATATCGAGCATTGGCCGCGGGGACCAGATCGTGACGATCGGCGGGTTCTTCGGCACGGTGCGGGAGGTCCGCGACGATACGTTTCTGATTGAACTGGCGGAGGGTGTGCGGGTGCGCATCCTCAAGTCCGCCGTCCAGACCAAGAGGGTTGTCGCTCCGTCGGCGCCCGCCTCAGAGGAAAAGAAGGACAAGGACTAAGGATTGGGAAAGCACCAACTGGAAACGAAAATACATACTCGTTCTGCGGCATCGCCTGTAGTGCGGGCGATGCGATAATCTGGATTCAGGGGGATAAGCATGATTCGTAGAGATCGTCTGCGGCTTTGGGTCGTGGTGATCGTTGTCCTGGCCGCGCTGGCCTACGCGTGGCCCGTGGTGGGGAGGCTCAATATGGGGCTCGACCTGGAGGGTGGGGCCCATATCGTCCTCCAGGCCAAGGATACCCCGGAGGCCCCCGTGGAGAAGGACAGCATCGACCGCCTGCTGGCCGTGCTGCGCAATCGCGTGGACCAGTACGGCGTTGCGGAGCCGATCATCCAGAAGAGCGGCCAGGACAGGATCATCATCGACCTGCCGGGCATCCAGGATCCGAACGCCGCTCTGGAGCTGATCGGAAAGACCGCGCAGCTGGACTTCCGTGAGGTGCTGGACGTCAGCGCCCCGCCTCCGCCCTCTCCCGAGAGGAAGAATTACGACAGCGACGAGCAGTTTGCCCGAGCCCAGGAGCGCTGGAGGTCGGCCGCGGAGCTCGGGAACAACGCCAGTGCGGACTTCTCGGCCCGGGCCGCCGGAATAGAGGGGGCGATCGTCGCCCCCGGCGAGGACGGGCGCGAGGGGACGGAGGGAGGACGTTACTACCTGCTGGGCAAGGTACTGCTCTCCGGAAAGGAGCTCAAGGATGCCGCGGTGAACCCCGACAGCCTGGGCCGCATGGGGGTCTCCCTTTCCTTCAACTCCGAGGGGGCCCGGCTCTTCGAGGAGGCCACGGGCCGCCTGGTGGGGAAACAGATCGCCATCGTGCTGGACGGCGTGGTGATCTCTGCGCCCGTCGTCCAGGACCGCATCTCGGGCGGCAACGCGCAGATCACGGGGCGTTTCTCGCCGGACGAGGCCTCGCGCCTGGCCATCATGCTCAAGGCCGGCGCGCTGCCCGTGGCGGTCGAGATCGCCGAGAACCGTTCCGTCGGCCCCAGCCTCGGCGCGGACTCCGTCCGTCAGGGGCTCCAGGCCGGCCTCTTCGGGGCGGCCATGGTGCTCGTCTTCATGCTGATCTACTATCAGTTCCGGGGGCTGGCCGCGGACGTCGCCCTGGCCGTGACGATGCTCCTGGTCTTCGCGGGGCTTATCGCCTTCAACGCGACGCTCACCCTGCCCGGCATCGCGGGCATCATCCTGACGATCGGCATGGCCGTGGACGGCAACGTCCTGATCTATGAGCGCATCCGCGAGGAGCTGCGCGCCGGAAAGACCTCCCTCGCGGCGCTGGACTCGGGCTTCCGCAAGGCGCTCGTGACGATCCTCGACTCGAACATTACGACGCTGATCGCGGCCGTCGTCCTCTTCCACTTCGGATCCGGATCGGTGCGCGGCTTCGGCGTCACGCTCTCCATCGGGCTCGTGGCCAGCGTGTTCTCCAATGTCGTCGTGACCCGGGCGCTTCTCCAGATATTCATGAGCCGGAAGCAGAACGCCCTGAGGCGGAGCTAGGAGGTGGACGCGATGAATTTCAATTTGATGGAGTACCGCAGGCCGGCGCTTCTCCTGAGCCTCGTCCTGGTCGTCCTCAGCCTGGGGCTTTTGCTTTTCAGGGGGCTGAACCTGGGCATCGACTTCACGGGCGGCAACGTCATCCAGGTGGAGTTCGGAAACCGGCCCGACGTGGCGGAGGTCCGTGAGGTCGTCTCCGCCGTCGTGGCCAAGGGGGCGATGATCCAGAACTTCGGCGAGGCGGGCATCATCATCCGCACCAACGAGGATACGGAGGGGAGCCGTGAGCAGGTCGTCAAGGTCCTGCGGGAGAAGTACGCGGACATGAAGGTCATCGGCTTCGAGAAGGTCGGCCCCGTCGTGGGGCGGGAGCTGCGCAACCAGGCGATCGTTGGCATCTCCATCGCCCTCGTCGCCATCCTGATCTACATCACCGTGCGCTTCCAGTTCCGCTTCGCGGTGGTGAGCGTCGTCCCGCTGGTGCACGACGTGGTGATCGCCCTGGGCTTCTTCAGTTTGACCCAGATGGAGATCGCCTCCTCGTTCATCGCGGCGCTCCTGACGATCGTGGGCTACTCGCTGAACAACACGATCATCATCCTGGACCGCATACGTGAGAACTGGCGGGACCTCCCGAAGGCCGGCATCGTGGGGCTGGTCAACCGGTCCGTGAACCAGACGCTCTCCCGAACCGTCAACACGACGCTGACGACGCTCTTCCCCGTCGCGGCCCTGTGCGTCTGGGGAGGACCTGTACTGGCTGCCTTCAGTTACGCCATGCTCGTGGGCATCATCGCGGGGACCTACAGCTCGATCTTCGTCGCCACAGGGGCTCTGATCGAGTGGTGGCTCCGGAAGCCGGAGTAGTCCCGCAGCTTTTTGTCCTTTTTGAATCGAGGGCGGCCCGCAAGGGTCGTCCTTTTTTTGCGGACAGGAGGCCGGTCTTCTGGTAAACTTTCGGCATGGAAAAAATTCTGGGTGGAAAAATTCCGGATGGAAAAATTTCGAATGAAAAAATCCCAAGGTGAAGGGGCTGGCAGCTTGTCGTACAACATGGAGCGTATTCTGGATTACGCGGTGAGCCTGACTCTGGAGCTGCTGGCGATACCGTCCGTAGCGGGGGACTGCGTCGAGGCGATCCAGCGGGTGTCGCACGAGTTCGAGGCCCTGGGCCTTCCCTTCGAGGAGACGAACAAGGGGGCGCTCATCGCCGTCTGGAAGGGGGCCGACGACGAGCGTCACCGGGTGGTCTCCGCCCACGTGGATACCCTGGGCGCCACGGTGCGCCGGATCAAGCGGAACGGCAGGCTGAGGCTCTTCCCTCTGGGGGGCTTTGACTGGCGCAGTTTCGCGGGAGAGAACTGCTTTGTCCGCACCCTGGAGGGGCGGGAGTACCGGGGGACCGTACTCCCGGACCACGCGGCGCGCCATGCCTTTGCCGAGGCCATACGCGACGAGGCGCACAACCTGGACAACGTGGAGCTCCGCCTGGATATCCGGACGGACTCCAGGGAGGAGACGGAGGCGTTGGGGATCCACTGCGGGGATCTGGTCTTTTTCGACCCCAGGAGCGAGCTGACCGAGACGGGATATCTGAAGTCCCGTTTTCTGGACGACAAGGTCGGGGTTGCCATCCTGCTGGGGGCCATCAAGGCGATGCGTGAACAGGGGCTTTCCCCCGCTCACACGACGCACTTCTACATCAGCAACTACGAGGAGATCGGGCATGGCACCCCCGTGATGCCCCCGAAGACCGTCGAGGCCGCGGCCGTGGACGTCGGCGTGGTGGCGGAGGGGTGCGCGTCGAGCGAGCACGCCGTGACGATCCTGTCGCGCGACGGCGTCCTGCCCTACGACCGCGAGGCGGTGCTCCAGCTGAAGCGCCTGGCGGACGACGAGGGGATCCCCTACCGGATCGATGCCTACATCAACTACGCCTCGGACGCCTCGGTCGCGGTGAGGAGCGGCAGGGACGTGCGGGCGGTCTGCTTCGGCCCCGGGACGGAGGCGACGCACCATTACGAGCGGACGCACCGCGACGCGGTCGATGCGTCTATTCGCCTGCTGGCCGCCTATCTCCAGTCGGAGATAGCTTAGCGGCGGCGGGCTTATATCCGCTCGATGGGATGGGCTGTGCCTGGACCGGCCCGAAGTAGCGAACTCGCGGACTTTCGCGGTCCCGGACGGTCCTGGGGAGGAGGCGGGAGGACAGCTCTGTCAATAGCCAAAGAAAAACTCACCCCTCGTGTCGCTCTGCTCTGGACCGGAGTGACCATTTTCCCTGAAAGAGCGCCTCCAAGGGTGAGCCGGGGCGGACTTGCGAGTTTTCGCAGGTTCGCCCTCATTTTTTTCGTTCCTCATTTTCCGAAAGAGCATACCGCACTGAGCGATCGTCTTTGCGGACGGCACGGCCTGGCAGTGGAGGGACATTGCCCTGAAACAGGTTTCGGCACAGCGGAAAACGGGAAACCAGAAAAATTGCGCTTCAGGACTTATTGATAAACGTTGCATTATAGGGATGGATTTGTCTGGGAGTTTTTCGAGACACATTTTCTGTTTTGTTTTTTGCGGAAATGGCAGCTTCCATAGCCTCGATGAGGACCCTGCGCTGTGGAGACGGTACGAAAGCGGCCCTGGGGTCGTGAGGTCTTTTATTTCACAGGAGGTGTATCGATGATGCGGCGAGCTCGTTATGTTTTGGCCGTGTGTCTGTTGTTGGCGTTCTGGCACTTCCCCTTCGACAGCCGTGCCGGGGGCAGGGAGGCGACGAGCGGGACGGGCTGGAACGACGGAGAGATGCCGCCGGTCTTCAACCCCTACGTGGAGGACGAGGCGCAGGAGACGGACGAGATGCGGATCGTCCTGTTCGAAGGCGTGTCCCGGGACATTCCTGTCTACGTCCTCGACGGCCTCCGCAGGCAGGGCGGTTCCTTGGACGTCGCCATCTGGGATTACTTCGAAGCTAGGCGCTTCGACACGCTTTTCACCCCCACGGGGCTTCTGTCCCTTTGCCATGGGAAGGATCCGGAGGATAAGATAATAGCGAGAATATCGAGCCCCGAAAAGGACCCAAAGCTTTGGGATATTTTAAAGCTTTGGGCGTGCGCTCGTCTGCCCGACGTCTTCGACCATTTCTCCCGCGCACGCCGGCTCGACGCACTGCGCCTGGAGTACCTGCGCCGCATGGAGGAGCGCCGCCTCATGGCGGAGCTGGGGGTGGAGATGGAACAGAGAGAGGAAAGCCCGGAGCGGGATCCCCTGTATCGGCTGGGTGAGGCGGATGCGAAGGGGTACTACGACGGGAAGGGGGAGGTTTTACAGGAACTGAGGGAGATGAGGCGTCATTGGCCCGCTCGGCGATATCAGAGAGCCCTTCATTCCCTTGTTGCTCCTGTCCCCCAATTGACGGAGGATGAGAAACGGATGGCGGCTAGGATCAAGGAGATTATCCGGCTCGTTACGGACTACTGGGAAATCCCCGAGGGGACGTCCAAGGACGTTTGGCCGCAGTACGTCTGGGAGAAGGAGCGGAAAATGCGGTCCATGGAGGGGGAGGCCTTGAGCAGCCCGACGCACCTGCTGTTTCTCGTCGAGACCGGGGAGCTCCTCCAAATCTACGCGTCGGAGGAGGCGTATCGCTGCATGAGCCTGGCCTGGGTGCGCCAGTGCCAGGCGCACCGGGAGCTTTCGGCCCGCATCGTGGAGATTCTGCGCCGTTCCGGCCTTCGAGAGGACTATGCACGGTCCGTTCGGAGATGGAAGAAGGGGGATTCTTCCCCAGCAACCCGTCTCGGTACTTTTGTCAATCCATACGAAGTCTTGAATGAGGTATTCAGCGAAAACAGGGATCGCCCGTTTCGCCCCCAGATGCAGGTGGAATTTTGAGCTGAAAACCGATTTGAAATCAAGAAGGGAGATGGAGTGATGAGGAAGATCCTGAGAGGTTTGTGTGCCGTGGCTTTCGTCTGCGTTCTGTCGGTCCCTGGAGGAGGCGATAAGGCCTGGGGGGCTACCGTGAGCTTGGAGCAAGCCCACCTGCTTGCAGAGAACTGGCTGGCCGCCACCCTGCCTCTAGAACAGGGCACCCTCTGACAGTGGAGGGACATTGCCCTGAAACAGGCGCCGGCACAGAGGAAAGCTGGAAATAAGAAAAATTAAGCCTAAAGACCTATTGAAAAATATTTTATTATGGTATCATGCCTATTTGTAGGGTTAGGTTTTACACATTAAAATTCATGTCCTGTCGTTGTATTTTACGACGTGGTAGGCCTTTTGATCGCAAAAAGGAGGTTCTGTCATGGAAAGGACACGGAAATCGCCGTGGGGGCGCGGAGGATTTTTGATCCTGGGCATGGCGATGGGTTTTGTTCTGGGCTATGTTTTGGGGGGCGTATCCGCCGTTGGGGCCGTCTCTGAAGACAGCCAGAAAGAAACACTTCGGAAGGAACGGCCGCACGCCTCGCCTCAACCCCAGAACGACGGAGGAAAGGCCATACGGGATCTTTACGAGGATACGGGAATGGGAGCGAGAACGGTCAACGGGGTCCATGTCATAAGGGCGCTCCTGTCCTTTTACTATCGGCTGAATCTGAAGGCGTTCGAGGACGATCAAAAGGCCTTCGAGAGCATGCACGGGGAACTCCCGGACGAGGTGCGGAGAAAACGGCGAAGGATTTTCGAGGAAGAGCGCGTCAGGATGCTCAAGCTCAGGGACGAGATGATAGAACAGCGGACCTTGGGGGATTGGGCCCTGCTTTTTTTCCTGATGCTCCCTCTTGACGAGCTTCGAGTCGTGACCCCGCGCCCGTTGCTGAAGCTTTTTGCCGAGGACGTCATGGGGCCCGTCAGTGCGGACTTCTATCGGGCCTATGGAGTCCTGCCGGAGACGGTTGCGAATTTTTCGGACCTGGACCAGGGTGCCGACCCCAGTCTTCTGACGAAGAGGATCGTTTTCGGCGGAGAGTACGGGGAATCGGCCAATGCCCGGCGCCCGGTGAGGGAAAAAGAGGAGAAGGCCCTTCTCCTCCCTGTGGACTTTCCTCCCCTGAGGGGCCTGCTCTCCTTCTACGCCAGTCTGGATATCGATACGCTCGAGGCGGATCAGAGGAAGTTCGAGGCGGAGTTCCGCCCCCTGACCGGGGAGGAGCGGGAGCACCGGCTGAAAAGCTTCGAGGAGGAACGAGCCGAGATGGAGGTCCTGCAAAGGGATCTGCTGGAACGCCTTCCCATAACCTACGACACCCTGTCGCTGTGGGTATCGCGCACGCTGGGAACGCTGCGGGCGGTGACGCCCCGGCCGCTGCTGACGCTCCTGGCGGAAGAGGTGCTGGAACCGCTCAGCATGGACATCCTGAAGGGGCAACGCGTGGGGCCGGATATCTTCAAGGGCTATTCCGACCTCGACTGCTGCGTTCGGGAATCCGAAATTTTTTCTCCCTCCGCCGAGATTCTGGATACCGTTGTCGCCCAGGACCCTGGGGTGTTGGGGGAGCTTCGCGCCTACGAGAGGACGAGGAGGCTGATCGCATCGGGGCAATACCGGGAGCCATACGAATTATTCAGGGCGTCATATCCAAGGCAAGGCGGACCAGTACTTTCTCGCCCGATTTTTTACAGGGATGGTCCTTACCTTCCCCCTTCGGCCCAAAGACGCCGTGAGTGGCTGGCGTTTTATTTTTCCGAGCTCGAGAAAGAGGGACAAAAGGATGTTTTGAGAGATGTGACGAAGGAGGCGACGGAGTATTACTACCTGATGATCCTGCGCCGCCTGAGGCTGGCGGCATTGCTTGCAAAAACTTTGAGGAGCGGGGAAAAGGGCGGCGCCTTCTTCGGATGGGAGCGAGGTCTTAAAATCACCGAGGAATCGGATACATTATGCAGGGAAATGATGTGGGCGGCAAAGAGGGGATATTACGACTTCAGGCTGGACAGAGAATTATCCTCGCTGAACGACGACGTCGTGATATCGCTGGAACCGTTGTCGAGCATTGGAGATATTTTCAACAGACATTCTCCGCTGGATTTTTTGGTTCCATGGCCGCTATCATTTTAAACCGAGAAAGGAGAGAATTGTGATGAAGAAGTCTTACGTTTTACTATGGAGTGTTTGTCTTGCGTTTTTGTTCTTTTTGGAAAAGCCCTTCGCTGAGGGACATTTTGTTTCAATAGAGAAAGCGCGCTCTGTTGCAAAAACCTGGTTAGAAAAAACTGAAAAGCCAATGGGCGAAACCTTAGGCTTGAACATTAATGATATAGTACGTTATCAAGGAGATGAACACGGCAATCCAGGATATTATGTGGTGTTCTTAGAACCTCACGGTTGGCTTATCATTCCTGCTGACGATTCCTTAGAGCCCGTTATTGCGTTTGGTGAAGAATATCTAACGTCAAAGGATTACGAACAGTCCCCCCTTCATTTTCTTTTGAACGTAAATGTTCAGGAACAAAGATCACAGAATATTTTTCCTTTAATAAAGGGAAAGCTTGACAATTCAAATGGATCGAGCCGCCTTAAGCGGTGGGAACTGTTGGATAAGAAAGCACCTTTTCATAAAATTAAAAGAATATTTAACTCCGGGATTGAATTGACAACGATCAGTAACGATATCCTTGTAGAACCTTTGCTTGTCAACAATACCTGGGAGCAGGAAGTGTTGCAAAGATATGATATTGACTGGTATCCAGTATCGGACGATCAATCGCCTCCACTGACGTTTTACAATTTATATACCATGTGGGATGGAATTCGTTATCCAGTAGGATGTAATGCTTTAGCAATGGCACAGATTATGAAATATTGGAGTTTTTGCGGCCCTTTTCCTGAGACCCCCTCTAAAATAACGCTAAGTGATGACATTACCTCTAGAGATATAGAGGTTCCGTTTCTATGTAATCAAGGTGGAGTACAACATAAATATAACTTCGAGTTAATGGATATTTCTCCAGACTACGAAACTTTCAAAGCAGGATTACAGAATGAAGACGAAAACGATAAAAGAAAGCTTGTACGTAAGGAAATAGCCTCTTTTCTCCATGACATTGGTCTCTTGCTCAACTCCATATATTCAACAAAAGAGAAACCAGAAGGAACGATAAAGGAAACGGTTAAAGATCCAGTTTATGTTTCTGAACGTCTTAGATTCTTGGGGTATCAAAATGTAGGCGGATTTATTTCTACAGACATAGGTAGCGAAGAGCTATATAAGGATATTATTTTTTCGAATCTAGACAATAAAGCTCCACTTATCATCGGGGCTAAAGATCATACCTTTAATTTAGATGGATATGGTTTTCAGGAGTATTCATCTATTTCAGGGAAAATACCCTATTATCATTTTAATATTTCTGCTTATACAAGAGAGGGGGTTAGCACAAGAAAGATCAGTAAACTATGGTTTAATGGAGATAGCTCTATCATAAATGGAGTTTCTCATATTATTTGTAATATGTCGATAAATCCTATTCCAGCACTTATAAGTGGCCGTCTTTGGTTTGGTTGTACTCCAATTTCAGACGCAATGATAACCATAAACGGTGTATTCAACGGTAGCCAGATGCCACCACAGATTATTTCGTGCGATTCTAAAGGGGTTTTCGCGTTTCCTGCGAAACTAACCCCTATGGAGTTTTCTTCCGTTTATGTTGAAAACAATTTCTCTGGCTTGAATCTTCCTAGTAGTGATATTACAAACTTAATCCCTCACGGAAAGGAGCATATTTCTCGGATGGTAGACTCTTATACTGCTAGGGACCCCCAAAATCCTCAACCTGTATCTAATAGCAACCGTTGGTGGGGGGACATCGTTCTGGAGCAGGCGCTGGTGTCCGGCGTGACGGACACCATGAAGAAAGGGGTGTCCCGCTTCAACGTCCCGATGCCGTCTGCTCTCCCCAAACAGGCGTTGGAGTGGGACTTCCGCGGGCTCTCGGCGGTCTACGTCTCCGCCTATCCCTACGCCCACCTGGCCTATCAGCCCTGGTTCGGGCAGTTCTTCGACAAGCTCGCCGAGTTTGTCAAAAACGGCGGAACTGCCTATATCGAGGCCGACTCCTGGAAGGCCGCCGCACTCATCGCCAGGCGTGCGGGGGTAAACCTCACCTTCTACGACGCCTCGGAGATCCCCCTCTACTATGGCGGAGAGAAGAGAAGAATCATTCCCTATGGCGATCTGAGGGCCGCCATGGGGAAGAGCTCCCTGTACATCCCTTACAAGCCCTACGAGGTCGGGTCCGGCGGCCCCCTCATCAAGACCATGGATGGCGCGTGGCTGCTCTCCAACGTGGAGGTCGTTCTGCTCAGCGGTCAGGACGCCTTTATGGAAATCTATCCCGCCGCGATCTCCTTCCCCTACGGGCAGGGCATGGTCTACTACACCGGCTTTCCCGTTCCGAGCACTTCGTCGTCCGCGTCCTTGTCTCTGAGGCAGGAGAACCGTACGCCCTCCGCGGAACGTGCGCTGGCGGACTGGTTTCTGTCCAAGCCGATCGCGAATGCGGAACGCATGGCGGCCATGCGGAGTGCGGGCATCTCCAACGCGAAGATCGTGGATCGGACGGACGGCACGGTGTCGCGCGCAAAGAGCTCGGGCCTGCGGGTGGAGCTTCCTGCAAGCGAGGACGTGACGGTGGCCGCCCAGATGTCGCGGCTGGGTATGAAGGGCGCTGGCGCCGTCTCCGCGGATGCGGCGTCACGTCGGTGGACGGCGTCGCTTCTGGCGCCGGACGGCCGTGTGTACGACGTGCGAACGACGAGCGGGGACGTGCTTTCCTTCCCCGTCGTCTCCGGGGAGAACGAGGGGGGAACCTGGCAAGTTCGCCTGGACGCGGTGTCCGGATATCCTGAAGAGAACCTCTTCGTGGTCACGGCCGCTCTGGGCCTGAAAGACATGGGCGGCGTCCCCGGCAGCGGCGACGTTCCGCCGGACGTTCCGGTGACGGGCCTGCGTGTGGAGCCGGACTCCGCGGACCTGGAGGTGGGGGAAAGGCTGAGCCTGAGGGCCGTCCTGAGCCCATCGAACACCACGGACAAGCGCGTGAGCTGGTCCGTCTCCAAACCGTCGGTCGCCTCGACGGATGCCTCCGGGAATATCCTGGCGCTGGCCGAGGGCACCACGTTCGTCCGGGCGACGGCTGCGGACGGCATTCACTCCGCGGACTGCACGATCCGTGTAACCCGGGCAGCGGTGCTTCCCACGGCCCTTGCGCTGACGCCGAAGTCCCTGCTGCTGACCGTGGACGAGAGCGCCGCGCTTGCCGTCTCCTTCACCCCGCCCGAGACCACGGAAAGGGACGTGACGTGGAGTACGTCGAATCCTGCCGTTGCCACGGTGTTGGGCGGGAGCGTCCAGGCCGTTGGAGTTGGGACGGCGCGGATCACGGCGACCTCCGCGGCGGACGCGGGCGTGCGGGCCGTCTGTTCCGTCACGGTAAGGAAGAAGAACGGCGGCGGCGGAACGCCGGAGGAGCTGGCCTACTACCGCGGGAGGTATCCGGATCATAACGTCATGATCGCGTCGGACGGCGACAGCGAACTGCTGGGGACGGACGGACCGGACGTCCTGGTGGGCGGCACCGGCGACAACTGGCTGGAGGGGAAGGGCGGCAACGACATCTACGTCCAGAACCTGGGCGGCGGTCACGACACGATCTCCAACCGCAGCGGTGGAGCGAACGACGTCGACGAGCTGCACTTCGGCCCCGGGATCATCCCGGAGACGTTGTTCCCCTACCGCAAGGGAGGCGATCTGGTCTTCTCCCTTCCCGACGAGAGGGGCGAGGAATCGGCCAGCACGACGGTCGAGGATTGGTATGTGGATGCGGGGGCGCGTCTGGACCGGATCGTCTTCATGGATGGCACGGTCTGGACGGCGGAGGACGCGGAGAAACACGCCGGGAACCCGCCCGTGGCGCTGAAGGGTGGCAGCGGCGCCGACCGTATGAAGACGCGCAGCCGCAAGAGGGACACGGTCGTCCTCTATGGTCTGGAGGGGGACGACCGCCTGAAGGACGGGAAGGGCGACGACGTATTCGTCGGGGGACCCGGAGACGACTTCATCCAGTCGTGGAGCCTGGTGGGCGGCAAGTCGCACAAAACCTTCATCTGGAACCGCGGGGACGGGGACGACACGGTGGACTTCTACTTTTTCGGGCAGAAGTCCGGCCAGCGCCGCGGGATTCTGCGCCTGGGGCTCGGGATAGCGCCGGGCGAGGTGAGCCTGGAGCGCCGGGGCGGCAGCGTGAGGGTCGTGCTTCCGGGAGGAAGCGTGACGTTCAAGAAGGCGCGTTGGTTTACGGGCTTCCACCACCCGGACGCGATCGTCTTTGCCGACGGCACGACCTGGCAGTGGGGGGACATTCCGCAGAAGTAACGGGAGGCGGCCCTTGACAGTGGGGGCTCCTGCCTGTATTATACGCACTACAATCGAATAGGACTTGCGACATCATCAAGAGCGGTGGAGGGAAAGGCCCTATGAAGCCGCGGCAACCCTTGCGAGAGCAAAACGGTGCCAATTCCTGCAGGTGTATCCTGGGAGATGATGGGTGCTTGCAGCGGAGTTTGTCCGTCGTACAAAGCCCCTTCCTCGCGGAAGGGGCTTTTTTCGTGTTTCGCAGCGTTTCGTGCGGGCGTCGGGATGGGAGAGGTGAAGGGGTTTTGATTGTTCTGGAGAATGTGTGCAAGGATTTCGACACGGAGGGGGGGTGCTTTCACGCCCTCAGGGGGGTGAGCCTCTCGATACGCAAGGGGTGCATTTACGGCATCATCGGGCGGAGCGGCGCGGGCAAGAGCACCCTGGTGCGCACGATCAATCTGTTGGAGCGGCCGACATCCGGCCGGGTGACCGTCGCCGGCGTGGACCTGTCGGCCCTGTCCCCCGCGGAGCTTCGCCGTGCGCGGCGCGGCATCGGCATGATCTTCCAGGGGTTCAACCTGCTCTCGTCCCGCAGCGTGGCGGGAAACGTCGCATTCCCTCTGGAGCTCGCGGGCTGGGACGCCGCGCGCATCGCGGGCCGCGTGGACGAGCTGCTGGAGCTGGTGGGCCTGGGAGGGAAGCGGGACGCCTATCCTGCGCAGCTCTCCGGGGGGCAGAAGCAGCGCGTCGGCATCGCCCGGGCCCTGGCCCCTGAGCCCAAGATCCTGCTGTGCGACGAGGCGACGTCGGCCCTCGACCCCCAGACGACGCGGGAGGTCCTGGAGCTCCTGCGCGACATCAACTGCAAGCTGGGCCTGACGGTCGTCCTGATCACCCACGAGATGGCGGTCATTAAGGAGATCTGCGAGGAAGTGGCCGTGCTGGATGCGGGACGGGTGGTGGAGTCGGGAGCGGTCTTCAAGGTTTTTACGGTGCCGCAGTCCCCGGTGACGCACGAGCTCGTGGCGAGCGTGATGACGCGGGACATCCCCCAGCATTTTGCGGCGCTGGACTTTTTGCAGGAGCCCGAGGCGGGCTGCGGGCTCCTGCTGCGCGTCTCCTTCTTGGGCGATACGGCGGCGGAGCCGATCATATCGGGGGTGGTCCGCAGGTTCGGCGTGGACGTGAACATCCTCTACGGCGCCATCGATCACATCCAGGGGGTGCCCTACGGGACGCTGGTGGTGGAGCTCTCCGGCAACGGGAACCGGGACGCCGCGATGGAGTATCTCAGGAATCTGAATCTCGGACTGGAGGTGATCGGCTATGTCCGCCGCAATCTGGGGGCTTCTGTGGCAGGCGTCGTGTGAGACGCTTTATATGATAGGGTTGTCGGGACTGCTAGCCTGCGTGGGGGGGATCCCGCTGGGAGTGCTGCTGGCCGTGACGTCCTCCGGAGGGCTGATGCCCAGCCCCTGGCTGAACCGCACGGTGGGGTTCGCGGTCAACGCGACGCGTTCCACGCCCTTCATCATCCTGATGGTGGCGATCATCCCGCTGACCCGGCTGATCGTGGGACGGTCCATCGGGACCTCGGCGGCCGTCGTCCCCCTGGCCCTGGCGGCCCTGCCATTCATGGGGCGGCTTGTGGAGAGTGCATTGAACGGGGTGGACGGCGGAGTCGTCGAGGCGGCTCAGGCGATGGGTGCGTCCCCCTCGCAGATTGTCCGGAAGGTCCTCTTTCCCGAGGCCGTGCCCGACCTGCTGCGCGGCATCACCCTGATGCTGGTCAACCTGGTAGGGTACTCGGCCATGGCGGGTGCGGTCGGGGGCGGCGGGCTGGGGGACCTGGCCATCCGCTTCGGGCACCAGAGGTTCCGGCCGGACATCATGCTGGCGACCATCGTCGTGATGATCGTCATGGTGCAGGCCATCCAGACCGCCGGGGACTGGACGGTCCGGGTGGTGCTGCGCCGCAGGGGTATGGAGGGATAGCGGCGTTTTGCAGCTTTTGTGCTTTAAGGAAGCGCTGATTAAAACAAAAATGCATATTTTACCAAAGGTAAGTATGCAAAAC
>CAUPUB010000036.1:0-21785 GCA_963514535.1 uncultured Fretibacterium sp.
CTGCTCCCCCCGGGGGGGGGGGGGGGGGCCCCCCCGGGGGGGGGGGGGGGGGGGGGGGGGGGGGCGCCCCCGGCCCCGGGGGGGGGGGGGGGGGGGGGGGCCCCCCCCAGTCTCGGCAGCCTTACGGCGCTCCTAGGCGGCAACCGATATCCGGGCCGCGGCATCATCCTGGGCTGTGCCCCGGACGGACGCGCCGTCCTGGCCTATTTCATCATGGGCCGCAGTGCGGCCAGCCGCGGCCGCGTCCTCGAGCGGTCGGGGGACGACTTGGTCATCCGGCTCCTGAGCCCCGAGCGGGTCGCGGACCCCTCGCTGATCCTCTACGCCCCCATCCGCGTCTGCGGGGAGCACGTCGTCGTGACGAACGGGGACCAGACGGAGACGGTCTGCGAGGCGCTGCGGAACGGAAGCACCTTCGAGTCGGCCCTGCGCACGCGGAGCTACGAGCCCGACGCGCCGTACTTCACGTCGCGCATCAGCGGACTGCTGACCTTCGCGCCCTCGGCTCCATCGAAGGGGGGACCGGGCTTCGGGTACCGTCTGAGCATCCTCAAGGCCGGAGGAGCCGGGGAATGCCTCCGCCAGTTCTTCGAGTACGAGGCCGTGCCGGGCGCCGGCCGCCTCATCCACACCTATGCCGGGGACGGGAACCCTCTGCCCGGCTTCGGGGGCGAGCCCCGGGCGCTGTCGATCCCCGCGGACATCGAGGCGTTCTCCCGCAGGCTCTGGGACGCTCTGGACGCGGAGAACCGGGTGGCGCTCTGCGTGCGGTACCTTACGGCGAACGGGACGGAGTACGAGGAGCGGCTGCTCGACAGGCATGGGCTTGACAGGCATGGGAAGGAGGAGAGGCTTTGAGGGAGCTGCAACTCAAGTACGGCTGCAACCCCAACCAGGTCCCGGCGCGGCTCTTCGTGGAGGAGGGGGCGCTCCCGTTCGAGGTGCTGAACGGCCGCCCGGGCTACATCAACTTTCTGGACGCCCTGAACGGCTGGCAGCTCGTCCGGGAGCTCCGGAAGGCGCTCGCGATGCCCGCCGCGGCCTCGTTCAAGCATGTCAGCCCCGCGGGCGCGGCGCTGGGGATACCGCTCGACGAGGCGGAAAAGCGCCTGTTCCTCACCGACCTCCCCGGACTGGACGACTCCCCGTTGGCCTGCGCCTACGTCCGGGCGCGGGGGACCGACCGGATGTCGTCGTTCGGGGACTGGATCGCGCTGAGCGACCCGTGCGACGCGGTCACGGCGTCGGTGATCCGGCGCGAGGTGTCGGACGGGGTCGTCGCGCCCGGCTACTCCGAGGAGGCGCTCGCAATCCTGCGGGAGAAGCGGAACGGGAACTATGCCGTCGTGCGGATCGACCCGGATTGGGAGCCCTCCCCTTCCGAGCGGCGCGACGTGTTCGGCGTCACGTTCGAGCAGAGGCGCAACGACGCGTCGGTCGACCCCACGGTCTTCGACAGGCCCGTGACGCGGTGCGGGACGATCCCGGAGGCCGCGCGGCGCGACCTGACCCTGGCCCTGCTCGTGGTCAAGTACACGCAGTCCAACTCCGTCTGCTATGCGCGCGGCGGGCAGACGCTGGGGGTGGGGGCGGGCCAGCAGTCGCGCGTGCACTGCACCCGGCTGGCGGGGGACAAGGCGGACGCGCGGCTTCTGCGCGCCCATCCGAAGGTCCTGGACCTGCCGTTCCGCGCGGACCTGGCTCGGCCGGACCGGGACAACGCGATCGATGTCTACCTCTCGTCCGCCCCCGAGGACGTCCTGGCCGAGGGGTGCTGGCAACGCTGCTTCGCCCGGCGTCCGGACCCCTTGACGCCGGAGGAACGGCATGCCTGGCTGAGCGGCATGAGCGGCGTCTCTCTCGCGAGCGACGCCTTCTTCCCGTTCCCCGACAACGTGGAGCGGGCGCGGCGCAGCGGCGTCTCCACCATAGCCCAGCCGGGCGGCTCGATCCGCGACGACGCGGTGATCGAGGCGTGCGACCGGTATGGGATTGTGATGGTGATGACCGGACAGAGACTGTTCCATCACTGAGGATAAAGGGAGGCCAGAATGAAGCCTGGGATGAAGGCTAAGATGGACGTCATGATTGTGGGCGGCGGCGGGCGCGAGCACGCCATTGCCGAACGGCTGGCGCGGAGCCCGCGCATCGGGAAGCTCTGCGCGCTGCCGGGCAACGGGGGCATCGCGGCGCTGGCCGAGTGTGTGCCGATACCCGCGACGGACCTCGACGCGCTGGTTGCCTTCGCGCGGGAGCGCGCCGTCGACTTTGCCGTGGTGGCCCCCGACGACCCGCTGGTGATGGGGCTGGTCGACCGCCTGGAGGCCGCTGGGGTACGCTGTTTCGGCCCGGACGCGCGGGCCGCGGCAATCGAGGGCAGTAAGGTCTACGCCAAGGATTTGATGCGGCGGTACGGGATCCCGACGGCGCGGTGCGAGGTCTTCGACGACGCGGACCGGGCGCTCGCGTACGTGGCGTCGGCGAAGGGGCCGATGGTGGTGAAGGCCGACGGCCTCGCGCGGGGCAAGGGAGTCGTGGTGGCGGAGGACGCGGCGCAGGCGGGCGCGGTGGTCGCCGCCATCATGAAGGACCGCATCTTCGGCGCGAGCGGCGACCGGGTGTTGATCGAGGAGCGGCTCTCCGGCCCCGAGGTCTCGGTCCTGGCCTTCACCGACGGGCGCACGATCGTCCCCATGGTCTCGTCGATGGACCACAAACGCGCCTTCGACGGGGACAGGGGGCCGAACACGGGCGGCATGGGCGTCGTCGCGCCGAACCCATACTACACGCCCGAGATCGCGGAGCGCTGCATGAGGACGATCTTTCGTCCCACGCTCGACGCGCTCCGGTCCGAGGGACGGCCCTTCAGGGGCTGCCTCTACTTCGGGCTGATGCTGACGGCGGACGGGCCGAAGGTGATCGAGTACAACTGCCGCTTCGGGGACCCCGAGGCTCAGGCCGTGCTGCCCCTCCTGGAGGGGGACCTGTTCGAGATCATGCTGGCGGTGCGGGAGGAGCGCCTGGAGGAGGCGGAGGTGCGGTTCTCTCCCCAGGCGTCCTGCTGCGTCGTCATGGCCTCCGAGGGGTACCCCGGCAAGGTGAGGGAGGGGATGGAGATCCAGATCGCTTCCGGCCTGCCGCCGGACACCGTCGTCTATCACTCGGGGACGAGGCGGGACGACGAAACGCTGAGGACGGCGGGGGGCCGCGTGCTCTCGGTGACGGCGGTCGCCCCGACGGCCGGGGAGGCGCGCTCCCGTGCCTATGCAGGCGTCGGGCTGATCCATTTCGAGGGGGCGCGCTTCCGACACGACATCGGGACCGCAGGAGGTCTTTCACATGATGCATAGATTCCTGGTGCATAGATTTTACGTCGAGAAGAAGGCCCCGTTCCAGCAGGAGGCCGCGTCGCTCCACGCGGAGCTCCGGGACGTCCTGGGCGTCGCGTCCCTGGAGCGAGTGCGGATCCTCAACCGATACGACGTGGAGGGCATCGACACGGAGACGCTGCTGGCGTGCCGGTACACGGTCTTCGCCGAGCCTCAGACGGACTACCTGCCCTACGGCGTTCCGGAGGACGCGCACGTGCTGGCGGTGGAGTACCTTCCCGGCCAGTACGACCAGCGCGCCGACGCGGCGGAGCAGTGCGTCGCACTCCTCTCGGGAAAACGTCCAATCGTGCGCACGGCGCGGGTCTACCTCCTCTACGGGGCGCTGAGCGACCGGGACCTCGCAGCCGTGAGGAAACACCTCGTCAACCCGGTGGAGTGCCGCGAGGCGCAGCTCGAGGAGTATGAGACGCTCGCCGCCGCGCACCCTCAGCCGGGCCCGGTCCCCGTCCTGGAGGGGTTCCGGGAGCTGGACGACGCGGGCCTCGCGGCGTTCGTCGAGGAATACGGCCTCTCCCTGACACCGGACGACCTCCGCTGCTGCCGCGCCCATTTCCGGTCGGAGGGGCGCGACCCCACCCTGACCGAGATCCGGGTGCTGGACACCTACTGGTCCGACCATTGCCGCCACTCCACGTTCCACACGGAGCTCAATTCCGTCGACATCGAGGACGATCGCATCCGGTCGGCCTGGGAGCGTTACCTTGCGCTGCGCCGCGAGCTCGGGAGGACCGATCGCCCCGTGACCCTCATGGACCTGGCGACGATCGGAGCCCGCGCCCTCAAAAGGCGCGGGCTGCTGCGGCACTGGGTGGAGTCGGAGGAGGTCAACGCCTGCACGGTGCGGATTTCAGCGAACATCGACGGTCAGCTGAGGCCGTGGCTGCTGCTGTTCAAGAACGAGACGCACAACCACCCGACGGAGATCGAGCCGTTTGGCGGGGCCGCCACCTGCATCGGCGGGGCGATCCGCGACCCGCTCTCCGGCCGGGGCTACGTCTACCAGGCCATGCGCGTGACGGGCGCAGCGGACCCCCGACGGCCCCTGAGCGGGACCCTGCCCGGCAAGCTGCCGCAGCGGACGATCGTGACGGCCGCCGCGGCGGGCTACAGCGCTTACGGGAATCAGGTCGGGCTTCCCGCCGGGCTGGTGGACGAGCTCTACCACGACGGCTACGTCGCCAAGCGCATGGAGGTCGGCGCGGTGGTGGCGGCCGTCCCGGAGGGCCACGTCCGGCGCGCGCGCCCGGAGCCGGGCGATCGCGTGCTGCTGCTCGGCGGGCGCACGGGCCGCGACGGGTGCGGCGGGGCCACGGGCTCGTCCCGGGCCCACACCGCTCGGTCGCTCGAGCTCTGCGGGGCCGAGGTGCAGAAGGGCAACGCGCCCGAGGAGCGGAAGCTCCAGCGCCTGTTCCGCAACCCGGACTTCTCGCGCCTCGTCAAGCGCTGCAACGACTTCGGGGCGGGCGGCGTCTCCGTGGCCGTCGGGGAACTGGCCGATGGGCTCGACGTCGACCTGGACTCCGTCCCCCTGAAGTACGCCGGGCTGGACGGGACCGAGATCGCGATCAGCGAGTCCCAGGAGCGCATGGCCGCCGTCGTGGCGGAGGCGGACGTGGTGCGCGCCGTCGCCCTGGCGGCGGCGGAGGGCGTGAGCGCCACGACCGTGGCGAGGGTCTCGGAGGAGGACCGGCTCGTCCTGCGCTGGCGCGGGGAGCGCATTGTCGACCTGCCGCGCGCCTTCATCCAGAGCAACGGGGCCGCCCGGCACGCCAAAGCGTCCGTCCCGAGCCCGAGGGACTACATGCCGCCCCTGCCCTCCGGCTTCGCGGAGGGGCTCCGGTCCGTCGTCTCCGACCTCAACGTCTGCTCCAAACGCGGCCTGTGCGAGCGCTTCGACTCGACGGTCGGGGGGAACACCGTCCTGATGCCCTTCGGGGGAGGGCGGCAGCGCACACCCATCCAGGCGATGGCGGCGAAGATTCCCGTGTCGGAGGGGGAGACGGCGACCTGTTCCGTCATGGCCTGGGGGTTCGATCCGTTCCGGTCCTCGGCCTCGCCCTACGACGGGGCGTACCTGGCGGTCGTGGAGTCCGTCTGCCGCCTCGCGGCGGCCGGGGCCGACCTGACGGCGTGCGCGCTGAGCTTCCAGGAGTACTTCGGCCGGCCGGGGGACGACCCGCGGCGTTGGGGCCAGCCGACGGCGGCGCTGCTCGGGGCCCTGGCGGCCCAGCTCGACCTGGGCGTTGCGGCGATTGGGGGCAAGGACTCGATGAGCGGTTCCTTCGAGGGACTGGACGTCCCCCCGACCCTGATCTCCTTCGCCGTGACGGCGTCCGACGCGAGGCGCATCGTCTCGCCGGAGTTCAAGGGCGCGGGCTCGCGGGTCGTGCTGCTCCGCCCGCGGTACGAGGGGGCCCTGCCCGAGCCGGAATCGATGCGCGCCCTGCTGGAGGAAGTCAAACGGCTGAACACCTCCGGGGCGGTGCAGGCCGCCTTCACGCCCACGTTCGGGGGCGCGGCCGCCGCGGTTTTCAAGATGGCCCTCGGGAACGGGCTGGGCTTTGCCTTCGCCGACGGCGTCTCCCTTGCGGACCTCTTCGGGGTGGAGCGGGGGACGTTTGTGCTGGAGCTGGAGGATGGCGTGGAGATCGGCAACACGGACTGTATCGAGCTGGGACGCACGCAGGCGGAGCCCGAGTTCTCCTGGCATGGGGAACGCGTCGCATTGGACGACCTGGAGGCGGCCTACGACGGAGCTTTGGAGGATATCTATCCTACGCGCTGCCGCGAGGCGCCCACGCTCTGCCGCGAGACGTCCGAGGGACCGGAGGAGGACTGCGACCTGCCCGTGCCCTCCCCTGCCCCCGAGCCCCATGCGCGTGTCGCGCCCCCGGTGGGGACCGCGCGGCCCCGGTTCCTGATCCCCGTGTTCCCCGGCACGAACTGCGAGTACGAGTCCGCCCGGGCGGTGGAGCGCGCGGGGGGGCGGGCCGAGGTCCTGGTGGTGAACGCGCTTTCGGCCGAGGCGATGCGGGCCTCGGCGGACCGCTTTGCGGAACGGCTCTCCGCGTCCCAGGCGCTCCTTCTGCCGGGCGGCTTCTCGAACGGCGACGAGCCGGACGGGTCGGGGAAGTTCATCGCCATCTTCCTGCGGAGCCCGGCGGTGCGCGGCGCGGTGGAGGCGCTTCTGGAGGCGCGCGGCGGGCTAATCTGCGGGATCTGCAACGGCTTCCAGGCCCTGGTCAAGACGGGGCTGCTCCCCTACGGGCGCATCCTGGACCCGGAGGACCCGATCAAAGAGCCGAAGGGGCCGGGCGATAAATCGGACGGGCCGGACAGGCTGGACAGAAACGCCCCGACCCTGACCTTCAACACCATCGGCCGCCATCAGTCGCGGATGGTCCGGACACGCGTGCTCTCGAACCGTTCCCCGTGGCTCCGGCGCGTTCGCGAGGGGGACGTGCACACGATGCCGATATCCCACGGGGAGGGGCGCTTCGTGTGCGAGCCGGAGCTGCTGAGGCGTCTGGCGAAGGCGGGGCAGGTCGCGACGCAGTACGTGGACCCGGAGGGCCGTCCGACGATGGACATCCGTTACAACCCGAACGGGTCCGCGGGCGCCGTGGAGGGGCTCTTGTCGCCCGACGGGCGCGTGTTCGGCAGGATGGGGCACGCGGAACGCGTCGGGCCGTACCTGTACCGGAACGTCGAGGGAAATTACGGCACGGAAATGTTCGAGTCCGCGGTGGAATTCTTTACGGGAGGGAAATAGAGGATGCAGAAGCGCGAGCGGCTTTACGAGGGCAAGGCCAAGAAGGTCTACGCGACCGACGACGCCCGGTTTTACATCATCGAGTACAAGGACGACGCCACGGCGTTCAACGGGGAGAAGAAGGGGACGATCGCCGGCAAGGGCGTGGTGAACAACCGGATGAGCAACATCCTGTTCCGCATGCTGGAGGCGAACGGGGTGGAGACGCACTTCGTGGAGGAGCTGAACGACCGGGAGACCGTCGTGAAGGCGGTGAAGATCGTCCCGCTGGAGGTCATCGTGCGCAACGTGGCGGCGGGCTCCTTCTCGAAGCGCTTCGGCGTCGAGGAGGGGCGGGAGCTGAAGGCCCCCACCCTGGAGTACTGTCTGAAGGACGACGCGCTGGGCGACCCGATGATCAACGACTCGCAGATCCTTGCCCTGGGGGTGGCGACGGAGGAGGAGCTGCGGACGATGGGCGGCCTGGCCCTTCGGATCAACGGCCTTCTGAAGGACTATTTCTCGCGGATCGGGGTCCGGCTGGTGGACTTCAAGATCGAGCTGGGCCGTTACGAAGGGCGCATCGTGCTGGCGGACGAGATCTCGCCCGACACCTGCCGGTTCTGGGACGCGGAGACGAACCGCAAGCTGGACAAGGACCGCTTCCGCCGGGACCTGGGCGGCGTGGAGGACGCCTATCGGGAGATGTTCGAGCGGGTGAGCCGCTAGCGGCGATGGACCATCTCTATGGCCCTTACGGCCGGGCCTCTCGCGGTTTCGAGGACGACTCGCTGCACGAGGAGTGCGGCGTTATCGGGGTGTACCGGGAGTCGGAGGACGCGGCCAGGCCGGTATACTACGGTCTTTACGCACTCCAGCACCGGGGGCAGGAGAGCGCGGGCATCGCCGTGAACCGCGGCGGGCGCATTGAGCCCTTCAAGGGGCTGGGGCTGGCCGGCGAGGTCTTCCGCGGGGACGTCCTCGCGGGGCTCTCGGGGAACATCGCCATCGGGCACGTGCGCTACTCCACCGCGGGCGGGGGCGACGTGCGCAACGCCCAGCCGCTCGCGGCGCGGTGCCGGCTGGGCGAGATCGCCCTGGCGCACAACGGCAACCTGGTCAACGCGGACAGCATCCAGGAGACCCTGTCGGACGCCGGGGTGATCTTCCAGACCACGACGGACTCGGAGTCGATCCTGCACCTCATCTGCCAGAACGGGAACAGCCGCGGGATCGAGGCGGGCATCCGCAACGCGATGAGCCTGATGAAGGGGGCCTATGTGCTGGTGCTGACGATGGGCGACCGGCTGATCGGCGTGCGCGACCCGCACGGCCTGCACCCGCTGTGCCTCGGCAGGCTCGGCGACGGCTGGGTGCTGGCCTCGGAGAGCTGCGCGCTCGACGCGCTGGACGCGGCGTTCGTCCGGGACGTGGAGCCGGGCGAGATCGTGATCGTGGACGCCGGCGGGCCCCGCAGCCTGGAGCCGTCTCACTGGTGCCGCAAGAGCCTCTGCGTGTTCGAGCTCATCTACTTCGCCCGCCCGGACAGCGTGGTGGACGGGGTGAGCGTCTACGATTTCCGGCGCCGCTCCGGCGCCCTGCTCGCGGCGCAGAACCCGATCGAGGCGGACATGGTGATGGCGGTGCCCGACTCGGGGATCCCGGCGGCCATCGGCTACGCGGAGGCGTCCGGGATTCCCTACGGCGAGGGGCTGATCAAGAACAAATACATCGGCCGGACCTTCATCCAGCCCACGAAGGAGATGCGCGAGGACTCGGTGCGCATCAAACTCTCGCCGATCCGGTACAATATAGAGGGGAAGCGCCTGATCGTGATCGACGACTCCATCGTCCGGGGCACGACGTGCCGCCGCATCGTGGGGCAGCTGCGGGACTCCGGCGCGCGCGAGGTGCACGTCTGCATCACGTCGCCCCCGGTCCGCTACTCCTGCTACTTCGGGATCGACACGCCCTACAGGGAGAACCTGATCGCGGTGCGGAAGTCCGAGGAGGAGATCCGGGACTTTCTGGGCGCGGACTCGCTGACGTACCTGAGCGAGGACGGCCTCTCTGCGGCCTGCGGGGGCAGGCGGCTGTACTGCAGGGCCTGCTTCGACGGGGAGTACCCCATGGAGGTCCCCGCCGGCGCGCGCCCCTCGGGTTTCTGCAAGGAGGGGAAGGCCCCGGACCTCCCCCGGCCGGATGCCCGGATGTAACGTGGACTTTTATGACTATGTAAGGAGATTCTGGAAATGGCCCATTTTTACGAGGAACCGTCGCACACGTTTTCCGAGTATCTGCTGGTCCCCTCCTACTCGTCAGCGGACTGCATCCCTGCCAACGTGTCCCTGCGGACGCCGCTCTGCCGCTTCCGGCGGGGCGAACGGCCGCCGCTGGAGATGAACATCCCGCTGACCTCGGCGATCATGCAGTCGGTCTCGGACGACCGGCTGGCGATCGCCCTGGCGAGGGAGGGCGGCGTGTCGTTCATCTACGGTTCCCAGACCGTGGAGCGCGAGGCCGAGATGGTTCGGCGCGTCAAGCGCTACAAGGCCGGGTTCGTCGCCAACGACTCGTCCATTGGCCCAGACCAGACGCTCACCGACATCCTGCGCCTCCGGGAGAGGACGGGGCACACCACCGTCGCCGTCACGCACGACGGGTCCCTGACGGGGCGCCTCCTGGGCATCGTCACGAGCCGCGACTACCGCGAGAGCCGCATGACGCCCGACACACCCGTTCGGGACTTCATGACCCCCATCGAAAAGCTGGTCTACGCCCGAGACGGCGTGACGCTGAGCGAGGCCAACGACCTCCTCTGGGAGCACAAGCTGAACGCGCTGCCGGTGGTGGACGAACGGGGGCACATGGTGGCGTTCGTGTTCCGCAAGGACTATTCGATGCACAAGGAGAACCCGCTGGAGCTCCTGGACGCGCGCAAGCGCTACGTGGTCGGGGCAGGGATCAACACGCGCGACTACGCGGAGCGCGTCCCGGCGCTGGTGGACGCCGGGGCGGACGTGCTGTGTATCGACTCGTCCGAGGGCTTCACGGAGTGGCAGCGCCGCACGCTCTCCTGGGTCCGCGAGCGGTACGAGGATGCGGTGCGGGTCGGGGGCGGGAACGTCGTGGACGCGGACGGGTTCCGCTTCCTGGCCGAAGCGGGGGCGGACTTCGTCAAGGTGGGGATCGGCGGCGGGTCCATCTGCATCACGCGCGAGGCCAAGGGGATCGGGCGCGGGCAGGCCCCGGCCGTGATCGAGGTGGCCCGGGCGCGCGACGCCTACTACGAGGAGACGGGCGTCTACGTGCCGGTCTGCTCCGACGGCGGCATCGTGATGGACTACCACATCACGCTGGCCCTGGCTATGGGCGCGGACTTCTGCATGCTGGGGCGGTACTTCGCGCGGTTCGACGAGAGCCCGACGAACAAGGTGATGGTGAACGGGAACTTCGTCAAGGAGTACTGGGGCGAGGGGTCCTCGCGCGCGCGGAACTGGCAGCGTTATGACACGGGCGACGCCGGCGCGGAGCAGAAGCTGTCGTTCGAGGAGGGCGTGGACTCCTACGTGCCCTACGCGGGCAGCCTGAGGGACAACGTGGCGGAGACGCTCAACAAGGTGCGCTCGACGTTCTGTAACTGCGGGGCGCTCTCCATCCCCGAGATGCGGGAGAAGGCGCGGCTGACCCTGGTCTCGCCCATGACGATCTCCGAGGGCGGGGCGCACGACGTGCTGATGAAGGAGACGATGAAGCGGGGCGGGAAGTAGGGGCCAAAACCGCAGGCAAAATTTTTAACGTGTGGTAAAGATTAGATTTTTCATCAGGGGAGGCAATCTACACTAAACGTGATTTGGTATAACATGGTCTTGCCTCCCCTGTGCCGTCAGGCCGTCTCCAGGTCCGAGCTGATCCGTGTCGCGATCCGCACGGCCTCCAGGGCGTCGCGCGCGTAGTGGTCTGCGTCCACATATCGGGCCAGGTCGGGGGTCAGGACGGCACCTCCCACGATCACCTTCACCTCCGGGCACTCCCGCCTCAGGCCCTCGATGGTCTCCTTCATGCTGGCAACGGTCGTCGTCATCAGGGCGCTCAGCCCCACGATGCGGATGCCGTTCCGCTTGACCTCGGCGACGAGCTGATCGGGGGGCACGTCCTTGCCCAGGTCCAGGACCCTGAAGTTATAGTTCTCCAGGATGACCTTCACGATGTTCTTGCCGATATCATGGACATCCCCGTACACCGTCGCCAACGCGATAGGCACGCCGGGGACCTCGTCCCCGCCCTTCGGCCCGGAGGCCAACCTCTCCCTCAGACACTCGAAGGCGGCCTTCGCGGCCTCGGCGGACTTGATGAGCTGAGGGAGAAAGAGCCGCCTGGCCTCGTAGTCCTTCCCCACGGCGTCGAGCGCCGGGACTATGTGCTTCTCGACGACGTCGAGCGGGGGCAGGGCGTCCAGGAGCTCCCGCGTCCGCTCCGCAGCCTCCTCCTTCAGCCCCCACGCGATGGCGGATGCCAGGTCCCCCTGAGAGGCCGTGGGGGTATTCGGTGCGTCCGCTGGCGCTTCGGCAGCCTGCCGGGAGGGGATGGGTGCGCTCTCCGGATGCACCTCGCAGTAGGCGATGTAGTCCTGCGCGTTCCGATCCTTGCCGCTCAGGAGGCGCCATGCGGCCAGGGTCTCGCGCATCCCGGTGTCCCCGGGGTTGAGGATCGCCGCGTCCAGCCCCTGCATCAGGGCCGCCGCGAACATGGTCCGGTTCACCAGCGGGCGCCGGGGCAGTCCGAAGGAGACGTTGCTGAGCCCCAGCACGGTGCGGACGCCCAGCTCCTCCCGGACCATCCGCACGGCCTCCAGGGTCTCGCGGACCAGGTCCTGCTGGGCCGAGGCGGTGAGCGTCAGGCAGTCGATCAGGACGTCGCGCCGGGGGATGCCGATCCGTTCGGCCTCCTCGACGATGCGGCGCGCCACGGCAAGCCGGGCCTCCGCGGACTCGGGGATGCCGGAGTCGTCGAGCGTCAGCCCCAGGACGCAGGTCCCATACTTCCTGACGATCGGCAGGACGGTGCGCAGGCTCGCCTCCTTGCCGTTCACCGAGTTGATCAGGGGCTTGCCGTTGTAGATGCGCGCCGCAGCCTCCAGGGCCTTCGCGCTGGCGGAGTCGAGCTGGAGCGGAAGGTCGATGATGCCCTGGATCTCCAGGACGACCCGGCTCAACAGGGCGGGCTCGTCGATGTCCGGCAGCCCCACGTTCACGTCCAGTACATGGGCCCCCTGGTCCTGCTGCTCCAGGGCTTCCTTCAGCACGTAGTCCAGGTCCCCGGCGCGCAGCGCGGCCTGGAGGGCCTTCTTTCCCGTGGGGTTCAGGCGCTCGCCGATGATCGTGAAGTCGTCGTCGAAGACCACGGCCCTCGCCGGGGTGCAGATCCCGGTCGTCTCGGGGACGGAGCGGGGGACGACCATCCTCGTCCTGCGGGTCACGGCCTGTACGGTCTTTGCGATGTACTCCGGGTTCGTGCCGCAGCAGCCGCCCAGGACGGCGGCCCCCATGTCGGCGAATCGGGACATGAGGTCCGCGAACCGGTCGGGCGTCACGTCGTAGAAGGAGGCGCCGCCCCGCATCACCGGCAGGCCCGCGTTGGGCTGGACCATCACGGGAATGTGAGAGCGGGCGCAGATCGCCTCGACGATGGGCTCCAGCTGCACGGGCCCGAGCGAACAGTTGACCCCGAGGGCCGCGGCTCCCAGTCCCTCGAGCGTCATCACCATGGATTCGATCCCCGCGCCGAAGAAGGTGCGCCCTTCCTCATCGAAGCTCATGGTCGCGAACACGGGCAGGTTACAGTGGTCCTTCACGGCCAGGAGCGACGCCTTGAGCTCGTAGAGGTCGGTGAAGGTCTCCAGAAGCACGGCATCGCAGCCCTCCGCACCGGCCCGGACCTGTTCGGCGACCGCCTCGTGGATGTCCTCGAACGCGGCATCCCCCAGGGGCGCCAGCACCTTGCCGCTGGGGCCGACGTCCAGGGCCACCCGGGCCCCGAAGGCATCCGCTGCGGAACGGGCGACCCGTACGGCGGCGGATACCGCCTCTGCGACGGTGTGTCCGGAGCCCTCCAGCTTCCAGCGGTTGGCCCCAAACGTATTGGTCGTGACGAAATCGGCCCCGGCCTCCAGGTAGTCCCTGTGGATGGAGCCGATCAGGTCCGGATGGGTGAGGTTCAGGACCTCGGGCAGCTCCCGGAGCCGGAGCCCGCGCGCCTGGAGCATCGTCCCCATGCCCCCGTCGAAGAACAGGATATCCCGTCCAAGCCTCTTTTTCCTTCTATCCCCCACAATCCTATCCTCCACCGCCTTCCCCTCCCTTCCGATACGGACAATCCGGCCCGGCCGGACAGTTGGAGCAGTCCCGTCTGCGGTCCTCGTTCCGCTCCGAGATCCCAATCAACGCGGTGATGGATTTTATCGGGGTCATCATGTACGAGCGCGTCATGGAAAGGCCGATGCGCCGCGTCGCGTCCAGGAGCGCGATGAGGTCCTCGGATGCGGACAGGGGCGCGTCGCCGTAGCCGGGACTGAAGCGCATCGTCGGGTGTTCCCCCTCGCGGAGCTCCCGAAGGATCTCTTCCTCGACCTCGTTGCAGAGGGCGTCGGCGCGCACCGAGGCACAGGCGTCCAGGGCCATCCCGTCCAGCATGTCCCGTTTCTGGGCCAGCAGTATCCTGCGGTCCACCTCGGGCCCCAGGGTCACGGCCATGGCCCAGCACTCCCGGGAATGGGCCATCAGCCGCGCCAGGCTCCCACTCTCGATCCGAACCGCCTCGGCCAGCCGGATGCCTAGGTCGTCGGCCAGGATGGAAAAGCGCCCCCAGACGCGGCGGGGCCTGATGAAGCCCTCCAGCAGCTCGAAGGTCCGATAGGCCCTCTCGACCATTTCGCCGTTCCGGGCCTCTTTGGGGACACCCATGAAGCGCAGGGCGTCGTCCACCATGGTCGGGGTCGCCTGCATCGTCGCGTCACGGGCATGCTGCCGGGCGTGCCTCGGCCTTCGGCGGCGCCTTCCTCCTCGCCCCCCACGAGGACAATGCGATGGCGGAGAGGATGAGGGCGCAGCCGAGGATCGCAGGAAGGGTCGGCCAGGAATCGGTGGCCAGGGAGGTCATGACGACTGCGGCGGGGACCTCCCCGGACGTCAGAAGCGAGACCGTTGGGGCAGGAATGTGGCGGAGCGCGGCGTAGAACGTGCTATACCCCAAGAGGGAGGCGAAGATGATGGTGATGGCGATCAGGAAAATCTGCGTTCCCGTCAGCGTCGGGACATCGGCCCAGCCCGAGGTCAGGGTCTTGATGGACGCCATCCAAACGGCTCCGAAGATGTGCGTATAGAAGAAGATCCCCAGCCCCGTGGGGCCCCCCTTCGTCACCGAGGCCCGGCCCCACAGGGTCTGGAAGGCGAGCCCCAGGACGGCCAGGGCGCCCCAGAGTATCCCGGGGATGGAGAGCGCGCCGTCCAGGGTCCAGTCGGGGCGCATCACGGAGCATGCGACGCCGATCGTGACGATGAAGGCGCCGCACAGGTCGTAGACACTGGGTTTCTCGCCCGTCATCAGTGAGGACCCCATGGCCGTGGCGATGGGGGTGGTGTAGTGGACAACCAGCGCCGTGGCGACGGGAAGATAGGCGACCGAGAGCATGAACCCCAGGTAGGAGCACAGGGGCGCCAGGGGTGAGATCAGGAACAGGACGACCAGGTCCCTCCGCCCCACGCGGAAGTGCCGGGGGGCGCAAAGGCGGATCCAGATCCCCAGCGGCAGTGGGGTGAGGAGACAGCGAAAGAAAACCACGGTGACCATGTCCGCGCCGCTCTCCCCCAGGAGCTTCGACGCCGGACTGCTCAAAGCCCACAGGAGGCCCGTGGACGCGGCGCAGAGGATGCCCAGAGTATTCTTGTTCACTTTGCGAAGGACCCCCGAACTTTGTCGTAAAGATAGCGCCCTGCCGACGAGGAGCATAAGATCCTTTCAATTATATACCTATGCCCCCGCTATATACTCATGTCCCTACAGAAAGGGGGGCGGTATAATGAGCCCTGGAGAACGTGGATTTTTCTATGGTTTATCTCCCTCGGCTTCGTTCCGCCGATGGGGCTGTTGTCCGGAGGTATTTCATGAAAAGGGACGAACCGGTTCGTTACGTGTGTGCCGACTGCGGCCATATGACGACCACGCGCACGGGGCGCTGCCCGTCCTGTGGGGCGTGGGGGACCCTGGAGGCCGAGCAGGGGCCCGACACCCGACCGAGGACCGCCGCACGGGTGGTGAGCGCCGTCGATGTTCGTCCGCCGCAGCGCCTCTCGACGGGTATCGGGGAGCTGGACCGGGTGCTGGGCGGAGGGCTGGTCCCCGGGGGCGTCGTCCTGCTCGGCGGCCAGCCGGGCATCGGCAAGTCGACGCTGCTGCTCCAGGCCGCGGGGCGGGTCGCGGAGTCCGGGGCCTCCGTGCTCTATATCTCGGGCGAGGAGTCCGAGGCCCAGGTGGCCCTTCGCGCCGCCCGGCTCGGGGTGGTCTCGGACCGGTTGCTGCTCTGCTGCGGCAACGATCTGGAGGGGGCGCTTCAAAACATGAGGGATGCCTCCTTCGTCGTGCTGGACAGCGTCCAGGCCATGAGGGCCGAGGGGGAGGCGGGGTGGCCCGGGACGCCCAATCAGGTGCGGGCCGTCGCCCAGAGGCTGGTGGACGCCGCCCGGGCGGACCGCGTGCCGGCGGTGCTCGTCGGGCACATCACCAAGGATGGCCGGCTGGCAGGGCCCATGCTGTTGGAGCACATGGTGGATACGGTGCTGATCTTCTCCGGGGAGGGGTACTCGTCCTACCGGATGCTGCGCGCGGCCAAGAACCGCTACGGCAGCACGGACGAGCTGGGCATCTTCGAGATGCGGGAGGACGGCCTTACGGCCATAGAGGATAAGAGCGGGCTCTATTGGAACCGCTCGGACACGGCGGTCTCCGGCGTCGCCATGACCATCGCGCTGGAGGGGACGACCCCCCTGGCCGCCGAGCTCCAGACCCTGGCGGGCTCCACGGTGTTCCCCTATCCGCGGCGCACGGCGCGGGGCATCGAGCTGAACCGCTTCCAGCTCCTGACGGCCGTCGTGGAGAAGCGCTGTGGGCTGCCCTGCAGCGGGCACGACCTCTACATGAACGTGGCGGGCGGGCTTTCCCTCCAGGACCCCTCGGCGGACCTGGCGGCCTGCGCCGCCCTGGCCTCGGCCCTGAGGGACGCGCCGCTCCGGACGGGGTCCTGCTGGCTGGGCGAGGTGGGGCTGGCGGGGGAGGTGCGCCCCGTGACGCGCCTGGGGGTCCGGCTTCGGGAGGCCGCACGGCTGGGGTTCTCCTGCGCCGTCGTCAGCTCGCGCGAGCGTGCCGAGCGTGCGGGAGGGCTGGAGATCGTCCCGGTCTCGCACCTGGATGAGGCCCTGGCCCTGGGGTTTTCCGTAAGGGAAAAGGAAACGCCGATCTAATTCGGGAAGCCCCCGGTGGTACCCCAGCTAGCCTGTTTGGGGGAGGGAACTTGCCGGGGCCGCCGCTGTTTCGTATGGCGGCGCGGGGGTATGGGGCACAGCCCCATGTTAATTTGGAAAACGCTGACTTAAATCCATGAAGCCTCCCGGTGGTACCCCAGCCTGCCTGTTTGAGGGAGAAGACTTGCCGGGGCCGCCGCTATTCGTATAGCGGCGCGGGGGTATGGGGCACAGCCCCATGTTAATTTTCGGGATGATCGATAAAGAACCGAGGTCAGGAGGCTGTCCATGAGAACTTCAAGGCCGTTTTGCCGCGTTCCGAAGGGGAAGGGGCCGGGGGGGAGGAGCCCGGTGTCGGCGTCGCCGTTTCGTTTCGTGTGGGCTTCCGTGCTGGCCCTGGCCCTCCTGTGCTGCCTGGCCGGTTCGGGGCTGGCGGCGGGCAGGGTCGTCCTGGCCCCCTTGTCGGGGTCGGTGGGCGTGCAGATGGAGCAGTTCGTCGAGCGGGTGGTCCGCCGGGCGGAGGAGGAGCGGGCGGGGCTCGTGGTGTTCGAGCTGGATACGCCGGGGGGCCTGCTGGGGGCGACGCACGGCATCGTCCAGACGATCTTGGCGTCCCGCGTCCCGGTCGCCGTGTGGGTTCCGCCCGGCGGGCGGGCGGCTTCGGCGGGGGCGTTCATCATGCAGGCGGCCCATGTGGCGGCCATGGCCTCGGGCACGAATGTCGGGGCGGCCCATCCCGTCGTCGCGTCGGGCAGGGACCTGCCGGACGACGACATGAAGAAAAAGGTCGTGAACGACCTCGGAGCCCGGATGCGCTCCCTTACCCAGCTGCGCGGAAGGAATCAGAGCGCCGCGCAGCGGATGATCGAGGACAGCCTGTCCCTGACGGCCCACGAGGCATTGGCGGAAGGGGCCATCGACCTCGTGGCGGACGACCTGAGGACCCTGCTCGAGGCCGCCGCGGGGCGAACCGTAACCATCGACTCGGGGCCGGTTCGTATCGAGGTGGAGCCCGATGCGGCGGTCGAGCTCGTGGAGATGACCTGGCAAGAAAGGCTGATCCAGTTCCTGTCGAGCCCCGATATCGCCTACTTCCTCCTGATGGGAGGGCTGCTGGCGCTCTTCTACGAGATCGTCACCCCCGGCGGCTTCGCCCTGGGGACGACGGGGGCCGTCATGCTGTTGCTCGGTGGGATCGGCCTGAGGATGCTGCCCTTCAACTGGGCCGGGATCGCCCTGATCGGGGCGGGCGTCGTCGTCATGGGGCTCGACCTCCTGGTGGGCGGGATGGGGATCCTGAGCCTGCTCGGGGTTGCGGTGATCGCCGCCGGGGGCGTCTTCCTGTTCCGTGCTCCGGGCGGCGAGCTGCTGCACGTCTCCGTCTCCCTGATCGTCGGGATGACGGCCGCCCTGGGGGCCTGCTTCGCGCTGTTCGCGTTCATGGTCGCCCGCAGCCTCCGGAGGAGGGTCTCCACGGGGCGGCAGGGGCTGATCGGGCTGGACGCGACGGTTATCGAGTCCCTCTCCGCCGCGGGAGGGATGGTCCGATGCCGCGGGGAACTCTGGCGTGCCCGAATGGAGGCCGATTCCATGGCGGTCGGAGAGGTTGGGACCGTCCTTGCCCTCGATGGCATCACCCTGGTGATTCGCAGAAAGTCGATTTCCAGAAGCGAAGGAGCGTTAGTCCCATGAGTCTTGCCGTTTTGGGGGCCGGAAGTTTCGGTACGGCCGTGGCGAACCACGCTGCCCGAAAGGGGCACGGGGTCGTCCTCTGGTGCCGTACCGACGACCAGGCCCGTTATATCAACGAACACCGCCGCAACCCGCGCTACCTGGAGGACTGTCCTCTGGTCGAGTCCCTGAGGGCCACGTCGGATCTGGAGGAGGCCCTCGGGTCCGCGGACCGCGCGGTTCTGGCCCTTCCGACCCAGAGCCTGAGGGGTTTTCTGGAGCGGCTGGCCCCCCTCTCCACGGAGGGGCACAGCTTCCTGAGCCTGGCCAAGGGAATAGAGATAGCCACGGGGCTCATGCCCCGTGCGATCTTCGAGGAGGTGCTGCCCGGCCGGCCGTACAGCGCGCTCTCCGGCCCGAGCCACGCCGAGGAGGTCGTCCGCGAGCTGCCCACGGCGGTCATCGTGGCCTCCGCCGATCCTTCGGAGGCCCTGGGTTGGCAGACGGAGCTGAACTCCCCCCGGTTCCGCGTCTATACGAGCGGGGACGTGACTGGGGCGGAGCTGGGGGGCGCGGTCAAGAACATCATCGCCATTGCCGTCGGCATCGCCCATTCGCTCTCCGCGGGGGACAACGCCAAGGCTGCGCTGGCCACGCGCGGCCTTGCCGAGATCATGCGGCTGGGGACGGCCCTGGGCGCCTCTCCCCTGACCCTGGCGGGGCTCGCCGGGGTGGGGGACCTGATGGCGACCTGCTACAGCCAGCACTCCCGCAACTTCCGCTTCGGGGCCGCTATTGGGCGCGGGGCGTCGCCCGAGGCCGCGGCGGCGGAGATCGGGCAGGTGGTCGAGGGGGCCCACACGACGAGGGCCCTGGTGGCCTACGCCCGAAGGGCGGGCATTGAGCTGCCCATCTCCGAGGGGGTCCACGCGATCCTCTACGAGGGCGCAGCCCTCCAGGACGTGATCGACGGGCTGCTCTTTCGGGACCCCAAGCCGGAGTGAGCGGCGGTCGGCTTGGCAGGATTTGAGGAGAAGATTTTCTGGTTTTGAGGAGAAGGTTGGCTGGATTTATTGAGGAGACGAGCTGTTTTGAGCATGAATAAGAGAGGATGGGGCGTCATTTTTCCGGCGGCCCTTTTCTGTATGGTGTGCGGTATGGTATGTGTTGCTGCGGTGTCCTGCCCGGCCCTTCCCGCATGGGGGGAGGAAGCGGTCCGTACCCTGACGCTGGAGGAGTGTCTGGACCTGGCGGAGGAACACCATCCCGACCTCGCCGGGGCGGAGGCGAGGAGCGCGGCAGAACGTCGCCGGCTCTCCCTGACGGCCGTGGAGGACCGCGTGCAGGCGTCGGGTAGCCTGTCGGCGACCCGCTCCGGGAGGGAGGGATCGTCCACGGGCAGCAGCTACTCGGCCGGGGTGACGGCGAGCCTCAGGCTCTTCGACGCGAACCGGACGAGGTACGCCGTCGAGGCTCAGCGCGGTACGCTGTCGGCGACGGAGGCCGAGGAGAGAAAGACGCGGCTGCAGGTCCGCTTCGGGGTCAAGAAGGCCTACCTGGACCTGCTCCTGGCCGGGGAGGTCCGCGGCCAGAGGAGGGAGTCGGTGGACTCGTTCCGGCGCCATCTGGAGCGTGCGAAGGGTTATTACGAGACAGGCCTCAAGCCGAAGGTCGATGTGACGAAGGCCGAGGTGGACCTGGGGAACGCCCAGCTCGCGCTGGTGGAGGCGGAGTCCGAGGTCCAGGTTGCGCAGGCCGCGCTGCTGAACGCGATGGGCGTGGACCTGGCCGAGCCGTTCGAGGTTCGGGCGGAGGAACGGAAGCTGCCGGATTCGGCGGAGGGCGACGCCGAGGCCCTGGCCCTGGAGCACCGTCAGGACTATGCGGCTGCGGGCCTGCGGACGCTTGCTGGGAGGGCCGAGGTGCGCTCCGCGGCGCGGGCCTCCTCCCCCAGCCTGTCGCTGAGGGGCGGGTACAGCGCCGGAGGCGAGGAGGTCTCCTCGCTCAGGTCGGAGTGGAACGTCGGCCTTTCCCTCACCGTCCCCGTCGTCGATGGAGGGGCGGCGTCCGCGCGGACGGACATCGCCCGGGCGCAGGTCAAGAGCCTGGAGGCGGCCCGCGAGGCTTTGCGGCAGAACATCCTCCTGGAGGTCCGCAAGGCCGTCCTGAAGGTCCGCAACGCGCGGGAGCGCATCCGCATCGCGGGGTTGACGGTTGCCCAGGCGGAGGAGAACTACGAGTTGGCCGAGGGGCGCTACCGGACGGGCGTCGGCGATTCGCTGGCGCTCTCGGACGCGCTGCTGGCCCTCACCGACGCGCGGCTCTCCCTCTACCGGGCCCGCTACGACCTCCAGGTGGCCCAGTTCGCGCTGGAGAGCGCGACGGGGGTGGAACTGACGGAGCCGGAGGGCGCCGAGTGAGGTGCAGGGTTGGATGGTGATGCTCTTCGAGCCTCCCGACCCGGATTGAATTGATGAAGGGAGAGGTTGAGATGTATGCCATTGCATTTGATTTAGATACGGAAATGCTCAAAAATACGTATAGAAACGAGAACATAGGAAACGCTTATGGAGAGATCCGAAAGGTTATGGAGGAATTTGGATTCATAAATCAGCAGGGCAGTGTGTATTTTGGCTCGGAGGGTACGAATGCAGTGACGTGTTTTGAGGTTACGGCAGAGCTGACGGAACGATATGATTGGTTTTCATCATCCGTTCGGGATATTAGGATGCTGCGCATCGAGGATGAAAACGATTTGAAACCGGTTATAAATCGAACGTTGAAGCAGCGAAAAGGCTCGTGATGTAATGTGGCCCAGTTCGCGCTGGAGAGCACGACGTGGGTGGAGCTGACGGAGGCGGAGGGCGCCGAACGAGGTCGAGCGGATTAGGGCAAAACGAGGAATCCGCCGGTTGGCCGTCTGCTTAAAGGGGAGGAAGAAGGGCTTGAACGCGAACATGGACGAAAACGTAGTTTATCCTGAGGTGCCTCTTCTTATTACAGAACGCCAGGCCGAGGAGGGTCTGGAAACTGGACGCGTCTATCGTCTTAACGATCGTTTTTTCAAGTTTCTCTTTGGAGGAGAGGACCGGAAACATCTGTTCCTGGACCTCGTCAACGCCCTGGTGTTCCCGGATGGAAGCACGGGCTTCACAGGGTTCGAGTACACCAATCGCGAGCTCTCCTCCACGCGGGAGGACGGCAAGAGCGCTTACCTTGACATCGTGGCAAAGATGGCGGACGGGAGCCAGTTACGGAGAAGCAGGTTGAGGAGGAGCATTGACCTTCACTCTTGTCCCGCCTTCAGCTCGTCGATAGCGCGGCAACTGTGCCGCGTATCGACGTAAGCGAACGACACGCCTCACGAGGCTGACGCCTCGTGGAAGGCGGTCGCCTGCTTAAGTTGAAATCCGGAAAACCGTATCGAGACTTGAAGCGAACGATCTCCATTCATAT
>CAUPUB010000037.1:0-21625 GCA_963514535.1 uncultured Fretibacterium sp.
CAGGACGGTGCGGCGGGTCAACGCGCTGGAGAAGGTGTTCATCCCACGCTGCGAGGCCCAGGTCCGATCCATTGCGGCGGCCCTGGAGGAGAACGAGCGCGAGGACATGACGCGCATCAAGCTCTCCTCGGGTCGTGAGACGTAGGGCAGGGGCCTGGGAGGTTCCGCGTTATTAGGGCTGTTTTCGGAGGTCTTGACATGGATTTGACGTTGACGGAGGTCCTGGACGTGCTTTTGAGGGCCGAGGACGAGTCGGGGAAGCAGCGGGACTTGGCGAAACTTGAGGCGGAGGAGGTCATGCGTCGCGCTCGGGAGCGGTTCGCTCGCGACCAGGAGGCGCGTCTGAAGGCCGCGCGCAGTGACGCCTTGGCCCAGATCGAGTCCGCGCGGAAGTCCGCGGAGATGGAGGCGCTGCACATCGCCGAGATGGGGCGAAGGGGGCGCGAGAGGATGCGCGAGAACTACGACCGCAAGGCGCCTGCCCTGATCTCCAGGATGGCGGAGGACATCGCCGCCCGGTACGCCTCCCGCGGAGACTGACGATGGTGTTCAGCGGAGGAGGCCGCATCGCCCTGTCCACCAAAGCACGGGTACGCCGGTCCGAATTGTTGTCGTCAAAGGATTTCCGAACCCTCCTGGAACAGCCGTCCGTCTCCGCCGTCGCGGTGTCCCTCGATGCGACCCACTATGGAAAGACCCTGGAAGGCCTGTCCCTGGACGACATCCGCCGGACGGAGCTCGAGTTCCGCCTCGGGACCTCCGTGTTGCGCGAGGCCCTGGCATTTCGCTCCTACATGGGGGTAGGCTATCGGCGCCTGCTGGACCTGTGGCTCCAGGTCTACGATATCGAGTTCCTCAAGGGCCATTTTCGACGGAGGTTCGGTTCTGATCCCACGGCCACTTGGGAGGAGGAACGGATGTCCGGATTGTTCCCGGACTTCCGGCCGACCCTCCTGGACCGGAACGCGCTTCTGGCGGCGCAGACGCCGGGGGCCATGCTGGCGTCTATTCGGGATGAGCGCCTGCGTGCGGCGCTGGAGGAGACGCTTCCCCTCAAGGACGACGGGGCGGAGGCCTCGGGGGAGGATGCCTGCAGGGTGTCCTTCGCGCTGGGGATGGTCCTGGACCGATATTACCTCGACAGCCTCTATAGGGCCGTCCTCGTGGTCGGGGGGATGGAGGGCCGTCTGCTCGCCCGGCTGGTGGGGGTTCGCCTGGACCTGGTGAACATCTACTGGATCTACCGCTGCAGGCGTTTCTTCGGCCTGTCGCCGGAACAGGCGTTGGCCACAGTGACGCGGTCCCGCTACCACGCGGACTTCAACCTGCTCTCCCGTGCCGCGTTCTCGGAGCTCTCGGCCTGGGGCGACGTCCTGGAGGGTACGCCCTATGCCGGAATCTTCCGTTCGGACGAGGCGGCCCCCTCCATTGAAACGGACCCATCCCTCAGGGAGGCGGAGGTGGAGCTTCGCCTGTGCAGGGTCCTTTGCCGCGTCGCCAGGGAGATGTTCCGGTCCGGGGCCCCGGGATGGCACAACGTTGGGGCCTATCTGATGCTGAAGGGATTCGAGGTCCGGGACCTTATCACGGTCATCGAGGCCGTGCGATACGATTACGACCGCAGGAGGGTTGGGCGTCTGCTGATCCTGAGCGACCCGGCCGGCGGGGAAGGAGGAGGGCGCTGATGGCCGTCGTGAAGATGGCGGGGGTCTCCCTTGTCGGCCCCCGGGACGAGATCGAGGCGATGGCACTGAGGCTGCTGGAGGCTGGGGACCTTGAACCGATGTCCCCCGAGGTGATGTTGTCCGGGGGAAGGCTGAGCTCCCGGATTCGGGCCTGCCCAAGCAACCGCTGGGACGCACTGCTGGAAAAGCTGGAGCGGCTGAGGACCCTGGCGGGGACCCCGGCCCCAGCTCCGGGCCGAAGAGCGTTGGACGGCGCCCCCGGAAATTCTTTTTCTGAGGTTCCTTTTTCGGAATTGGAGGAGCGCGTGAACCGGCTCTCGCGCCTGGCCGAGGTCTGGAGGGCCAGGCTGGAGCACCTCAAGATGGAGTACGGGCGCTACAGGGCCATGCTCGAGTTTGCCCGGGCCCTGGAGGCCCTGGGGCTTCCACCCTCCCTGTTGGAGTCCTCCCCCTGCTGCAGGGTGGTCCTGGGGAGCCTTACCGGGGAGAACTGGCAGCGACTGAGGGAGATTGCCTCCGCAACGCCCGTCCTGCTCCTTCCACTCTTCGAGGAGGAGGGGAGGACGACGGTGGCAGCCTTCTGCGAGGCATCCTATAGTGCGGCGTTTGAGAAGCTTCTGGCCGGAGTGCACATGCGCGTGTTCGAGACGGCGATGCGGGAGCTCGCGGCCGGCGGTGGGGCACAGCTGTCCGACCGCCTCGATTTTCTGGAGGCGGAGATCGGGAGGTGCCGGGATATGCCGACCCTCTATACCGGGGAGAACCTTTTCGAGCTGGAGAGGCTTTATGGCATGGTCTATGCCATGCAACGCGTTTATTCTCTCTGCCGGATGGGGGGCGAGTTCGGCGACATGGCGGTCGTCTCGGGATGGATGCCCGAGGAGGCATGTGGGGAGCTGCGCGCGCTGGCGGGCCGGGAGGCGCCCCACACCGTCGTCCTCACGGAGGACGGGGACTCCCTCGAGTCGAAGGGGAGCAAGCTTCCCACCCTGCTGCGGAATGCCCCGGTGGCGCGCCGGTTCCAGGAGATCGTGAGGCTCTACAGCCTGCCCTCCTACAGCGAGCTGGACCCGACGCTCATCGTCTCGGTCAGCTTCTGCCTGTTCTTCGGGTTCATGTTCGGGGACGTGGGGCACGGCCTCGCCCTGATCCTCGGCACATGGCTGATGGAGCGGAGGGGCTGGATGGGGAGGGCCCTGGCGTCCGTCATGAAGGTGGCCGGGGCGTCGGCGGTCCTCTTCGGTATTCTCTACGGCAGCGTCTTTGGGAGCGAGGATCTGATCCCGCCCCTCTGGATATCCCCCTTGAAGCACGTGAACACGCTCCTCCCCACAGCGGTCGGGGTGGGGATCACGTTTCTCTCGCTCGGCATCCTCCTCCGAATCCAGTCCCTGGCCCGTAGGAGGGAGTGGGGTGAGGCCATGTTCTCCCCCGAGGGGGTGACGGGGCTGGCCTTCTACTGGCTGGCTCTGGCCTTCGGGGTCCTTTCCCTCGAGGGGACACTCGCCCCCTGGGAGAGCCGGATCTTCATCGCCGTCCTTGCCCTGCTCTTCTGTGCGATGCTCCTTGGAAACGTCCTGGCCCGCAGCATGTTCCGGGGGGAGTCCGTGGACGAGGGGGGCGCGGTCCACCTGTTCTCGGTCTTCCACGCCCTGCTGAACTTCATCAGCAACACGGCGTCGTTCGTGCGCCTGGCGGCGTTCGCCCTGAACCATGCGGGGCTCTGCGCGGCAGTGTTCATGCTGGGGCAGATGGTGGAGCGCGTGCCCGGCGGCAAGGTGTTCCACGCGCTTGTCCTGGTGGTGGGGCATATCGTCATCATCGGGCTCGAGGGGCTGATCGTGTTCATCCAGACGCTGCGCCTGGAGTACTACGAATTCTTCGGGAAGTTCTATCACGGCGGAGGGCGGGAGTTTCGTCCCGTCCTCTGGAGGAGGAGCGCGCAGGAACGGGGCCGCGCAGATTGATGGATTCATGGAATGGGAGCTTCGCGGAATGAGGGCTTTGCGGAATGAGGGCTTTGTGGAATGAGGGCCGTGTGGATTGAATCGGCGTTTTCTCAGGAAAGTTCGCTGGTGTGCTTGCGGGAAGGGAGAGCGGTTGGGATGCTGAGTGTTCTTGGGATTGCGGTTTCCTCTGCGGTGCTGGTCGGCTATGGGGTTTGGTCGAGGAGGACGGGACGCGTTCCCCGCGCTCCGAGAAGGGCCCTGGCCTCCTGGATGGGGGTGTCCATGCTGATGCTCTGCCTCTCGGCCGCGGCCGCGTTCGCGCAGGAATCCGGGGCCTCCGCCGGGACCGCTACGGGGATGGGCTTCATCGGCGCGGCGCTCTCGACAGGCCTGGCCTGCGTCGGTGCGGGCATCGGCGTCGCGTTCGTCGGCGCCGCGGCGCTTGGGGTCGTGGGGGAGAAGCCCTCGATGTTCGGGACCACACTGATCTATATCGGGCTCGCGGAGGGGATCGCCATCTACGGACTCGTCATCTCCCTGTTCATCCTGGGGCGGATTTAAACCGCTATGAAGGCCTTCCTGATCAGCGACAACCACGACACCCTGGTGCTGATGAAGCTGGCCGGGATCAAGGGGGTCGTGGCGCACGGACGGGAGGAGAGTCTTAAAGCCTTCTCTCAGGCCCTTTCAATGAGGGACCTCGGCGTTCTCCTCGTGACGGAGATCGTGGCGGAGACCGTTCCTGACAAGGTCGGCGAGATGCGCGGGAGCGGGCGTCTGCCCCTTTTGGTTGAGATTCCGGATCGGCATGGGAGCCGGAGGGGAGAGGATTTTTTGACGCGGTACATCCGCGAGGCGATAGGGGTGAAGCTTGAATGAAGCGGGATGGCGCCTCTCTTTCCAGTGAGTATCCGCATGTTTTGGCCCCGGATGGGGGCCGGGACGAGAGGAAAAAGCTGGACGGGCTCCGAGCTTCCATCCTCTCCAAAGGGGCGGAGGAGCGCGAGCGTATTCTGAAGGAGGCGGAGGCGCGCGCGGAGCGCTGGCTGGCCAACCACACGGCGCAGCTGGACGCGACGGTGCGAAGCATCCGGGAAGATGCAGTGAAGCGGGCCCAGGACATCTCGGACCGGCAACTCGTGGAGGCTGGGAGCAGCCGGGACAGGGAACGGCTGCGCCTCCGGAGTAGCCTGGTCCAGGAGGCCCTGGCCTCTTTAGAGAAGGCGCTGGTGGGGCTGTCCGCACGGGACGATTACGGCGCCATCCTGACCGGCGTCGCCGCGGAGGTCTGCGAGCGCCTACACAGCGGCCGGGTGGGGCTACGGCTCCGTGCGGAGGACGCCCCGCTGGGCGAGGGGACGGCCAAGGCCCTGAGGGCCCGTTTCCCCGGGCTGGACATCTATTTCGACGCTGTGCCGGAGCCCATCCTCGGAGGGGTGGTCCTCCTCTCGGAGGACGAGGGGTGGCGCATATCGGCGGACTGGAGGGCGAAGATCGAGGAAATGACGGACTCGGTTGCGGAAGCCGTCCTTGCGGAGCTGTGAGTGGATTCGGAGCCGTGAGAGGATGAAGATCGGGGTGAAGAAGAACATGGAGGCAGTGGCCGAACGGATGGGCCGCATTACGATGATCGACGGTCCCGTCGTCCGTGCCTCGGGGCTCTCCCGCTTTTCGATGGGGGAGATGACGGAGGTAGGGGAGCTTGCCCTGATGGGCGAGATCCTCCAGATGGAGGGGGACAGCGGGGTCGTCCAGGTCTACGAGGACACGACGGGGCTCCGCGTCGGGGAGCCCGTCCGCGGGCTCGGCCGGCCTCTGTCCGTGTGCCTCGGCCCGGGGCTGGTGGGGCATATTATCGACGGGATCGGGCGTCCCCTGGACCGCCTCATGGAGAGGGAGGGCAGCTTTCTGGACCGGGGCTCGAAGCTCGACCCGATCGACATGTCCCGTTCGTGGGAGGTGACCCCGACCTGCAAGGTGGGGGACCGGGTGTGCGGCGGTTCGGCCATTGCCTCGATCCAGGAGACGGACCTGGTGACCCATCAGGTTCTGGTCCCGTATGGGCTGGAGGGAGAGGTGGAGTCCGTCGTCGCCTCCGGCTTCTGCAAGACGTCGGATGCGGTGGCGCGGGTCCGGCGCGACGACGGGACCATCGTGCCGGTGATGATGTATCACTACTGGCCGGTCCGGCGTCCGAGGCCCTATCGGGACCGCCTGCTGCCGGACGAGCCGCTGGTCACGGGGCAGAGGGTCATCGACGGGCTCTTTCCCATCTCCAAGGGGGGCGTCGCGGCGATCCCGGGTGGGTTCGGGACGGGCAAGACGGTGACACAGCACCAGCTGGCCAAGTGGAGCGACGCTAAGGTCGTCGTGTACATCGGGTGCGGGGAGCGCGGCAACGAGATGACCCAGGTGCTGGAGGAGTTCCCGTCGCTCGAGGATCCGTACTCCAAGAAGCCGCTGATGCAGCGGACCGTCCTCATTGCCAACACGTCCAACATGCCGGTCGCCGCGCGGGAGGCCAGCATCTACACGGGGATAACGATCGCGGAGTACTATCGCGACATGGGCTACGACGTCGCGATGATGGCGGACTCCACGTCGCGCTGGGCCGAGGCCCTGCGCGAGCTGTCGGGGCGGCTGGGGGAGATCCCCGCGGAGGAGGGGTTCCCCGCCTACCTGGCGACGCGCCTGGCGGAGTTCTACGAGCGGGCGGGCAAGGTGCGGACCTTCGGCGACCGGACGGCCAGCATCAGCGTCATCGGGGCGGTCTCGCCCCCGGGAGGGGACTTCACCGAGCCCGTGACGCGGCACACCAAACGCTTCATCCGGTGCTTCTGGGCGCTCGACGCCTCCCTGGCCCATGCCCGGCACTTTCCCGCTATCAGCTGGATGGACTCCTACAGCGAGTATGCGGACGAGGTCCGCGGCTGGTGCGAAAAGAACATCGACGCCTCCTGGGGCGAGCTGCGCGAGGAGGCCCGGGCCGTGCTGGCGGAGGACGACGCCGTACAGCAGACCATCCGCCTGATGGGCGAGGATGTGCTGCCCGACGGCCAGAAGCTCGTGGCCCTGACGGCCTCGCTCCTCAAGAACGGCTATCTCCAGCAGAATTCCTTCAGCGACGATTCTTTCTGTCCGCCCAGGAAGGGGTTCGCGATTCTGCGGATGATCCTGGACTTCCATCGGCAGGCGAAGGCCCTGGTGGCCGAGGGGTGCCCTCTGTCGCTGATTCGGAGGATCGAGGAGCTCGACGAGGTCATTCACGCGCGGGAACTGCCGTTTGACGACAAAGAAGGGTTTGACGGTCTGGCGAAGCGCCTCGAGGAGCACCTGGCACTCGTTGGCCAGGAGCGTCTGGCCCATGAAGACGAGGGCGGCGCTGCCGCCGATTCGGAGGGCACGGCGTGATGGCGGGGAACGGTGGTGCAGCAGCGGTGACCGGTTCGGGTTCACGGAGGGGGAGTGAGAGCATGGCCCTTGCGGAGTACACGGGGATGACCCGTATCAAGGGGCCCATTGTCCTGTTGAAGGGCATTCCGGGGGTGGGCTACGACGAGGTCGTGGAGGTGACCGCCGACGGCGGGGAGCCCCGTATGGGGCGCGTCGTCATGGTGAGTGAGGATGCGGTGATGGTTCAGGTGTTTGCGGGGACGGAGGGGCTGAGCCCGGCGACGGCCAGGACGCGGTTCCTGGGGCATCCCCTCGAGATCTCGCTCTCTCCGGACATCCTCGGGCGGACCTTCGACGGGCTGGGGCGCCCCCTGGACGGAAATGGCCCTGTCTACTGCGGGACGAAGCGCAACGTCAACGGGCAGCCCATAAACCCGATGGCGCGTCTCTATCCCCGTGACTTCATCAACACGGGGTTCTCGGCGATCGACGTGCTGATGACCCTGATTCGCGGACAGAAGCTGCCCATCTTCTCGGGCAACGGCCTGCCGCACAACCGTTTGGCCATCCAGATCGCCTCCCAGGCCAAGCTGATGGGGGCCGACAACTTCGCGGTCGTGTTTGCCGGTGTCGGGATCCGGCACGACGACGCGGCGGCCTTCTCCGCCAGCCTGTCGCAGCGGGGGGCGAAGCTGGTGATGTTCCGGAACCTCGCGGACGACCCCGTCATCGAGCGCATCGCGACGCCCCGCTACGCCCTGACCGCGGCGGAGTACCTGGCGTTCGACCTGGGGATGCACGTGCTGGTCATCATCACGGACCTCACGAGCTACTGCGAGGCGCTGCGCGAGCTCTCGGTCGGCCGGGGCGAGATCCCGAGCCGCAAGGGGTACCCCGCCTATCTCTACAGCGACCTGGCCTCGCTTTACGAGCGCGCTGGAGTCCTGGAGGGAAAGGAGGGAAGCATCACGTTCCTTCCGATCCTCACCATGCCCAACGACGATATCACCAACCCCGTGCCGGACCAGACGGGGTTCATCACGGAGGGACAGATCGTCCTGTCGCGTGCGTTGGATGCGGCGGGCGTCTACCCGCCCATCGACCCGCTCCCCAGCCTATCGCGCCTGATGAAGGACGGCATCGGCAAGGGCTATACGCGGGAGGACCACCCCAGCCTGTCCAGCCAGCTCTTCGCCTGCTACAGCAAGGTGCAGGAGGTCAAGGCCCTGTCCGAGGTGGTCGGGCGCGACGAGCTCTCCGAGGTGGACCGGGCGTACATCGCCTTCGGGGAGGCGTTCGAGCGGACCTTTATCGGCCAGTCACGGGACGAGGACCGCGACATCGGGCAGTCCCTGGACATGGGCTGGAGGCTGCTGGCCGGTCTGCCGGCGGGCGCGCTGACGCGCATCTCGCTGGAGGAGCGGAAGAAGTACGTCGATCCCCTCCGCGAGAAGAAGGCGCCGCCGCCCGATTCCGCCTGAAGCCCGGACCCCTCCTGTCAGGATCCTCTCACCGGGATCCCTCACCAGGAGAAGTTGTCGCCCAGGTAGAACTTGCGCGCCAGGGGGTTCCGTGCGACCTCTTTGGGAGAGCCGTCCAGGAAGATTTTTCCGTCGTGGATCAGGTAGGTCCGGTCGGTGATGGAGAGGGTCTCCCTCACGTTGTGGTCCGTGATGAGCACGCCGTATCCCTGTTTCTTCAGGGAATGAATCATGGCCTGGATGTCGTTGACCGCGATGGGGTCGATGCCGCTGAAGGGCTCGTCCAACAGGATGAAGTGGGGCTTGAGGGTCAGGGCCCGGGCGATCTCCACGCGGCGGCGTTCGCCGCCGGAGAGGGCATAGCCGTGGGTGTCAGCGATATGGACGATGCCGAACTGCTCGAGCAGCTGATCCGTGGCGTCCTCGGAGGGGCACCCCATCTCCTCCCAGACCAGGTCGATATTCTCCCGTACCGTCAGGCTTCGGAACACCGAGGACTCCTGCGGAAGATAGCCGATCCCCGCCCGGGCGCGGGCGTAGACCGGCAGGCCGGTGACGTTTCGGTCTCCGATGAAGACGCTGCCGGCGTCCGGCCTGACAAGCCCCACGATCATGTAGAACGAGGTCGTCTTGCCCGCGCCGTTGGGGCCAAGGAGCCCAACGACCTCCCCCGGTCCGACCTCGATATCGACGTCCGAGACGACGAGGCGCCCCCCGTACCCCTTGCGCAGTCCCCGTGCGGAGAGCCGGAGCTCGGGTGCCGCATCGTCCACTGGGGCTGAATCGGCATTGGAGGCAGCCTTTTTCGTTTTCCGTTTTTTACTCATCGCTTCCTGCCCTTTTTCGCGGGCGCCGTTTTTTTGTCGTCTTTTCTCTTTTTCACCTCGTCGGGCGATGCGGTGGATGTCGGTGTCTGTTTGGGCTCTTTCGAGAGGTCGATGGTGATCGTCGCGCGGTCCGCGCTCGCTGTGCCCGAGCGGCTCACCATTCCCCCCAGGGCCTCCACGCGGTTCTGGTCGGGAAAGTAGACGAGGGAGTCCGACGTCAGCGTCCGCCCCTTCTGGACCGCGCGGACGTTGCCGCTCAGCACGACACTGCCCCGTTCCTCGGAGTAGACCGCCCGGTCGCCACGCAGGCTCACGGCGTCCCCGCTGCGGTTCGGCCTTCCCTCGATCCAGACCTTCGACTTCGCGGTCATGGAGACCAGGACCCCCTCCCGAAGCATCCCCTCCACGGAGCCCGCCCCGAAGGCGATGCCCATCGAGCGGTCCTCCACGCGCCGGACGTTCGTCATCCAGACCTTTGTCCGACCGTCCTCCTCGTCGGCGCCGGAGAGGCCGCCGCGCCCGATCAGGGTCAGCCGGTCCGCGTCCAATGCAATCTCACCTACCCCACCCCGGACTCCCTTGGCTACCTTGCAGGAGGGCGGCTCCCCGAAGAAGAGCTCCATGCTCCCGGCCCGGAGGTCGATCCGGTCGCCCTGCCAGTCCCCGGAGGCCGTGACCCCCTCGTCGAAGAGCACCTCCCGACGCAGGGTGTTGCCGGTCCCGCGGGGCGAGACGACAGTCAGGCCATCCGCTCTGATGACCACGTTCCCCGCAGCGATGAAGTCGCCCGTCTTCGAGTCGAAACGCATCCTGTTGGCGGAGAGGCTCGCCTTATTGGGAAGGTTCTCGGCATCGAGGGCCCAGGCTCCCGGGATACCCCCTCCGACCGCTATCAAGAGCGTTGCTAATAACAACAGAAAGACCGCACGCCGCACCTGTCCTACCTCCCCGCACGAAAAACATGTCGAGCTCGATCGCTTATGGTGCGGGGAAGGGGACTTGAACCCCTACGCCACAAGGGCGCCAGATCCTAAGTCTGGTGCGTCTGCCGTTCCGCCACCCCCGCACTTTTCCGCATACCCCAATATTTTATCACGCCGCATCGCGCCTGCGCGAGATCGGGAACGGGGTGGGGAAGGAACGGCAGACCAGAGGTTCGCGTCAAGCAGCGGCTCGCATTAACATTAAGCGGCTCGCGTTAACACTAATACGAAAAATAAGCGGGGCCCTGGGTTAAAAGCGTGTCCAGAAGGAAATACTCGCGACCCTGTATCTCCAGGATATAGACCTGACGGTGGCGGGGCCGGTGAAGCTCGGGGTTCACGTCGAGCACCTGATTGCCGAAGGGAATCCGCTCGGCACGGCCCAGGCGGTCCAGCAGGGCCGGGCGGTCCAGGCTCTCCAGGGGGCCCGGCAGTGCGCTCAGCCCCTGGATCAGCCATTGGGCCAGGGCATCGGCACGGCCCGCGGCGACGCTGTCCGGGGCCTGGAGGGTCCGGGTGTTCCACAGACGCCGCTTGAGATCCTGGAATCCGCCGTGTTTTTCCAGAAAGAGATTCTGGTCGGCGAAGACCATCCCCTGGAAGGATAGAAAAGACTCGTCCGGCCTGCCGCAGTGCCACAGCCTCCAGGGCGTGAGGGTGCGCATGAAGGTGCGCCACATCTCCTTGGCGGCCATGTTACCCATGAATGCGACCAAGACGCCCTGCCCGGAGCTCTCGACCTCCTCCGCAAGGAGGGCGAAGGTGTCGGTCACCGAGGCGTCCACCCAATAGGGCATGGGCATGAAGTCGGCGTCGAGCAGGAGCGACTGGCACAACTTCGCCTCCCGTTCCTGATTGACCGTGAAGCGGCTCCCCATAAGGGCCAGGTGAGCCTGCGGGGTGAGAGTTTTGACGGCGTAGGCGGCCAGGGCCTCGCTCCTGTAGTCACGAAAAAGGTCGAGGCCGAAGACGAAGGGCAGGAGCTTGCCACCAGTCTGGTGGAAGGAAATCTCCTCCCCGCCCGCCAGCATGAGGGGAATACCGAGTGTGGCCACTCTCCCGATCAGGATGCGGTCAACCTCGGGCGTGGCGAAGCTCAGGATGGCAACCGTGTGTTTGTCGGCCGGCAGCGAGGCCGCAGCAGCGGAGCCCTCGTCCATCGGGGGAAGATAGACGAACCGGAGGTCGTGCCCCCTGACCCCCGTACCGCTCTCATCGATCTCCGCCTCGTGCCAGGAGAGGGCTGAGCGCACGGATCTTCCCGCGCTGCCCTCCCAGCCGCCTACCGGGGCGACTACCAGGACCTTCCACGTCCAGCCCTTGTCCTGCTGCGCCCAGGCGGTTCCCCCCACGCCCCATTCGGTCGAAAAAAGAAGAAGAGACACCACGAATATTGAGAAGAACTTTGAACTCCGCATCGGAACGCCGCCTCCTTGCAACCGTAATTCTGTACTCTCTATTATACGTTATACGACTACAATCGGCGGCTCGGGCCCGTGGAGGGGTTTGGGTTGGCGGAGAAGGTGGGGGAGAGGATGTGGTCTATCAGGGTGCGGATTCCGTGCTCCGAGACGGGGGGGATGATGAGGTCGGCCTCCCGGAGCAACGCCTCGTGTGCGTTGGAGGGCGAGGCCGCGACGTCCGCACGACGCAGAAGCTCCCTGTCGTTGCAGTGGTCCCCGGCCGCAACGATCACCTCGGGCCGGTCGGGCAGCTCCGCGAGGAGGCGGTCCAGCGCGCTTCCCTTGGAGACGCCCAGGGGCTGGATGTCCATGGACTGCGGTCCTCCGGGGCAGATCTCGGCCTCGTGCCCGAAGCGCTCCCGAAGGTCCTCCTCCACCTTGGGCATGAGCCGGGAGTCCAGCCATAAACAGACGCGGAAGACGGGCTCTGTCACCACAGGCTCCGTCAAGAGACGGATAGGGCCAACATCTGAGAAGAAACTTCGGGTCTGCACGTCCGTCTCCCGGCAGGAGATGTGCTCGTCGCCGGACACCTGGAGCTCGAGGGGCAGAGTCCAGACGTACTCCAGGATGCGGTTGGCCAGGTCCTCCTCCATTAGGCGGCTGTAGAGGGGGCGCCCGCTGGGGTCCACGATGCGGCCGCCGTTGTAGAGGATCGAAGGATGGGTCACCCCGATCGCCTCCATGTGTCCACGGGCCGTGCTGTAGGTGCGTCCTGTGGCGACCATGATCTCCCAGCCCGCGCCGCGGAGGCGGGAGCAGGCCCCCCGGACCTCGTCCGCGACGGCCTCCCCGACCGACAACGTGTCGTCTATATCCGTGATGAACAGTTTCATGCGAAAACTCGGGCCCCCTCCGGAATCGAAAAACCCGGGCCTTTGGAGATCCCGGGAAAATGAGGAAAGGCTGCGCGTGCGGGCGCAGCCTTTCCTACGATGAACGCTCTTGGGCCGTTACTTCTTCTTGGGCGCGGCGTTGCCCTTAGCCAGCTGCTGGATGACGTCCTGCGTGATATCCGAACCGCCGATCAGGACGACGGACTTGTTGAGGACGAGGGTCAGCTTCTTGTTCGTGGCCACCTCCCGGACGGCCCGCTGGCAATCCCTGAAGATGGGGTCCATGATCTTTTGCTCCTCCCTGGCCAGCTCCATCCGCTTTGCCTGGACGATCTGGGCCTTCTTGGCGGGGTCGGACTCCTTATCGGCGGCGGCCTTCGCCTCGGTCTCCTTCTGGCGGGATATCGTCGCCATCTGAGCCTTGGCGTCGTTCATCTTCGGGTGGTTGTTGGTGACCTCATACATATCGATGACACCGACGGAATCGACCGCCGCGTTCGCGGATCCCCCCACGGCAAGGAAGAACAGGAACGCCGTTACGCTCAAAGCCAAAAAGTTTCTCAAGAACAACACAAATCCCTCCTAGATAGGCTTGAACCCCACAGTTTTGCCCTTTTTACCCTTTTTTGCCATCTGGAAACGACCGCTTGACATTCTAGCGTCTAATGTCGATTTTGAATTCTAGCATCAATGGGAGGGCGGTACAAACGTCAGGATTACTCATATTCCCATCTCCCCTAATTTCCCTTTCTCCTTGGGGGACCGTTTGGGGGACCGGCGAGGTTTCTAGGGAAGCGCTGATTAAAACAAAAACGCATATTTTTCCAAAGAGGAGTATGCAAAACATCTATGGGCAAAAATCTCCAGCGCTTCCCTAAAATTTAACATGGGGGCTTCGCCCCCAAGCCCCCACGCCGCTATCCCGATAGCGGCGGCCCCGGCAAGTTCTGCCCATCAACAAGCAAGCTGGGGTACCACCGGGGTGCTTCATGGATTAAATCAGCGTTTCCCTAGTTCGGTCCGGCGATATCCTCGCCCTCGCTCTCACCCAGATATTCGCCCTCCAGGACCGACACGATCTCGAGACCGATCCGCCCGCAGTTCTCCAGCCGGCAGGGAACATCCTTGGGGATGAAGATCCCGTCCCCCTCTGGGATGAAGCGCTCCTCGTCTCCAAGGCGCACGCGCGCCGCACCCTTCACGACGATCCAGTGCTCGACGCTGTGGCAGCGGGGAGGGAAGGATGCCGCCTTGCCCGGCGCCAGCACCATGTGTCGGACCTTGAAGCGCTCCGCCTCGCAGAGGACCCGGTAGGCCCCCCAGGGTCTCGTGCACTCGGAGATCTGGCTAACCTCCCGCCGCCCCTCGGCCTTCAGCCTCCGGACGACGTCGCGCACGCCCTGGGAGGCCCCGCGCCGCGTGACGAAGAGGGCGTCGGGCGAATCGACGACGATGAGGCCCTCGACATCGCTCAGCACCGTCAGCCGGTTCCGGGAGTCTACGAAGCAGTCGGAGGCATTCCGCAACGTCACGTCCCCGATCGTCGCGTTGCCCCGGTCGTCGCGGTCGGACACCTCGTGCAGCGCGTCCCAGGAGCCGACGTCGGACCAGCCCGCGTCCAGCGGAACCACCGCCACCCTCCGCGCCCGCTCCATGACGGCGCAGTCGAAGGAGACGGGCTCGATGCCCTCGAAGTCCCCGGCCAGAGCCGCTGTCCCCCGCCCCGCTAGGGCGGCCAGGTCCGGGGCCGTCCGCTCGAGCTCCCGCTGGAGAGAGCCGAGGGAGAAGACGAACACGCCGCCGTTCCAGAGATAGGTGCCGCTTCGCAGGTACTCCCGAGCGGTATCCAGGTCAGGCTTTTCCACGAAAGCCTCGGCCTCGAACCAGGCTCCCCGCTCCGCTCCCGTGCGGATGTAGCCAAAGCCGGTGTCGGGCCGGTCGGGGACGATGCCCAATGTTGCCAGGTATCCCTCCGCCGCGGCCTCCGCCGCGCGCTCCAGGGCCGAGGCGAAGGCATCCGAGTTTCGGACGATGTGGTCGCTGGGGGTGACGATCACGATGTCCTCGTCCCGCGCCCCCGACTCCCGGAGCGACTCGCAGCCCAGCAGGATGGCCGGCGCCGTGCTGCGCATCGTCGGCTCCGTCACGATGAGGTTCTCGAACGGCCCCGCGACCTCCCGTGCCTGATGGGCTACCAGGGCACCCCACTGAGCTCCGGTTACCGCCCTAAGGTCTTCCACGGGCAGGATGCGCAGCATCCGCACGATCGTCTCCTGGAACAGTGTCCGCGTGCCGGACAGGGCCAGAAACTGTTTGGGCAGGTCCTCACGGGACCTCGGCCATAGCCGCGTTCCGCTTCCTCCCGTGAGGATCAGGCCATAAAGTTCGGACATCTCCATCGCTCCCTGCAGATAAATTTAGAAGAGAGTACCTTGTGCCGTTCCGCTCATCGGGCCCGGTACCCTGTGGATTGTATCCCTTTGAAATGGTACAATCAATAAAAGTTTTTTCGAGCCGATACCGATAATGATAACGATGATAGAGCCCGACGGGCAAGCCCGCCGATGGGCGATATAACACGAGTACGACGTGACCTCACCCCACCGGGGCGGGAGCGTTTGGACTTGATGTGGACGTTTTGTGGGGTGGTTGAACCTCATGGGATGACGAAAGGGGCGGGGAACTTCTATGGGCAGGCTGGCGGTGGTTGCGGTTGGGGGAAACTCCCTGATCAAGGATGAGGCTCATAAGACCGTAGCAGATCAGTACGCGGCCATATGCGAGACGGCGGTCCAGATCACGGATATGATCGAGAGCGGTTACGATGTGGTCATCACTCACGGCAACGGCCCCCAAGTGGGGTTTGCCCTGCGGCGTTCGGAGATCGCGGAGCGGACGGAGGGGATACATCCGGTCCCGTTGGTGAATTGCGGCGCGGGTACGCAGGGAGCTATAGGATATCAGATCCAGCAGGCCATGGGTAACGAGTTCCGACGGAGGAGGATGGACAAGACCGCTGTGACGGTCGTGACCCAGGTCCTGGTGGATGTGGACGACCCTGCGTTTGAAAAACCCTCGAAGCCGATAGGCTCCTTTTTCGGGGAGGATCAGGTGGAACGGGTGCGCCGGGAGCATCCCGACTGGGCCCTGGTCAGCGATGCCGGACGCGGCTACCGCAGGGTGGTGGCCTCTCCGAGCCCAAAGGAGATTATCGAGGCCCCGGTCATCGAGAGCCTGATGAGCCAGGGATACTGTCTCATCGCCGTCGGCGGTGGCGGCATCCCCGTGGTTCGGCGTCCCGACGGGACGCTCGAGGGTCGGGATGCCGTCATCGATAAGGACTTCGCATCGAGTCTCCTGGCCTCGCGTCTGAGGGCCGATTTGCTGGTCATCTCCACGGGGGTTCCCCAGGTCTGCGTCAACTTCGGCAAGGCGGACCAGAGGGCCCTGGGCCGGGTGACGGTTGCGGAGCTGGAACGTTATGTGGAAGAGGGGCATTTCGCGCCGGGCAGTATGCTCCCCAAGATCCAGGCCGTGATCCAGTTTCTGGAGCGCCCCGGCAGGGAGGGGCGGCGCGCAGTCATCACGGATCCTCAGTCCCTGGGCAGGGCTGTAGTGGACAGGGCGGGGACGCACGTGGTACCCTGATCCCTCACTAAGGGACCCCGGCAGCGTTTTTGTTGTGTCGTTGAGTCAGGAGGCGGAGGTTCTCGATTACGATGGCTAAAAAAAGGTTTGGAGACGTTTTGCTTGAGGCTCGCATGGTCACGCCTGAGGAGCTGGAGCGGGGGCTAAGCGCTAAGGCCGTGGACTCGGATAAGCGTTTGGGGACTATCCTGGTGGGTATGGGAATCCTGACGGAGCGCCAGGTAACGGAGGCCCTGGGGCTCCAGTTTATGTTGCCCGTGGTCGATGTGCAGGATTACGTAACTAACGCGTCAACCCAAAACATCCTGCCGCTGGACCTCCTGGAGCGCTTGAATGCTTTTCCCCTGGAGTTCCAGGATCGCGGGTCGGTGTTGCTCGTAGCGGTCTCGGACCCCCTGGACACGGAGACCCAGGAGGAATTGCGCAGGGCGGCCTCGCTGGACCTTCGCTTTGCCCTGGCTCCGGTCGAGGAGATCCGAGGGGCGAATCTGGCCCTTAAAAGCCTGTTGGCCTCCGTGTCGGCCCCTGCTGCGCCCGTGCAGCCGCCTGCTGCGCCCGTGCAGCCGTCTCTTGCGGTCGTGCAGCCGCCTGCTGCGGACGCGCAGCCGCCCCTTGCGGTCGTGCAGCCGCCTGCTGCGGACGCGCAGCCGCCCCTTGCGGCCGTGCAGCCGCCTGCTGCGGACGCGCAGCCGCCCCTTGCGGCCGTGCAGCCGTCCGTTGCACCCGTGCAGCCGGCCGTTGCGCCCGCTCAGCCGCCTGTCGTGGTCGCTCAGCCGCCCCTTGCGGCCGTGCAGCCGCCTGCTGCGCCCGTGCAGCCGCCCCTTGCGGTCGTCCAGCCGCCTGTTGCGCCCGTGCAGCCGCCCCTTGCGGTCGTCCAGCCGCCTGCTGCAGTCGTGCAGCCGCCTCTTTCGGTCGTGCAGCCGCCTGCTGCGGCCGCGCAGCCGTCTCTTTCGGTCGTGCAGCCGCCTGCTGCGGCCACGCAACCGTCTCTTTCGGTCGTGCAGCCACCCGCTGCGGCTCCCGAACCAGCCTCCGCGCCGGTTCCCGGCCCCGCTGTGTCGCCGGCTGTCCCGTCTCCCGCCTCTGTCGCGCCTGTCCCCCCCGCTCCTGTCCCGTCGGGGGCAGCCCCGTCGGGGGTTGTGGGGCCCGCTGCGGCTCCTGCCCCGACGACTGAGCCCGAGGGGGACGAGCGTGCCTTAATTCCCAGTTTTGCCTCGCTGCATGCCCATCAGCCCAAGCTGGGCGATATCCTGGTGCAGGCTGGGGCCATCGACGAGTCTCAGCTGGTTCGGGCGCTGCAGATCCAGCGCGGAAGCGAAAAAAAACTTGGAGAGGTCCTCGTCTCCGAGAAGTTCATCTCGGAGACACGTCTGGCCGAGGCCTTATCCACCCAGCTGAAGATGCCCTTGTTCACACTGACGCGCTACCGTCCCATGCCCGAGGCCATCCGGCTGGTGCCCCGCGCTGTGGCGGAGCGCCTCAGCCTGATACCGCTCTCCATCATGGAGGACGACCTACTGCTCGTGGCGATGTCCAATCCTCTGGACCTTCTGGGCCAGGACGAGGTGCGGATGCTCACGGGACGAAACCTGAAGGTCGGGATCGCAACCACGTCCGACATCAATCAGAATCTGGACCGTCTCTACAACCTCCAGAACAACCTCGAGGAGGCCATTGAGGAGGTGGATACGGACCTGGGACAGGACCTCGAGCTCGACTTCGATGCCGCTTCGGATGAGGCGCCGGTCATCCAGCTGGTCAGTAACCTCCTGCAGCAGGCCGTGCGCGAGGGGGCGTCGGACATCCACGTCGAGGTCTATGAGAAGATGGCGCGCGTGCGCTTCCGTGTGGACGGTCAGCTCTACAGTGCGTTCGACTACCCCGTGGCCCTGCACCCCTCCGTATCCGCCCGCCTCAAGATCATGAGCGGCATGGACATCGCGGAGAAACGCAAGCCCCAGGATGGCCGCATCCTGATCCGTGTGGACGGACGGCGCATCGACCTCCGCGTCAGCGTGCTGCCCACCATGAACGGGGAGAAGGTCGTCCTTCGTATCCTGGACCAGGAGAGCTCCGCCGTGGGGCTGGACCGCCTGGGTCTGGAGGCGGACGACATGGATAAGATAGACCTGTTCTGCGGCATGCCGTGGGGCATCATGCTGGTGACGGGCCCGACGGGCAGCGGAAAATCGACGACGCTCTACTCGATGCTCCAGAAGATCAACCAGCCGGACGTCAACATCATCACGGTCGAGGACCCCGTGGAGTTCTCCGTGGCGGGGATCAACCAGGTCCACGTCAACGAGAAGGCGGGCCTGACGTTCGAGTCCGCCCTGCGCTCCATCCTGCGGCAGGACCCGGACAAGGTCATGGTGGGAGAGATCCGCGACCAGAAGACGGCGCAGATAGCCATCCGCGCGGCCCTCACCGGACACTTCGTGCTCTCGACCCTGCACACGAACGACGCGCCGAGCGCTGCAACCCGTATGATCGACATGGGGGTTCCGCCCTTCCTGGTCTCCGCGTCTCTGTCCGGGGTCATCGCCCAGCGTCTGGTGCGGCGCCTGTGTCCCATTTGCCGAGAGGAGTACGAGCTGAACCCGAACATGTGCGAGACGTTGAACGTCCCGGTTGGGACCCACGCGTTCCGCCCCCATGGCTGCAACGAGTGCCGCAACGGCTACAAGGGGCGCCGTGGCATCTACGAGATCATGATGGTGGACGACGATCTGCGGCGCATGATCCTGGAGGGGGTCAGCAACATCCAGCTACGCGCCGAGGCCATCAAACGGGGGATGAAGACCCTGCGTCAGTCCGGGATCAACAACGCCCTGGCGGGACACACCTCGCTGGAGGAAGTCTTTACCACCACGCTTTAGCTGTCGTGCCCGTTTTCTTCGCTGAGGATTCCGGATTGTGGGCGAAGGAGATTTTTCAAGATGACGGATTCTGCGGATGCGGTTAGGGCAGGTCCTTCAAGAACTATCGCCCGCTTCGATCCAAACTGTTTTTCTTAGGGGGTCTTTATCTTGCCTATCAGTCTGAAAGCCTTACTGAATAAGGTTATTCTTCAAAACGCCAGCGACCTGCACATCAGCGTGGGGGTTCCTTCGGTGGTCCGTATCGACGGGAATCTGGAGTATGTCGAGGGGGCGGGGATCCCGACGGGCCTGGACGTCGAGCGTGCCCTGCTGGAGGTGATGAACAAGGAGCGGCTGGATATCTTCAAGAATGAGAAGGAGCTGGACTTCAGCTTTACCTACGCGGGGCCGGACGGGATTGAGGCTCGCTTTCGTGGAAATTGCTTTTTCGAGGCCCACGGCATGGCGGTGGCCTTTCGTTTGATCCCCATCCAGATTCGGTCGGTTGAAGAGCTGAAGCTTCCTGTGGTCCTGAAGGAGATTATCCGCAAGCGACGGGGGCTCTTCCTGGTGACGGGGCCCACAGGGCACGGCAAGAGCACCACGCTGGCCGCGCTCATCAACGAGATCAACTCTACCCGCTTCGAACACATCATCACGATCGAGGATCCCATCGAGTACGTGCACCGTTCCAAACGATGCCTTATTCACCAGCGGGAGATCGGGACGGACACCAACAGTTTCGCCGAGGGGTTGCGCCGCGCCTTGCGCCAGGACCCGGACGTTATTTTGATAGGAGAGCTCCGGGACCTGGAGACCATCGCGGCTGCGGTCACGGCGGCGGAGACGGGGCACCTGGTGTTGGGGACGCTGCACACCCAGGACGCGGCGCAGTCCCTCGACCGCCTGATCGACGTCTTCCCACCCCACCAGCAGACGCAGATCCGGGTGCAACTTGCCTCCGTCCTCCTGGGCATCTGTTCGCAGCAGCTCATCCCCAAAGGGGAGTCCGGCGGGCGGGTCTGCGCGACCGAGTTGCTGCTCGCCAATCCCGCGGTGCGCAACTGTATTCGGGAGGGGAAGGGAAGCCAGATTCGGACGTTGATCCAGACGGGGGCTAGCATCGGAATGCATACGATGGAGCAGAATCTCGCGGAATTGGTTAAAAATGGGGAGCTTCCTCTGGAGACGGCGCTGACCTACGCCTACGACCCTCAGGACCTGCAGCGTATTCTGATGAAGGGCTTCTAAGGAAACGCTGATTTAATCCATGAAGCCCCCGGTGGTACCTCAGCTTGCCTGTTTTAGGGAAGCGCTGATTTAAGGAGACGCTGATTTTATTCATTGATTTGGGAGTGAGGCTGCCATGAACTTCAAATACAGAGGCCGCGACACGGGCGGCAGTGTCGTCGAGGGGCAGGTGGAGGCGGAGAGCCAGGGGATGGCCCTCGATGCCCTGAGACAGAGGGGCATCCTGGTGCTCTCCCTGGGCGCCGGAGGGGGGGGCAGAGCTATCGCCAGCAGCTCGATGTCGCTGTTCGACAAGCTCCAGCGCATCGGCACAGTGCCGGCAAAGACCAAGATGGTCTTCTTTCGGCAGTTCGCGACGATGGTCAAGGCTGGGCTGAGCCTGACGGCGGCGCTCGACATCATCTCGGATCAGGAGAAGAACCTGATCTTCAAGGATGTGTTACTGGACGTCAAGGGCAACATCGACCGCGGCGTCCCTATCAGCCATGCCATGAAGCAGCACCGTGTGTTCAACACCATGATGATCTCACTGGTCCAGGCGGGTGAGGAAGGGGGACTTCTGGACGAATCCCTGGACCGCGTGGCGGGCCTGCTGGAGAAGCAGGCGGCCCTGGTCGGCAAGATCAAGTCCGCCATGTTCTACCCGTCCTTCGTCATCCTCTTCGCGGTCGGGGTAGTAGTGATCTTCATCGCGTTCATCCTGCCGAAGTTCAAACATGTCTTCGCGGGGATGCACATCGAGCTGCCAACCCTGACGAAGATGATGTTCGATTTTGGGGACTACTGCGAGAACAACTGGAAGACGATCGTAGCGGTGGCCTTCGCCGTCATCGGGGGGCTGATCTGGGCGCTGAAGAGTCCCCTGACGAAGCCCTTCATGGACAGGCTGAAGCTGAAGCTGCCAGTGGTCAAGACCCTGGTGTTCAAGGCCAGCATGGCCCGGTCCTCCCAGACCCTGGCGTCCCTGGTCTCGGCGGGGGTGCCCATCTTGAGGGGGCTTGAGATGGCGGAGGAGGTGGCGGGCAACGACGTGATCCGCGTCGGGTTCGCCGAGCTCCAGGCCTCGGCCAAGTCCGGTTTGAACCTGGGCGACGCGGCGAAGAATGCCGGGGTTTTCCCACCACTGGTCTGTCAGATGATGCGCATCGGCGAGGAGACGGGGCACCTGGACGAAATGCTGGAGCGCGTGGCATCCTGGTACGACCAGGAGCTGGACGAGCAGATCAAGGCCATGACCTCTCTGATGGA